>JAAFHU010000120.1 GCA_013297645.1 Actinomycetota bacterium
CGGGCTCAAGATCGCCGACGACGGCGAGATCTGGGTGAAGGGCGTCAACGTCTTCGCCGGCTACTGGAAGAACGAGAAGGCCACCAAGGAGACGATGGAGGGCGAGTGGTTCAAGACGGGCGACATCGGCACGCTCGATGAGGACGGGTTCCTGCAGATCACCGGCCGCAAGAAGGAGCTCATCGTCACCGCCGGCGGCAAGAACGTGTCGCCTGCGGCCCTCGAAGACCCGATTCGCGCCAACCCGATCATTGGCCAGGTCATCGTCGTCGGCGACCAGAAGCCCTTCATCTCGGCTCTCATCACCCTCGATGTCGAGATGCTTCCGGCGTGGCTGAAGAACAACGGCGAGGACGGCGAACTGACCCTCGCCGAGGCCAGCGTCAACCCCAAGGTCATCGCCGAGGTGCAGCGCGCGGTCGACGCCGCGAACTCGAAGGTGAGCCGCGCCGAGTCGATCCGCAAGTTCCAGATCCTCGCGACCGACCTCACCGAGGCCAGCGGACACCTCACCCCGAAGATGAGCATCAAGCGCAACATCATCGTCGAGGACTTCGCGGATGTCATCGAGGGCATCTACAGCGGAAGCCCCGCAGAGACCGAAGGGGTTTCCATCCAGCACTAGGCGATTGCAGTCATCGAGCCTGTCGGGATGTGATCTCGGCAGGCTCGATCTGCGTTAACCGACCGAACTGGCGCCGGTGCGCCACCAGGTCGACGCGCGAATCGCCTGCATGGCCTCGCGCTTCACCTCGGGCTCGAGGCCCTCGATGAACAGGTGGCCGTCAAGGTGGTCCGTCTCGTGCTGCAGCGCCTGTGCCATGAGGCCCGTGCCGCGCAACTCGACGGGGTTGCCGTTGAGGTCGATTCCCGTGACGCGGGCCTCGGGGTAGCGCAAGCGCGGAAAGAAGAAGCCCGGCACCGAGAGGCAGCCCTCGTCGACAAGCTCGGGCTCGCCCGAGAGCTCGACGACAACCGGGTTGATGATGTAGCCGATCTCGCCATCGATGTTGTAGCTGAAGGCGCGTTGGCCCACGCCGATCTGGTTTGCCGCCAGGCCGGCGCGGCCGGGGACGGCGACGCCCTCGAGAAGGTCGTCGATGAGCCCGGCGACCCGCTGGTCCCCCGGTGTAATCGGATCGCAGGCGCTACGCAGAACCGGGTCTCCGAAGAGCCGGATGGGTCGAACGGTCATGCCTGTCGGACCGCCGGCAGGCCGTCGGCGACGATCGCGGCGAGCTCGCGGGCTGCGTCGCGGGTCAGCGGGGCCAGCTCCTTGAAGTTGATGACGGAGCCGGAGGCAAGGTGCTGGTCGTAGGGAATGCGGACGATCTCGCGAACGCGCGACTGGAAGTGCGCCTCGATCTCTTCGAGCTTGACGAGGTTGGTGCCCTGCGTGCCCGTGTTGATCGCGACGACGGAGTTCTTGGCGAGCTCGCCGTACCCGTTCGCCTCGAGCCAGGTGAGCGTCTCGGAGGCCAGACGGGCTTCATCGATCGACCCGCCGGAGACGATGACGATGGCGTCGGCCCGCTGCAGGGTCGCCCGCATGACGGAGTGCACGATGCCAGTGCCGCAGTCGGTGAGCATCACCGAGTAGAAGCGCGAGGCGAGGTCGGCGACAACGTTGTAGTCGTTCTCGTCGAAGGCCTCGGAGAGCATGGGGTCGGTGTCGGACGCGAGAACGTCGAGCCGCGTCTCGTCCCGCGAGACCAGCTCGGTGAAGTCGTTGAAGCTGGTGATCGCCGCGGCCTTGGTCACAGCGTCGCGCACGGTGGCGCGGGTCTGCTTGTTGACGCGCTCCGAAAGCGTTCCGCGATCAGGGTTGGCATCCACGGCGATGATCTGGTCTTCGCGGACCTCCGCCATCGCCATGCCGAGAATGGCGGTGATCGTGGTCTTGCCGACGCCACCCTTGCGCGTGAGGATCGGCACGAAGCGGGTGCCGCCCTCGAACTTCTTCGCAATACGGGCGTCGAGCTCCTTGCGCTCACGCACTGCCCGCGAGTCGCCGAGGTTGACGAGGTGCAGCGAGACGGCGTACACGAATGCGGGCCAGCGGCCCTCGGGTGCGGCCTTCCTCGCGCGGCGGCCGGTGATGAGCCTCTCAGCGGTCAAGGCCTCGGCGGTCTCGGGTGCGCCGATGACCGGCGCCTCCTCGTCGATAGGCACCGGACCGGTGTGGATGACCTCGATCGACGTAGTGCCGAGCGCGACCGTGTCGACGATGCCGGGGTCGACGGTGGACGTCTCGATCGCGACCGCTGCCTCATGGGCGGGCTTGCGCCGCACCTGGGCCGGGAGCTTGACGTCGATGCTCAGGCTCTCCGGCAGCTTACCCGCGAGGTCGCCGTCGTCGGCGAGTACCGCGTTCTCGAGCAGCGGTGATGCTGCCGTGCCTTTGCTGCGCCGTGTTGTAGCCACTACCGGTCGCCCCCTTTCGTGCACTGGACACTCCAGTTTAGTCGAGGTGAAGCTGGGCGACTGGCGGCTTGACAGCCGCTAGGCCGGCTCGACCTCGACGAGGAGGTCGCCGGCATCCACCTGCTGTGTCTTGGGGATGGCGAGCCGCTTGACCTTTCCGGCCACCGGCGTGGTGATCGCGGCCTCCATTTTCATGGCCTCGATCGACGCGACGCTCTGGCCAGCGCTAACCGTTGCTCCCTCCTCGACCTGCAGCGTGACGACACCGCTGAACGGCGCCGCAATGCTGCCCGGCTTGGAAGCGTCAGCTTTCTCTGCCGACTTGCTGTCGACCGTGATGGCGAGGTCGCGCACGAAGACCGGGCGCAGCTGGCCGTTGAGCGTGGTCATGACCGTGCGGATTCCCTTGTCGTCGGGCTCGCCGATCGCCTCGAGGCCGATGTAGAGCTGCACGCCCTTGCTGACGTCGACGACGTGCTCGACCCCCTGGCGCAGGCCGTAGAGGTAGGGCACCGTCTCGATCACCGATATGTCGCCGTAGGCGTCACGCCACTGGGCGAAGGTCTTCGTGGGCCCGGCGAAGAGCAGGCGGTTGAGCGCGCTGCGGCGCTCCTCCGGGGTGCCGTCGAGCGCCGCCTGGTCGTCCGCGGTGATCGGCTCGACGCCGATCTTCACCGTGCGCCCCGCGAGCACCTTGCTGCGGAAGGGCTCCGGCCACCCACCCGGCAGTTCGCCGAGTTCGCCGGCCATGAAGCCGACGACCGAGTCGGGAATGTCGTACTTCTCCGGATTCGCCTCGAAGTCGGCGGGGTCGGCGTCGACGGCGGCCAGCGCGAGTGCCAGGTCGCCGACGACCTTGGATGACGGGGTCACCTTCGGCGGGCGGCCGAGCATCTCGCTCGCCGCCGCATACAGGTCCTCGATCTTCTCGAAGTGGTCGGCGAGGCCGAGGGCGATCGCCTGCTGCCGCAGGTTCGACAGCTGGCCGCCCGGGATCTCGTGCTTGTAGACCCGGCCCGTCGGACCGGGCAGGCCCGACTCGAAGGGCTTGTACGCGTGGCGCACCGCCTCCCAGTAGGGCTCGAGGTCGCTGACCGCCTGCAGCGAGAGCCCGGTGTCGCGCTCGGTGTGCGCGAGGGCGGCGACGAGGGCGGAGGCCGAGGGCTGGCTGGTGGTGCCGGCCATGGGAGCGCTGGCGACATCCACTGCGTCCGCACCGGCGGCGCTAGCCGCCATGAGCGCCGCGAGCTGGCCGCCTGCGGTGTCGTGGGTGTGCACGTGCACGGGGAGGTCGAAGTTCGACCGCAGGGCGCTGACGAGGCGTCCGGCCGCCTCGGCGCGCAGCAGGCCTGCCATGTCCTTGATGGCGAGCACGTGGGCGCCCGCCTTCACCATCTGGTCGGCGAGCCCGAGGTAGTAGTCGAGCGTGTAGAGCTTCTCGTCGGGGTTGAGCAGGTCGCCGGTGTAGCAGAGTGCGACCTCGGCGACGGCCTTCTCGGTGGCGAGCACCGCGTCGATGGCCGGGCGCATCTGCTCGACGTCGTTGAGGGCGTCGAAGATGCGGAAGATGTCGACGCCGGTGGCCTGCGCCTCGCGCACGAAGGCGTCCGTCACCTCGGTCGGGTAGGGCGTGTAGCCGACCGTGTTGCGGCCGCGCAGCAGCATCTGGATGTTGATGTTGGGCAGTGCCTCGCGCATGGCGGCGAGACGCTCCCACGGGTCCTCGCCGAGGAAGCGCAGCGCGACGTCATAGGTCGCCCCGCCCCAGGCCTCGACGCTGAGCAGCTGGGGGGTCAGGCGCGCGACGTGCGGCAGCACCGCAACGAGGTCGCGGGTTCGCACCCGGGTGGCGAGCAGCGACTGGTGGGCGTCGCGGAAGGTCGTGTCGGTCACCGCGAGGGCCGTCTGGGCGCGCAGGGCGCTCGCGAAGCCCACAGGACCGAGCTCGAGCAGCTTCTGCCGCGACCCGTCGGGCGCCGGAACCTCGAGGTCGACGACCGGCAGCTTGAGGGCCGGGTCGATGATGCCAGCGCCACTGCCATTGGGCTGGTTGACGGTCGTCTCGGCGAGCCAGGTGAGGATCTTGGTGCCGCGGTCCTTGGACTGGTGCGAGTTGACGAGCCACGGCCGGGTCTCGATGAAGTCGGTGGCGACATCCCCGGCGATGAAGGCCGGGTCTTCGAGCACTGCCTGCAGGAAGGGGATGTTGGACGAGACACCGCGCAGGCGGAACTCGGCGAGGGCGCGCTTGGCCCGCGTCACCGCCGCCGGGAAGTCGCGCCCGCGCACGATCATCTTGACGAGCATCGAGTCGAAGTGCGGAGAGATCTGCGCACCCGTGTTGATCGTGCCGCCGTCGAGGCGCACACCGGCGCCGCCCGGCGAGCGGTAGGTCGTGATGACGCCGGTGTCGGGACGGAAGCCGGCCGCCGGGTCCTCCGTCGTGATGCGGCACTGCAGGGCGGCGCCGCGCAGGTGGATGTTCTCCTGCTCGAGGCCGAGGTCGCGCAGGGTCTCTCCTGCCGCGATACGCATCTGGGACTGCACGAGGTCGACGTCGGTGACCTCCTCGGTGACCGTGTGCTCGACCTGGATGCGCGGGTTCATCTCAATGAAGACGTGCTGACCCTTGCGCTCGCCCGCAGTGTCGAGCAGGAACTCCACGGTGCCGGCGTTGACGTAGTTGATCGACTTCGCGAAGGCGATGGCGTCGCGGTACATCGCCTGGCGGACGCCCTCGTCGAGGTTGGGCGCCGGGGCAATCTCGACGACCTTCTGGTGGCGGCGCTGCACCGAGCAGTCGCGCTCGAAGAGGTGCACGGTCTCGCCGGTTGCATCCGCGAGGATCTGCACCTCGATGTGGCGGGGGCGCACGACGGCCTGCTCGAGGAACATGGTGGGATCGCCGAAGGCGCTGTCGGCCTCGCGCATGGCCTCTTCCAGTGCGGGGCGCAGCTCCTCCTGCGAGTCGACACGGCGCATTCCGCGGCCACCACCGCCGGCGACCGCCTTGGCGAAGATGGGGAATCCGATCTCGGCGGCCCCGGCGAGAAGCTCCTCGATGTCTTTCGACGCCGGGGTCGACTTGAGCACGGGCACGCCCGCGGCGATCGCCTGCTCCTTGGCGGTCACCTTGTTGCCCGCCGACTCGAGCACGCGAGTGGGCGGGCCGATGAAGGTGATGCCTGCCGCCTCGGCGGCGGCGGCGAGGTCGGGGTTCTCCGACAGGAAGCCGTAGCCGGGGTAAATGGCGTCGGCGCCCGACTCCTTGGCGACGCGAATGATCTCGTCGACGTCGAGGTAGGCGCGTACCGGGTGGCCCTTCTCGCCGATCTGGTAGGCCTCGTCCGCTTTCTGGCGGTGCATCGAGTTGCGGTCCTCGTACGGGAAGACCGCGACGGTCTTGGCGCCCAACTCATATGCGGCGCGAAATGCGCGGATGGCAATTTCGCCACGGTTGGCAACGAGAATCTTCGAGAACATGTAACCCTTCCGGCACACCGCAGACGTTTAGGTCTCTCAAGACTAATGAAGGTAGCGTGGTCTCTCGTGCACGTACTGAGCGTTAGCTCCCTTAAAGGGGGCGTGGGAAAGACCACGGTGACGCTCGGGCTTGCCTCCGCCGCCTTCGCCAAGGGGCTTCGCACCCTCGTGGTCGACCTCGACCCGCAGGCTGACGTGTCTACCGGCATGGACATCGATCCCGGCAAGTACCTCAATGTCGCCGATGTGCTCGCCTCTCCGAAGGAGAAGATCGTGCGCGCCGCGATCGCCCCGAGCGGCTGGACCAAGGGCCGCCCCGGCAAGATCGACGTGCTCATCGGATCGCCCTCGGCCATCAACTTCGACGGCCCGCACCCGAGCATCCGCGACATCTGGAAGCTCGAGGAGGCCCTCGCCAATGTCGAGCGCGACTACGACCTTGTGCTCATTGACTGCGCGCCCTCTCTCAACGCACTGACCCGCACGGCCTGGGCCGCTAGCGACCGCGTCACTGTCGTCACCGAGCCGGGCCTCTTCTCCGTCGCCGCGGCCGACCGCGCCCTGCGCGCCATCGAAGAGATCCGCCGCGGCCTCTCCCCCCGTCTCCAGCCCCTCGGCATCATCGTGAACCGCGCACGAGTGCAGTCGCTTGAGCACCAGTTCCGTATCAAAGAGCTGCGCGACATGTTCGGCCCGCTCGTGCTCAGCCCCCAGCTGCCAGAGCGCACCTCGCTGCAGCAGGCCCAGGGCGCGGCCAAGCCACTGCACGTCTGGCCGGGCGAGAGCGCCCAGGAAATGGCGCACAACTTCGACCAGCTACTCGACCGGGTTATGCGCACGGCGCGTATCGGCGAGTACGCCGGCACGACACAGCCGTTCTAGCAGCGAGATTGCAGAGCGCGTCGATATCTCGGCGAGCTCAATCCTCGCAGGTGGCTAGGAGGCCTTGACCGCGCGACGGGCAGCGAGCTCGTCTTGCGGGTCTTCGCCGGCGATCGAGTCGAGCTCGACGAGCGAGTTCTCGACCTCGCGCAGCACCTTGCCCACGGCGATGCCGAAGACGCCCTGTCCGCGGCTGACGAGGTCGATGACCTCGTCGTTCGAGGTGCAGAGGTAGACACTGGCACCGTCGCTCATGAGAGTCGTCTGGGCGAGGTCGTTGATACCCGACTCGCGCAACTGGTTCACGGCCACACGAATCTGCTGCAGCGAGATGCCGGTGTCGAGCAGGCGCTTGACCAGCTTGAGAACGAGGATGTCGCGGAAGCCGTAGAGGCGCTGCGATCCCGAGCCCGCGGCGCCGCGCACCGTCGGCTCGACGAGCTGCGTGCGGGCCCAGTAGTCCAACTGGCGGTAGCTAATGCCTGCGGCGCGGGCGGCGATGGCGCCGCGGTAGCCGGAG
>JAAFHU010000121.1 GCA_013297645.1 Actinomycetota bacterium
GTGGGTACTGAGATGTTTCACTTCCCCACGTTCCCTCTACCCGCCCTATATATTCAGGCGGGAGTCACTGGGTCGGCAAGCCGCCCAGCGGGGTTTCCCCATTCGGAAATCCTCGGATCAAAGCTCTATTATCAGCTCCCCGAGGCTTATCGCAGATTTATACGTCCTTCTTCGGCTCCAGATGCCAAGGCATCCACCGTTTGCTCTTAGAAAATTGATCTCACATGAGTATGAATCGATCGTGTCCGGCCGAAGCCGAACAGATTGACCAGTGGCCCAACAAAGTTGGGTCACTTTATGTGAAACAGAGTCGAAACTCTGTTTCTAAGATGCTCGCGTCCACTGTGTAGTTCTCAAAATACGGGCGGTACTCCTCGAGCCAGTCACCAAAGTGCTTGTCTCGTCGAAGTCCAGAGGTCCAAAGCGAGCTCCGAAGAACTCGTCCCGGTCCCTCAGGACCCAACAGCGTGCAGAAGACCAGGTCTCGGCGCCGGCTCCTTTCCAATTGACCGAAGTCAACGTACTGGGAGCCAGGTTCGATTCCTGGTCACAATGTCAATGTTCCACCCATGAGCGCTGTCTGACCCGAACAGGTCAGTACAGCTGGCTACTTTTAGTCGGACTGTATACAGATCCGAGTAGCACGTGCTCCTTAGAAAGGAGGTGATCCAGCCGCACCTTCCGGTACGGCTACCTTGTTACGACTTAGTCCTAATCACCGATCCCACCTTCGACAGCTCCCTCCTTGCGGTTGGGCCACTGGCTTCGGGTGTTACCGACTTTCATGACTTGACGGGCGGTGTGTACAAGGCCCGGGAACGTATTCACCGCAGCGTTGCTGATCTGCGATTACTAGCGACTCCGACTTCATGAGGTCGAGTTGCAGACCTCAATCCGAACTGAGACCGACTTTTTGGGATTCGCTCCACCTTGCGGTATTGCAGCCCTTTGTATCGGCCATTGTAGCATGCGTGAAGCCCAAGACATAAGGGGCATGATGATTTGACGTCATCCCCACCTTCCTCCGAGTTGACCCCGGCAGTCTCCTATGAGTTCCCACCATTACGTGCTGGCAACATAGAACGAGGGTTGCGCTCGTTGCGGGACTTAACCCAACATCTCACGACACGAGCTGACGACAACCATGCACCACCTGTATACCGGTCTTGCGAGGAGAACATTTCTGAACTTTTCCGGTATATGTCAAGCCTTGGTAAGGTTCTTCGCGTTGCATCGAATTAATCCGCATGCTCCGCCGCTTGTGCGGGCCCCCGTCAATTCCTTTGAGTTTTAGCCTTGCGGCCGTACTCCCCAGGCGGGGAACTTAATGCGTTAGCTGCGACACAGAAACCGTGGAATGGTCCCTACATCTAGTTCCCAACGTTTACGGCATGGACTACCAGGGTATCTAATCCTGTTCGCTCCCCATGCTTTCGCTCCTCAGCGTCAGTTACGGCCCAGAGATCTGCCTTCGCCATCGGTGTTCCTCCTGATATCTGCGCATTCCACCGCTACACCAGGAATTCCAATCTCCCCTACCGCACTCTAGTCTGCCCGTACCCACTGCAGGCTGGAGGTTGAGCCTCCAGTTTTCACAGCAGACGTGACAAACCGCCTACGAGCTCTTTACGCCCAATAATTCCGGACAACGCTTGCACCCTACGTATTACCGCGGCTGCTGGCACGTAGTTAGCCGGTGCTTTTTCTGCAGGTACCGTCACTTTCGCTTCTTCCCTGCTAAAAGAGGTTTACAACCCGAAGGCCGTCGTCCCTCACGCGGCGTTGCTGCATCAGGCTTGCGCCCATTGTGCAATATTCCCCACTGCTGCCTCCCGTAGGAGTCTGGGCCGTGTCTCAGTCCCAGTGTGGCCGGTCACCCTCTCAGGCCGGCTACCCGTCGTCGCCTTGGTGGGCCGTTACCTCACCAACTAGCTGATAGGCCGCGAGTCCATCCCAGACCGAAATTCTTTCCAGCTCCTAACCATGCGGTTGAAGCTCGTATCCGGTATTAGACACCGTTTCCAGTGCTTATCCCAGAGTCTGGGGCAGGTTACTCACGTGTTACTCACCCGTTCGCCACTGATCCACAAGAGCAAGCTCCTGCTTCACCGTTCGACTTGCATGTGTTAAGCACGCCGCCAGCGTTCATCCTGAGCCAGGATCAAACTCTCCATAAATGTTTATGCGCCGCTCGTGTCACCCGGAATGGGATGACGGTGAGCGACAAGTTTGAAACTGACAAGAACAAATCAATACTGACTTGCTTTGTTTTGTTTATATCTATTTCCAAAGGAATCCGAACCTACCGAAGTAGGCACGGGTTTTTGGCATTTGACATTGTGCACGCTGTTGAGTTCTCAAGGATCGGGCGCTCCCGGTTTTCACCTTGCGGCTTCTACCCGGGGCCTTCCTAGTTAGATGTTGTTGCCTTCGCTTTCGCGCCGGGCAACTTGTCTAACTTACCACCTGTGCGTTCCTTGTCAAATCGGCGGCTGCGGCTCGAAAGCTGCTAACCACACGCTCTGACTCGCTTCGCGAGGTGGGTTTTATCCTAAGTTGCGGAGACAGAATCTCATAAGAGAATTTCTGCTCTGGTTGCTAGGATGTGGTCCCTCTTGAGGCCGGGAAGCTCTTCGGCTTTCCGCACCTTTGGGGTGACAAGTGATTACTTTACGGGCCGGATAGGTGCTCGGCAAACTTGAGCACATCCCGGGCGTGTCGCGGCTCAGAAGCCCGGAATTACAGGGGTGTAATTCCTACTCGCAGTACTTCGCCGACCACGCGGGGATAGCCGTCTTCGACGTCACGGCGTCCATCTTGGCCAAAGTCGTGGGTCGATCGATCGTCTTTGAGGTCTCGATGCCCTCGATGATCACACCCGCTGCCGCGGCGACGGCCTTGACGTCGGGCTTGATAGTGGGGGGCGCAGCCTTGGCGATCGCGCGCCAGTGCTTGCGGTAGTCCTTCATCAGGTCGAGAGTCGTTGTCAGGTCGGCGCCGTCGGTCGGCCAGCCGAAGCCAGGCTGCGCCAGCGCACCCGGGTTCTCGGCGAGGGCCGCGCAGAATGCGGCGCTATCCGCTTTGACTTCGTCCTCGGATGTCTTGACCAGGTACCAGCCGGCGAAAGCCGCTCCCCCGAGCACCGCCACCACGATGAGCGCGATGACGAGCGGCACCGCCAGAGATCGGGAGTCGACCGCGGCAAGGCGGGCACTGCGCCTCGTCAGGGGCGCGTCATCCGCAGCGGTGGTTGTCGGACCGCTCAGGCCGAAATCGAAGGATGACGGACGGTTGATGTCGTCGCCGGGGGGAAGCGTCATGGCTGTGGTCTCCTTGAGGAGGCGAAACTCCCTCGCCTATCGGGATAGAGCGTACCGAACCTGCGTCTCGAAAGTGTTACGACGTGGAACGGGCGTGTCACTCCACGAAGACGCCGGCGAGCGTCTTCTTGCCGCGGCGCAGCACGGCCATGCCCGAGGGCAGCGCAGAGGGGCCGATCTCGGCCGCCTCATCCACGACCTTCTCGTTGTTGACGTAGACGCCGCCTTCGCCGATCGAGCGCCGCGCGGCGCTGAGGCTCGGGCTGAGGCCGGTGTCGACGAGCACCTGCGCGACAGTCGTGCTCGCGGTAGTAGTCGTGTTGGGCAGCTCACGCAGCGCCGACTCGAGGGTTGTCGCGTCGAGCGCGCCGAGATCGCCATTGCCGAAAATCGCGGCGGATGCGGCGATGGCCGCCTCGGTCGCGGCGGCGCCGTGCACGAGGGTCGTGACCTCCACGGCGAGCCGGCGCTGCGCCTCGCGCTTGAAGGGCTCGGTGGCCACCGCCTCGGCGAGGGCCTCGATCTCGGCGCGGGTGAGGAAGGTGAACACCTTGAGGCGGGCGATGACATCCGCGTCGTCGGTGTTGAGCCAGAACTGGTACAGCGCGTACGGACTCGTGAGGGCCGGGTCGAGCCAGATCGCGTTGCCCTCGCTCTTACCGAACTTGGTGCCGTCGCTATTGGTGATGAGCGGCGTTCCGATCGCGTGGGCGCTCGCCCCCTCGGCCTTGTGGATGAGGTCGGTTCCACTAGTGAGGTTGCCCCACTGGTCGCTGCCGCCCGTCTGCAGCACGCATCCGTAGCTGCGGTAGAGCTCGAGGAAGTCCATGCCCTGCAATATCTGGTAGCTGAACTCGGTGAAGCTGATGCCCGCGTCGCTGTTGAGTCGGGCGCTGACGGCGTCCTTCTTGAGCATCGTGCCGACGCGGAAGTACTTGCCGACGTCGCGGAGGAAGTCGATGGCGCTCAGCGGCGCCGTCCAATCGAGGTTGTTGACGAGCCGCATTGCGTTGTCGCCCTCGGAACTGAGGAACTTGCTCACTTGGGCCTGCAGGTAGCCCACCCACTCGGCGACGGTGTCGCGCTCGGTGAGCGTTCGCTCGGCCGTCGGGCGCGGGTCGCCGATGAGACCGGTGGAGCCCCCGACGAGGCCGAGGGGCTTGTGCCCGGCGAGCTGCAGCCGGCGCATGGTGAGCAGTTGCACGAGGTTGCCGAGGTGCAGGCTCGGGGCGGTCGGGTCGAACCCGCAGTAGTAGGTGATCGGCGGGCCCGCGAGCAGCTCTTTCAGCTCGGCCTCGTTCGTCGAGACGTGAATCAGGCCGCGGTACTGCAGCTCGTCCCAGACGTCGTCGAAGGTCGCGTCGTTGGACTGGGACTGGAGGGACTCGGATTCGGGCACGGGTTAAACCGTAGCGGAGGTTCACCGAGGGCTGGCTCCTCGAGGTCGGCGACACTAAACGAGGAGATTCTGTCGACACGCCGCGTTGGATTCGCCACAGCACGGCGTGTCGACAGAATCTCCTGCTTTAGCGTCGTTCGCCCAGCACACGACTAGCGCTTCTTCGGCACCCACGCCTTGTAGGGCGAGACGCTCGGTTCGCCGGGGAGGAAGAACCGCCACGCGAACTCGGGTGCCCCGCCGGGACCGCTGACCCCTGTGCGCTGGCTGGTTTCGAACGCGGATGCCGCCACCGGCAGCGTGAGGCGCACTCGCGATGACGACAGGTCTGCTCCGTCATCGGCGAGCCCGATCCCCATCGCGACGGTCAAGCGGGCGGGGCCGCGCGCGAGGTCGGCATCCGTTCGGGAGGTGGCCCGGCGCATCCTCGCTATTTCAATGCCGTCGACGATCTCGCCGGCGCGCAGCAGAACGGCGGATGCCTGGCCCTGGGGCGAGCAGACGACGTTGCTGCAGACGTGCATTCCGTAGGTGAAGTAGGTGTACAGGTGGCCGGGCGGGCCGAACATCGTCGAGTTCTTGGGGCCCTGGCGGCGATAGGCGTGGGATCCGGGGTCTTGCCCGATTCCGAGATAGGCCTCGACCTCGGTGATGCGAAGCAGAACTCCGTCGACCTCAAGCAGGCCGCCGAGGAGAAGCGGCGCGACCTCGGTCGCGGGCGCCTCGAACAAGCCCCGGTCGAAGGCCACTAGCCGAAGAAAACCCCGGTCGCGAGCGAGTACACGATGATCACCACGAGCGTCGCGACCGCGATACCCACCAGCAGGGGCAGCAGCCACCTGTAGCGCGGCTCGGGCGCGATCGGCTTCACGCGGCGCTCGACAGAGATGGTGGGCTTCTTCATGGGGCTCCTAATCGGTGCCGGCGTCGAAGGCAGCGCCCTCGGAGGCGGCGTCGATGTCGCTCGTGTCGGCGGCGGAGTCGTCTCCCCCGGTGATCTGCGCGGCGGCGCCCACCTCGAGGCGGCCGATGAGCTCGCCCGTCGGGCCGCCGATAAGGCCGGCCGCGGCGTACTGCTCGAGGCGCGAGCGGGACTCGGCGATGTCGAGGTTGCGCATGGTCAGCTGACCGATGCGGTCGGCGGGGCCGAAGACCGGGTCGCCGGTGCGCTCCATCGAGAGCTTGTCGGGGCTGTAGCTCAGCGCCGGGCCCGACGTATTGAGGATCGTGTAGTCGTCTCCCCGGCGCAGGCGCAGGGTGACCTCGCCCGTGACGGCCGAGCCGACCCAGCGCTGCAGCGACTCGCGCAGCATGAGCGACTGCGGGTCGAGCCAGCGGCCCTCGTACATCAGGCGCCCGAGGCGGCGGCCCTCGTTGTGGTAGTTGGCGACGGTGTCCTCGTTGTGGATCGCGTTGAGCAGTCGCTCGTAGGCGATATGCAGCAGGGCCATGCCGGGCGCCTCGTAGATGCCGCGGCTCTTCGCCTCGATGATGCGGTTCTCGATCTGGTCGCTCGCACCGAGGCCGTGGCGGCCGCCGATGGTGTTGGCCTCGATGACGAGCGCAACCGCGTCGCTGAACTCGACGCCGTTGAGGGCGACCGGGCGACCGGCCTCGAAGCGCACCGAGACTTCCTCGGTCTCGACGTGCACATCCTCGCGCCAGGCGGCGACGCCCATGATCGGGTCGACGATGTCGAGGCCGGTCGAGAGCTGCTCGAGGTCCTTGGCCTCGTGGGTCGCACCCCAGATGTTGGCGTCGGTCGAATACGCCTTCTCGGTGGAGTCACGGTACGGGAAGCCACGCGCGACGAGCCACTCGCTCATCTCGGTGCGACCGCCGAGCTCGGTGACGAACTCGCTGTCGAGCCACGGCTTGTAGACGCGCAGGCGGGGGTTGGCCATGAGGCCGTAGCGGTAGAAGCGCTCGATGTCGTTGCCCTTGTAGGTGGACCCGTCGCCCCAGATGTCGACGCCGTCTTCCTTCATGGCGCGCACCAGCATCGTGCCCGTCACCACGCGTCCGAGCGGCGTCGTGTTGAAGTAGGTCTTGCCACCCGAGCGGATGTGGAAGGCGCCGCACTGCAGCGCGACCAGGCCCTCTTCGACGAGCGCCGACTTCGCGTCGACCAGCCGGGAGCCCTCGGCCCCGTACTGCAGGGCGCGGGCCGGCACGGTGTCGATCTCGGGCTCGTCGTACTGGCCGATGTCGGCGGTGTAGGTGTAGGGAATCGCACCCTTCTCGCGCATCCACGCGACGGCGCAGGAGGTGTCGAGCCCTCCCGAGAACGCTATGCCGACTTTCTCGCCGACGGGAAGGGAGCTAAGAACCTTGGACACGGGGTCAAGCCTAGAGGGCCAGTGCGGCGACGCGAGCCGCCAGCGCCTCGAGCTGCAGCGCGACCTGCGCAGGCGCGGTGCCCCCGACCGCACTGCGACTCGCGAGGGAGCCCTCGACGGTCAGCACCTCTCTCACAGATGCCGTGAGGTGCGGGGAGATCGCCAGGTACTGCTCGTCGGTCGGGCCGTCGAGCTCGAGGCCGTTCTCCTCGCAGAAGCGCACG
>JAAFHU010000122.1 GCA_013297645.1 Actinomycetota bacterium
GCGCACGAGCCCCCCGTAGGCGACGATGACGCCGAGGTCGGGAGTCAGTGACGCGACGCGCTCTGTCGCGGCACCGGCCAGGCGGTTGGCCTTGATCAGCTCGATCTCACCCGCTGCGCCGGCGACAGGGGTCGGCGTCAGTACTCCGCGACGGCCTTGCGGCGAGTCTTCGCGGGTGATGACGGCGACGACCTCGTGCTGGCTGGCGATGAGTGCCTCGAGACTGGGGACGGCGGCCGCAGGACTACCGGCGAAGACGAGGCGAAGGGATGGCACGCCCCATTCTCTCAAGAATCGAGGAACGGCTCACTGTCGTCGAACCGCACGCGCAGCGTCGGCCGTGGCGTTCGGTCCTGCGCCTTCGGCGGCCTCCGGCGGCCCGTGGCGTTGCGCACGAGTTCGGCGCGCAGCGCGGACGCGACATCGGCACCGCTCGCGTAGTCGAAGCGCACGATGGTGCGCACGAGTCCATCGCCGAGGTCGACCGGGCCGAGCAGGTCGCTGGGCTCCCCCGGCACGGCGGCCACAGCATGCGCTACCGCCTCGAGCGAGCCGGTGACGGTCGCGACGCGCACCGCGGGCGGGAAGCGCAACTGGCGGCGATCGGCGAGCTCGCTGCGCGCATAGTCGGCCTGCCGCCAGGTGGCGAGGGCTGAGGCCAGGGCTCCCCCGACGCCGACGAGCATGATGGGTGCACGGTGGGCGGCGAGGGCGGCAGCGTTCGACCAGGTGCGCAGACAGTCTTCACCGACACGCAGGCTCTCACGGGCCACCAGCGACTCGCCGTCGAGCAGCAGCACGGCGCGGTAGCCGCCGTCGGCAATGGGCTCGGCGCCACGGGTGGCGATGACGAGCGCCGGCTCGGGGCCAACGTGCATAATCTGCCGCTCCCCATCCGCGATGATCACTCGCACCCCGGGAAAGGCGCGGCCGAGGTCTTCTGCGGTGCGGGTGGCACCCGAGCCGATGACCCGCAGTTTCTCCCCCTCGCAGTTGGAGCATTTCCAGCGCACGGCGAGGGCGCCGCACCAGGCGCAGGCGGGCACCGACCGCGAGGTCTTCTGGCCCAGCGGTCCCTCACAGACCTGGCAGCGCGCGCTCTGCCGGCAATCGGCGCAGGCGAGGCGTGGCGCATAGCCGGGGCGGGCGACCTGCACGAGAACGGGGCCGTGCTCGAGAGCCGCCCTCGCCTCCCTCCACGCGCTCGAGGGAATGCGTGCCTGCGCGGCCAGGCGGTCGCTCGACTGCTGCTGGGCGGTCGGAATCACTTTGGGCAGCACCGCGGGGGTGGGCGACAGGGTTCCCAACCATCCGATCTCGACGAGCCGCTCGACCTCGGTGCTGCGCGCGTGGCCGAGGAAGATGAGCGCAGCACCCTGCTGCTCCTGCCGCAGTAGGGCAGCGTCCCGGGTGTGAACGTAGGGCGAGAGCGGTTCACTGTGCAAGGGGTCGCCATCGTCGAAGACAGCGATGAGGCCGAGGTTGTCGGCCGGTGCGTAGACCACGGACCGGTTGCCGACGATGGCGAGCGGCCCGCTGCTGAGGCAGCGGAGAAAGCCGCGGTAGCGGTCGGGGTTCGACTGGCGTGCGTCGAGGTGAACGACGAGCTCGGGCGGCAGCACCGCGGCGAGGGCGGCTTCGAGCTGCTGCTGGTCGCGGTAGTCCGGCACCGCCAGGATTGCCGACTTGCCCGCCGAGAGACTGGATGCCGCTGCCGCCGCCATCGTGACGGCCCACCGCCCCACCCAGCTCTCGTTGCCCACATCGACGACACCCGGCAGCGCATCGACGGCCAGCCGGCCTCCACTCGCGATCGCGCCCTCGAGCGCGCCGTCGAGGTAGCCCGCTATGGGGGCTGCTCGGGGCAGGTCCGGGATCAGTGCGCGGTCCCCCGCCGCCAGGTAGGCCTTCTCGACCCGCACTTGGCGGTTCGGCACCGCGAGCCGCACAATGTCGCTCGCGGTGCCCGCCGCCCGCTCGGAGGCACGGCGCGCGAGCGTCCACACCTCGGTCGTCAGCACGGGGATGGGCGACACGACTTCGTCGAGCTCGCTGAGTGCACCGGTGTAGTCGCCGGGTGGGGCGAGCTCGACGATGATGCCGTCGGCGATGCGACCGGCAGAGCGGAGCGGAACACGCACACGCACCCCCGGCAGCGCAGTCTCGGCCATCGACGCGGGGATTCCGTAGTCGAAGAGCCGGTCGAGCTGCGGCAGGGGCGAGTCGATCAGCACCCGGGCGACGAGTGCCGGCACTGCTACAGCCCTGCGGCCGCGCGAAGCTCGTCGACCCGGTCGAGCTTCTCCCAGGTGAAATCGGGAAGCTCGCGGCCGAAGTGGCCGTAGGTCGCCGTCTGCGCATAAATCGGCCGCAATAGGTCGAGGTCGCGAATAATCGCCCCCGGGCGCAGGTCGAAGGTGTCGGTGATGGCGGTGATGATCACATCGTCAGAGACATGGCCGGTTCCGAAGGTCTCGACATAGAGGCCCACCGGGTGCGCCTTGCCGATCGCATAGGCGACCTGCACCTCGAGGCGATCGGCCAGGCCGGCGGCAACCGCGTTCTTCGCCACCCACCGCATGGCGTAGGCCGCAGAGCGGTCCACCTTCGACGGGTCCTTCCCGCTGAATGCCCCGCCGCCGTGGCGCGCCGCGCCACCGTAGGTGTCGACGATGATCTTGCGGCCGGTGAGACCGGCGTCGCCCTGAGGGCCGCCGATGTGGAAGACACCGGTCGGGTTGACCAAAACCTTGAGCTCTGAGACGTCGAGGTCCACGAGGGCGAGCACCGGGTCGATGACCAGCGACTTGATCGAGGCCTGCAGTTCGGCGGTCGAGACCTTGGGCGAGTGCTGGGTCGATACGACCACGGTGTCAACCGATTTCGGCACGACGCCGTCGTATCCGATAGTCACCTGCGTCTTGCCGTCGGGGCGCAGATAGTCGACGACGCCGCTCTTGCGCACATCGGCGAGCTTCTCGGCCATGCGGTGGGCCAGCCAGATGGGCAGCGGCATGAACTCGGGAGTCTCGGTCGTGGCGTAGCCGAACATGATGCCCTGGTCGCCGGCGCCCTGCTGGTCGGCGGCGTCTTCGCTAGCACCGCTGCGCTCTTCGATCGACGAGTCGACGCCCACGGCGATGTCAGGCGACTGGCCGCCGATCGAGATGGTCACGCCGCAGGAGCGCCCGTCGAACCAGACGTCGCTCGAGTCATAGCCGATGTCGGTGATGCGATTGCGCACGATTGTCGGGATGTCGACGTAGCCGGTGGTCGTCACCTCGCCGGCGACATGCACGAGGCCGGTGGTCACGAGTGTCTCGACAGCCACGCGGGCCTTGGGATCGACGGTGAGAAGTGCGTCGAGGATGGAGTCGCTGATCTGGTCGCAGATCTTGTCGGGGTGGCCCTCGGTGACGGACTCCGATGTGAACAGGCGCAGCTGGGAACTCATGGGGATTCTCTCGGGATCAGTGAATGTCAGGCCAGGAGATCAAGGATGGCGTCGGCCACGACCGCCTTGCTCCCGGCGGATTCGCTCACTATATCGCCGGCACCAGACAGCACCATGACCGCGTTGCCCACTGCCCCGAAACCCTCGCTCCAGCCGACCCTGTTGACGACGAGAAAGTCGACGCCCTTGCGCGCGGCCTTGGCCGCGCCGATGGCGAGCAGCGCGTCTCGGTCCGGCTCGGTCTCGGCAGCGAAGCCGATAACGACCTGCCCGGCGGGGCGACTGTGCGCGAGTCCATGCAGGATGTCGGGGTTCTTGACCAGGGTGAGCTGCAGGGTGTCGCCCTGCTTCTCCTTCTTTATCTTCTCGTCGGCGACGGTCTCGGGCCGGTAGTCGGCGATGGCCGCAGCCATGATGACGACATCTGCGTTCGCCGCCGCCGCCCTGGCCGCGGCCTCCAACTCGAGGGTCGACGAGACGTGCTGCACCGCGAGCGATGCCGGAGCCTGCACCTCGAGGTTCGCCGCGATGAGGGTCACATCGGCTCCGCGCGCGGCGGCGGCCAGCGCGATGGCGACGCCTTGTCGGCCGCTCGATCGGTTGCCGATGAAGCGAACGGGATCCAGTGCTTCTCTCGTTCCCCCCGCGGTGACGAGGATGCGCTTGCCAGCGAGGTCGCGCGGGCCGACGACCGCAAGGGCCGCAGCAACGATGTCGTCGGGCTCGGACATGCGACCCGGGCCGCTGTCGGAGCCGGTGAGCTGGCCGACGGCGGGCCCGACGATCGTGATGCCGCGTTCGCGGAGCAGCGCGATATTGGCGACGGTCGCGGGGTTCTGCCACATCTCGGTGTGCATGGCCGGCGCGACCACCACGGGCGCGGTCGAGGCGAGCACTGAGTTCGTGAGCAGATCGTCGGCAAGGCCGTGCGCGAGCTTGGCGAGCGTGTTCGCGGTCGCCGGAGCGATCACGATGAGGTCGGCGGCCTGTCCGATAGCCACATGGCGAACCTCGGCGACCCCCTCGTAGAGGTCGGAGTGCACCGGATTACGGCTGATGGCCTCGAGAGTCGGTCGCCCGACGAAGCGCAGAGCCGCCTCGGTCGGGATCACGTGCACATCGTGCCCGGCAAGCACCAGGCCCCGAATGACGTTGACGGCTTTGTAGGCGGCGATGCCGCCGGTCACACCGACAACGATATTCATCTCGACAGGCCCGATGACCGGCTCGTGCTTAGTCCTCAGACAGCCGCTTGAGAACGAGCTTGTCCTCGTTGATCTCGTGCAGCGCGACCGAGAGAGGCTTGTCGTCGACGGTCGAGTCGACCAGCGGTCCGACGTTGTCGAACAGCGATCCCTCGTGCAGGTCGGCGTAGTAGTCGTTGATCTGGCGGGCGCGCTTCGACGCGAAGATCACGAGCTGGTACTTGGAGTCCACCTTCGAGAGCAGCTCGTCGATGGGCGGGTCAATGATTCCACTGTGGCGATCGACCATGGTGAAGCTCCTTCAGATTGGGAAAATTGTGCCGGCGGATGCGGATGCGCAACGGGCTGGAACCATTTTAGCTGGCTATCGCTGCAATCGCTGTCACGGCGCGGAAACGGCCATGAGGTTCACGACTTCCTGGGCTGCCTGTGCAATCTCGTTATTGACCACTTTGTAGTCGAACTCGTCTTGGGCGGCCAGCTCGACGCGGGCAGTCTCGAGGCGGCGCTGCTGCTCGGCGGGGGTCTCGGTGCCACGGCCGATGAGACGCCGCACCAGCTCGTCCCAGGTCGGCGGCAGCAGGAAGATCAGCCGCGCCTCCGGCATGACCTCTCGCACCGAGCGCGCGCCCTGCAGGTCGATCTCGAGGAGAACGCTGCGTCCGGCGGCTAGGGCCGCGTCGATCGGCGGGCGCGGGGTGCCGTAGCGGTAGGAGTTGTGGACGATCGCCCACTCGAGCAGCTCATCAGCGGCGATCATGCGGTCGAACTCGTCATCGCTGACGAAGTAGTAGTGCACGCCGTGCTCCTCGCCCGGGCGAGCCGGGCGGGTGGTGGCCGAGACGCTGAAGTGCACATCGGGATAGTTCTCACGGATGTAGCCCGAGACCGCGCCCTTGCCGACTGCGGTCGGCCCCGCGAGCACGACCAGCCGCGCGGGAACTACACCCTCCCGACGGAGCAGGTAGTCCCGCAGCGCCACGCGCTGCCTGCTACCGAGGCCGCCAACGCGCTTCTTGTCAGAGATGCCGAGCTCCGCCAGAGCGCGTGCGACCCGGGTAGGACCGAGCCCGGGGATGCTGGTCAGCAGTTCGCGGATCCGCATTCCCGCTTCGGCGGAGTGCGCATCGCTCCAGCCCGTCTCTGCGGCATCGAGCGCCGTGCGGCTGCGGCTCGCCACCGCGGCCTTGACCGCGGCCCGTGCCTGACGTGCGGCCACAGCCGCCTTGCCTGCGGCAACGCGGTCGACCTGGGGCGGATCCGGACGGGGACTCATGAGGCGAGAGCCTCGGCGACCTCGCGAGCCTGCTGCGAGATCGCGGTGGCCACGCCCTCGGGACCCGCGGCGAGGATGCTGCGCGACGAGCTCACGATAACGTTGCCCGCAGCGGGGCCGTACAGGGACCGGAGTGCGCTGACCTGCGCGCCCTGGTGGCCGAAGCCGGGGGCGAGCACCGGGGTGTTCGCTAGATCGCTGATGCCGAAGTCGGCGAGGTCAACAGTCGCGCCGAGCACGAGGCCTGTCGACCCGAGCCCAGTGTCGTTCTCGTTCCAGCGCTTCACCTCGTCGACGATACCCGCGGCAACGGTGCCTCCCGACTCCGTGCGGGAAGTTTGCAGCCCGCGCGCCTCGGGGTTGGACGTGGCGGAGAGCACGAAGAGTCCCTTGCCCCGGGCGGCGGCGTAATCGCGCGGCCCGGCGACCGAGCCGATGCCGAGGTAGGGGCTCACGGTGAGCGCATCAGCCTCGAGCGGGGAGCCCGGGGTGAGCCAGGCTTGGGCGTAGCCGTCGAAGGTGGAGCCGATATCGCCGCGCTTCGCATCGGCGATGACGAGCAGCCCTGCGGCGCGCGCGGCGCCCAGCACCTCCTCGAGGGCGGCGAAGCCGGCGGAGCCGTGCCGCTCGAAGAACGCCACCTGCGGCTTGACGATGGCGGCCCGGGTGGAGGCGGCGTCGACGACGCGCAGGCCGAACTCGCGGAGGCCGGCAGCGTCATCCGCCAGGTTCCACTCCTTCAGCAGGAAGGCGTGCGGGTCGATGCCGACGCAGAGCTGTCCCCCGGTGTCGAACGCGGCCTGCAGGCGCTCGCCGAAGGTCACGCCGATGCTGCCAGACGCTGAGCGCGGTCGATTGCGTAGTCCTGCAGACTGCGCACGTCGAAGCCGTTCTGCGTCCACTCGATCGACGCGACCGCGGCACCGACCTGCGCCATCGTGGTGAACAGCGGCTTGTCGGCCGCCACGGTGGCCGTGCGGATCTCGTAGCCGTCGGCGCGGGCGGCGCGGCCGCTCGGGGTGTTGATGACAACGTCGATCTTGCCGGCGTTGATCAGGTCGACGACCGTCTCCGTCTCGCCGGCCGCCTGGCCCTGGAAGTACTTCTCGACGATCGTCGCCTCGATGCCGTTGCGGTTGAGCACCTCGGCCGTTCCCTCGGTCGCGAGGATCGTGAAGCCGAGCTGCTGCAGCCGCAGAACGGGCAGGATGATGGCCCGCTTGTCGCGGTCCGCCACCGAGATGAAGACGGTCCCGCTCGTCGGCAGTCCGCCGTATGCGGCCGACTGGCTCTTGGCG
>JAAFHU010000123.1 GCA_013297645.1 Actinomycetota bacterium
GTTGCCGCAGCGCACACTGCAGAACCGCTTGGATCCATTGCGCGACAGGTCGGCGAGCACGCCATCGCAGTCGTCCGCAGCGCACTCCCGCAACCGGGACCACTCCTGCGATCGGATCACGTCGGCGAGGGCGATCGCGGCCTCCCCGACGATGCGCTCGACCAGGGGAGCGTCGCTCTCGGTGGCATGCAGGTGCCAGCCGAACTGGTCGTGCCGGGTGACGTAGGGCAGGGTGTTCGCGTCGGCGAACATCTGGTTGATCAGGGGCACCGCGTCGTCGGCAGCGAGGGACCAGACGCGGCGCAGCAGGGCGCGGGCCTCGACGACTTCGGCGAGCTCTTTCGCGTCGCGGTCGAAGCGGCCAGAGTAGCCGTGCCGAGTCAGAACGGTTGTCAGCTGCGCCGGCTGGGCGAGCTCGTCGGTGCCGCTGCGCGATGCCCCCGGCAGCGTGTTGACGAGGTCGATCATGAAGTTGAGCGTGTCCTCGGTGTCAGGGGCAAAATGCAATTTGACTAGTCACTTTCGCGGGTCGTAGTGTCAGGAGTAATAACAATTTAGACCATTACAGGATCATCATGAAGCGCAGCTCGCTCGGACTTGTCATCGCCGTTCTCGCGGCCTTCACCTTCGGTGCGTCGGGAGCCCTCATCAAGCCGCTGCTCGAGGCGGGGTGGAGCCCCGCAGCCGCGGTGACCGTTCGCGCCCTCGTCGGCGGCGTCATCCTGCTTCCGGTTGCCCTCGTTCTGGTGCGCGGCAAGTGGAGCGCGGTGCGCCGCGCGCGCTGGCGCATCGTGCTCATGGCCCTCGTCGGCGTCGCCGGAACGCAGCTCGTGTACTTCGCCGCGGTGCAGCGCGTGCCGGTGAGCACCGCCATCCTGCTCGAGTACATGGCGCCGGTGTTGCTCGTGGTCTTCGTCTCGGTGCGCACCCGTCGCATTCCCCGCGCGGTCGTCATCGCCGGGTCGGTCGTGGCCGTCGCCGGCCTCGTGCTCGTCGTCTCGCCGGGAGGCGCCGGGTCCTTCGATCCGCTCGGCCTGCTCTTCGGCGCCATGGCGACGGTCGGCTGCGCGATCTACTTCGTGCTCGCGGCCAAGCCGAGTGAGGGCCTGCCGCCGATCGCTCTCGCATCCTTCGGCCTGCTCGGCGGCGGGATGTCGCTCGGACTCGTCGGCGTGCTCGGTATCGTGCCCTTCACCGCGACCTTCGACGACGTGGCCTTCCTCGGGGGCCCCGCGCCGTGGTGGGTGCCCCTGCTCATCGTCGGCATCGTCGCCACCGCCTTCGCCTACGCGGCCAGCATCACCTCGAGCGAGATGCTCGGCTCGCGCGTGGCCAGCTTCGCCGGCCTGCTCGAGGTCGTCGCCGGCGCGCTCTACGCCTGGCTGCTGCTCGGTGAGAACCTGGCACCGCTGCAGCTTCTCGGCGGTGTGCTGATCCTGGGCGGCATCGCGCTCGTGCGCTCTGAGAAGACTGCGACAGAGCTGGAGGCAGGCGAGAGCGTGCCCACGATCACGCGACCCCTGGCCGTGCAGCACTCCGGGTAGCGGCCCGGCCCGGGCCCGCCGAGCCATGCCGCCGCGGCAAACTAGAATCGTCGGGTGGCTAAAGCTGAACTGATGGATTACGACAAGGCCCTCGAACTCTTCGAACCGGTGCTCGGTTTTGAGGTGCACGTCGAGCTGAACACGCAGACGAAGATGTTCAGCGACGCGCCCAACCCCGCGGCCCTCGGCAACGTGCACGCCGAGCCGAACACCTACATCACGCCGGTCGACCTCGGCCTGCCGGGCAGCCTGCCGGTCGTCAACGAGCAGGCCATCAAGTACTCGATCAGCCTCGGTCTCGCCCTCGGCTGCGAGATCGCGCCGTCGAGCCGATTCGCCCGCAAGAACTACTTCTACCCGGACCTCGCGAAGAACTACCAGATCAGCCAGTACGACGAGCCGATCGCATTCGATGGCACGGTCGAGATCGAGCTCGCCAGCGGTCGCGTCATCACGGTCGACATCGAGCGCGCCCACATGGAGGAGGACGCCGGCAAGCTCACCCACATCGGTGGCGCCACCGGCCGCATCCAGGGTGCCGAGTACTCGCTCGTCGACTACAACCGCGCTGGTGTGCCCCTGGTCGAGATCGTCACGAAGATGATCAGCGGCACCGAGGCGGATGCGCCCGAGGTCGGCAAGGCCTACGTCAGCGCGATTCGCGACATCGTCGTCAGCCTCGGAATCAGCGAGGCCAAGATGGAGCGGGGCAACCTGCGCTGCGACGCCAACATCTCGCTGTCGCCTCGGGGGTCGGGCACGCTCGGCACCCGTACGGAGACGAAGAACGTCAACAGCCTGCGCTCGGTCGAGCGCGCGATCCGCTACGAGATCCAGCGTCAGGCGGCCATTCTCGCCGCCGGCGGAACCATCACGCAGGAGACGCGGCACTGGCACGAGGACACCGGCGTCACCTCCGCCGGCCGCCCCAAGAGCGACGCCGACGACTACCGCTACTTCCCCGAGCCCGACCTGCTGCCGGTCGAGCCGTCGCTGGAGCTGATCGCCGAGCTGCGCGCAGCCCTGCCCGAGGCCCCGAGCATCCGGCGCAAGCGTCTCAAGGAGGCGTGGGGCTTCACCGACCTCGAGTTCCAGGACGTGCTCAACAGCGGCCTGCTCGTCGAGGTGGAGGAGACAGTGGCGGCGGGTGCCGCTCCGGCTCAGGCGCGCAAGTGGTGGACCGGCGAGATCGCCCGTCTGGCTAACGCTGCCGGGGTCGACGCCTCGACTCTCGTCAGCCCCATCCACGTGTCTGAGCTGGTCGCGCTCGTCGAGACCGGTGAGCTCACCGACCGGCTCGCGCGCCAGGTGCTCGAAGGCGTCGTCGCCGGCGAGGGAAGCCCGAGCGAGGTCGTCGAGACGCGCGGACTCAAGGTCGTCAGCGACGACACGGCGCTCATCGCGGCCATCGACGAGGCGCTCGCTGCGCAGCCCGATGTGCTCGAGAAGATCCGCGACGGCAAGGTGCAGGCCGCCGGCGCGGTCATCGGCGCGGTCATGAAGGCGATGCAGGGCACGGCCGACGCCGCGCGCGTGCGCGAACTGGTGCTGGAGCGGGCGCAGGCCTGATGTCATCCTCCCGGCCGACTCGGCGGGGTTGCAGCGCACCGTAGCGTGAGCTGATGGACACCCAGCCGATTGCCCTGCCCACCCCCAGAACAAGCAAGCACCCGGCCCTCATCATCGCGACGGTCGCCTACACCGCCCTCATCGGCTGGATCACCCTGTCGAGTGCGCAATCGGGCAGCGCGCTGCGCTCCACCAGCCGGTGGGTGCTGCACCTGCTCGAGCGCCTCCCCGTCGATATCAGCAGCCAGCGGTGGGAGTTCTTGCTCAACCTCGGCCTCTTCGTGCCGCTCGGCGCCCTGCTCGTGCTGCTCTTCGGAGCGCGCTTCTTCTGGGTGGCCGCTCTCGCGGCACTCGCGCTGACCTTCTCGATCGAGGCGCTGCAGCACTTCATTCCCTATCGCGTGCTCGATCCGCGCGATCTCATGGCGAACGGGCTCGGGGGAGTGGTGGGGACCCTCCTCGGCGTCGGCCTGCTCAGCGACGTCTCGACGCCGGCGCGAAACTGAAGCGCGGCACCCTGCACCGAACGACATGCGTCGGGGTGTAGTCGCCCGCCTGCCGTCTTCGTGCGGAGTGCCCGCATCGGCGTGCGCGCCATCGTGCGCCAACCCTCTACCCGGGTGGACCCAGATTCTCGCCGCGCCAGGGGCGCCGCACCAACGGGACTCCGTTTCGCCGGTCGCGCAGGAACGAGCGGCGTTGGAGAAGGGTGAAGGCGAAGCCTGCCGCGGCGATCGCGACGAAGACCGCCGGCCACGCGGCATTGCTCGGGCTGGCGATCAGCACACCGATCAGGATGACGAACGCTATGCCGAGGAGCACTGCCGTGGTGACGAGCGCCAGCCTGCTCTCGCCGGGAACTGGCTCGTAGCCTTGCGGGGGTTCGACGGTGCTCATGACGACACCATATGTGCAGGGTGAGGGAAACTCCGCAGGGAGCGCCAGCGGATGAGATCAGGCGGGCGCGAGCTCGCGCATGAGCGCGCTCGAGCTCGGCATAGGTCGCGGTCTCTGCAGCGGGTCCTGCTCGGCGGGCGGCGTGAGCCAGTACTCGTCACCGTCGCGGGTGATCTCCCAGTGGTTGTTGTGCGAGAGCAGATGGTGATGTCGACAGAGGAGGATTCCGTCGGCGACGTCTGTTCGCCCGCCGTCCCTGGCCCAGTGGTTGATGTGGTGGGCTTCGGTCCAGCTCGGCGGCCGGTCGCAGCCGGGCCAGCGGCATCCGCCGTCTCGGGCGGCGAGGGCGATGCGCTGGCGGCGGGTGTAGAGGCGCTGCTCGCGCCCCACGTCGATGGGCTGGCCGCCACGAATGACGACCGGGACAACGGAACCGGAGCAGCGCAGCCGCTCGACCGTCTCGGCCGAAACCGCGTCGTGCTGGCCCTCGAGGTAGCCGTGGCCCCCGGCGGTGAGAACGCGGATCGACGGCGCACCCGTGCCGAGCAACTCGGAGGAGTCGGCGTCGGCGCCCGCCGTCAGCAGATGCAGGAACACATCGGAGGCGAGCTGTTCGGTCGTGCGCGGGTCATCGGCGATGCGCGCGGCGTCGGGAGAATCGAAACGCGGACCACCTCGCCGCGGGGAGGTGGCCCGGTCGTAGACGTCGCCGACGAGGGCGGCGGTCTCGGGGTCCATGTCCCAGGTAAGGCGGGAGAGCCCGTCGGGGCGGCGGTAGAAGCGCAGGCCGCGCTGGGCGCGTCGCTCCTCTTCGCGCAGGGGGATGCCCGCCGCATCCAGTTCGTTGCGTAAGTCGCGGGCGCGGCGCAGCAGGCGGTCGGCGTCGAGGGTGCGGGCTTCGTCGCAGAGCTGCTGGGCGGCGGCAGCGAGAACATCCGTCGGGACGGAGCTCGTAGGCAGACCGAGGCCGACCCCGATGGACTGCGCCGCGGCAAGGGGGAGGTGCTCGTCGGTGACCGCGGCCCCGACGGGTGCGAGCCACGGGCGCTGCTCGTCGCCGTGGGCGAGCCGCCCGACGCTCACGGCCTGCGCGGCGTCGCGGGCGCTGCCACCGGTCGCGGAGCGGATCAGCTCTTCGGGCGTGCGGAAGCCGGCACTCTGGGCGAGGCCGGAGTGCCCGAGATGAGCCGCCGACCGCCGATCGACCTCGCCGGAGATGAGGGCCGAGTCAGCACCGATGGCACGCTGCAGCCGGCCCATGAAATCGGTGAGCCGCAATAGCGAGGCGTCGGTCAATTGGGAGTAGGCCACAGCATCCGTCGGTATTGCCTCGAGAGCGGCGACGGCCGTCTCGAAGTGCGACTCGAGGGTGCTGGGCATGGTCCAATTTTACGACATTCGAATGTATGTTCGAAAGAGTCGGGCGGCAATCTGTGGACAAGTAACAGATCAGCCACACCGCGCTAACGATTGGGGCACGGCCCTGTGCCCACCAGCCCGCCTTCGCCACACTGACTCGCATGAAGCGATTTCTTGCGGTGGCCCTGGCGGCAGCGGTAGCCCTGGGGCTCAGCGGCTGCGACCAGTTTCTGCCCGAACCCCTGTCGTTCACCGTGGTCGACAACGTGATCGTGGCGCGCACCTGCGTGCCGATGTCGATCACCTCGCAGTCGATCTCGCTCTACTCCGGCGACGAGGACTACGAGGGCTACGAGATATGGTCGACTGCCGGCTTCATCGACCTGCCCGTCGGTTCGGAGTTCGCCATCGCGACCCCGCTCGACGGCTTCACGAACTTCTACGACGAGCCGACCGACCTTCAGTCGCAGCGATTCAAACTAGAAATGACCGTGGATGCCGGGCCCGGCGGCGACTGGACCACTTTCACCGTGCTCCACCCCGGCGATCTCGCCGAGGGGGAGTGGATCGACTCATCGGGGACGCCCCTCGACACCCCCTGCACGCACGAGCCCTGCTCGCCCATGGCGGCCTGCTTCAACAACTGGCCCCAGCCGACGGGGGAGCCCACCGAGGCCCGCCCGACCTTCACTCCGACGCCCGGATCAGCCGTTCCCGTCACCCCGTAGGAGGCAACGGCAGTAAGCGCCCCGTTCCGACTAGTACAGCCGCAACATCCGAGCCTGCCCCTCCTTCTTAACCTCCACCAGCTTCGGCCGTGACTCCACGAACTCCATAAAGCTGCTGAACTCGAGGGCCTTCTCGTTGAACTTGGGGTCCATGCGCTTCATCTGCTGCTTGACGGCGGAGCTGTGCTGCCAGTTGTCGTCGTCTTTTTCTCCGAGGTCGAGGGCGCGCTTGAGCAGGACTGCGGCCTTGTCGCGGTCGCTGCGGAGGTTGGTGGGGGTCCTGATGGTTTCGACGGGCTCAACCACCGGGGCAGCCTTCGCCTCGACGACCGGCGCGGTCCGGGCGGCCGCTGCCTTGCGCGGCTTCTCGACGCCGGGGAGGTCGTCGTAGCTCGCGAACTCGCTGCACGCATCCGCCAGCGACGACGAGACAGAGCCGGCGACGCCGATGCCGACGACGTAGCGGTCCAGCCTCTTGGCGCGCTGGGCGAGGGAGATGTAGTCGGAGTCGCCGGCGACGATGACGACGTGGGTGATGGTGTCCAGTCGGAAAAGGTCTTCGACGACGTCGACGGCCAGACGGATGTCTGCGCCGTTTTTGGTAGCGGAGGTGGGGAACATCTGGGTGAGGTCGACGGCGCGCGAGATGAGCTGGCGCTGGTAGGCGGCGTTGACCGGCAGCGACCAGTCGGCGTAGGCGCGGCTGATGACGATCGTTCCGAAGCTGGAGGCGTAGTCGAGGATGGCGCCGATATCCACGGTCGCGTCGGCGAGGCGGGCGGCCATCGCGGGGTCGTCGGTGAAGTTGCGCAGCTGGTCGCGCTTGAAGGTCGGGTGCACCTGCGCGTACCTCGAGATGATGATGTTGTCGAAGTCGATATAGACGGCAACGCGGGAGTCGACTGGTTCTGGCATGGGGCCAGTCTGTCTGTCAGTGCTGTATATCGGCAGAGCGACTGGCTA
>JAAFHU010000124.1 GCA_013297645.1 Actinomycetota bacterium
AACGGCATCGCCGTCACCGACCACGCCGTGCTGCTGCGCAAGGGCTACATCTGGCGCGAGCTCGTGATCGTGCCGCTCGCACGCCTGCAGAGCGTTGCCGTGCGGGTCGGATGGCTGCGTCGCCGCCTGCGTCTCGCCACGCTGCAATTGCACACTGTCGCCGGCCCGATCACCCCGGTCATCGGTGGGGTCGACGAGACGGTGGCGGGCGACTTCTTCGACCTCATCGCCGCGGCCGCCGCCGATCGCGGCCAGCGGGACACCAGCCAGCGCTGGCGGGCCGGTGACTGACAGACGCGTGGCAGAGCGCAGCGGCCGGCTCGGCATCGGCATCATCGGCGCGGGCCGGGTCGGCCCGGTGCTCGGAAAGGCGCTCGCCAATGCGGGCCACGCGATCGTGGGCATCAGCGCGGTGAGCATCGAGAGCCTGGATCGGGCGGACGCGATGCTGCCCGGGGTGCCGGTGCTCGAGATCCCCGACATCATCGAGCGCAGCGAACTGGTGATACTGGCGGTGCCCGAGAGTGAGCTCCCGGGGCTTGTCGCCGGTCTCGCCGCAGTCAACGCCTGGCAGGCGGGGCAGCTCGTGCTGCACACCGCAGCGGGCTACGGGGTCGACGTGCTCGCGCCCGCGACGGCGCAGGGCGTGATCCCGCTCGCCGTGCATCCGGCCATGGTTTTCACCGGAACGAGCGTCGACGTCTACCGCCTGCACGAGAGCTATTTCGCCGTGACCGCCCCGACTCCGGTGCAGCCGATCGCTCAGGCGCTGGTCGTCGAGATGGGCGCAGAGCCGGTTATCGTCGCCGAAGCCGACCGACCCGCCTACGCCGAGGCGATCGCCACGGCCACCAGCTTCTCGGCCGCGATCGTCGGGCAGTCGATGGGCATGCTGCAGCAGCTGGGCATCGACGAACCGGGCCGTGTGCTCGCTCCGCTCGTTCGCTCGGCGGTCGAGAACGCGCTCGGAGTCTCTGCTGCCGATACGATCGACCTGCACCAGCTAGAGGAGTAACACCGTGACCACCCCCGTAGTTCTCGAGACGATCACAGAACTGCGAGCGGCTCTCAGCGGCCCCGTCGCATTCGTGCCGACCATGGGCGCCCTGCATGACGGCCACCTCGAGCTGGTCGACCGCGCGGCCGAGTTGGCACCGACCGTCGTCGTCTCGATCTTCGTCAACCCATTGCAGTTCGGGCCGAACGAAGACCTCGACCGCTACCCGCGCACCCCCGAGGCCGACCTCGAGAAACTGGGCGCGCGCGGTGTGCAGTACGTCTTCATGCCCTCGGCCGACGAGCTCTATCCGCAGTGGCCGATCGCCACGAAGGTCACCGCTGGCGCCGTCGGCGGCATGTACGAGGGGCGCTCGCGCCCCGGGCACTTCGACGGCGTGCTCACCGTCGTCGCCAAGCTGCTCAACATCGTGCAGCCAGACGCCGTCGTCTTCGGGCGCAAAGACGCCCAGCAGGTCTTCCTCGTCACCCGCATGGTGCGCGACCTCAACCTGCCAATCCGCGTGGATGTCGTAGACACCGTGCGCGAACCCGACGGCCTCGCTCTGAGCAGCCGCAACCGCTACCTCGACGATAAGGAGCGCCGAGCCGCGCGCGTGCTGAGCCAGGCGCTCGAGGCGGCCGTCTCATCCGGTGATCGCGGGGTCGACCCCGCGCTGGCCGCAGCCCAGTCGGTGCTGATGGGCGAGCAGCTCATCGAGCTCGACTACCTCGTCATCGTCAGCCCGACGACCTTCCTGCCCGTGGACGAGGGCTACAGGGGAAAGGCGATCGTGCTCATCGCCGCGACAGTGGGCTCGACCCGGCTCATCGACAATGAGCCGATACTCTTGACGGCGTGACTGACGAAACACCCGTAGAGCCGACCGCCGAGGAAATAAGCGAACAGAAGGCTGTTCGCCTCGCCAAGCGCGACCGCCTCAACGAGAGCGGTGCCGAGGCCTACCCGGTCAGCGTTCCGATCACCGCGACCATCGCCGCGGTGCGCGCGAAGTACACCGACCTCGAGATCGACACCGCCACCGGCGATACCGTGGGCGTCGCCGGCCGCGTCGTGCACCTGCGCAACACCGGCAAGCTCTGCTTCGCCTCGCTGCAGGCGGGCAATGGCGAGCGCATCCAGGCGATGATCTCGCTCGCCGAGGTGGGCGAGGAGTCGCTCGAGCTCTGGAAGGAGCTCGTCGACCTCGGTGACCACGTCTTCGTCAGCGGCGAGGTCATCTCGTCGCGCCGGGGCGAGCTGAGCGTGCTCGCGACGGAGTGGAAGATCGCCTCGAAGGCGGTGCTGCCGCTGCCGAACCTGCATTCCGAGCTCAGTGACGAGGCGCGCGTGCGCAGCCGCTACCTCGACCTCATCGTGCGCGAGCAGGCGCGCTTCACGGTGCGCGCCCGCGCGCAGGTCAACGCCTCGCTGCGGTCCACCTTCGCGAGCCACGACTTTCTCGAGGTCGAGACCCCGATGCTGCAGACGATGCACGGCGGTGCCTCGGCGCGCCCCTTCATCACCAACTCCAACGCCTTCGACACCGACCTCTTCCTGCGCATCGCCCCGGAGCTCTTCCTCAAGCGCGCCGTCGTCGGCGGCATCGAGCGGGTCTTCGAGATCAACCGCAACTTCCGCAACGAGGGCGCCGACTCGACGCACTCGCCAGAGTTCGCGATGCTCGAGGCCTACCAGGCCTACGGCGACTACAACCAGATGGCCGACCTCACGCAGGAGCTGATCCAGAACGCGGCCATCGCCGTCGCGGGCAGCACGACCGTCACCTGGGCCGACGGCACCGAGTACGACCTCGGCGGCCAGTGGGACCGCCTGTCGATGCTCGACTCGCTCAACGCGGCCGCCGGTCTCTCGATCACCGCGCAGACCCCGCTCGCCGAGCTCGAGGCAATCGCGAAGCCGCTCGGCATCGAGGTCGCGCACGCGATTCCCGGCAAGTACATCGAGGAGCTCTGGGAGCACTTCGTCAAGCCCGGCCTGATGCGGCCGACCTTCGTCATGGACTTTCCGCTCGACACCTCGCCCCTGGTGCGCGAGCACCGCAGCATTCCCGGTCTCGTCGAGAAGTGGGACCTCTACATCCGCGGCTTCGAGCTGGCGACCGGCTACTCCGAGCTCGTCGACCCGGTCATTCAGCGCGAGCGCTTCGTCGAGCAGGCGAAGCTCGCCAGCCGCGGCGACCTCGAGGCCATGCAGGTCGACGAGGAGTTCTTGCGCGCGCTCGAGCACGGCATGCCGCCCACCATGGGCATGGGCATGGGCATCGACCGGCTGCTCATGGCGATCACCGGCCTCGGCATTCGCGAGACGATCCTCTTCCCGCTGGTGAAGTGATGCCTGATCAGATGTTCGACGACGGCAACGGCACGAAGAAGCCGCGGGGCATCACGCCGATGCGCATGACGCTGTGGGTGCTCGGCGGCGCGATCGGGCTGTACCTGATCGTCAGCGGGCTGGTGCAGGCGCTGACCTAGTCGCGGGGTTTCAACCGCACAGCCGGCAGCACCGGGGCGGGGAGCGCGCGACCCGGGTACTCGGGGATCGCACCGAAGGGGCCCGCAGCATCCTCGCCGTCGATGACATCGGTCTGCCACTCGTCGCGGTAGGCGACGATGTCATCGTGGCTGCGGCCGATGAAGTTCCACCACATGACGATGCTCTCGCCGAAGGGCGCCCCACCGATGAGCAGCAGGCGCGCGCCCTCGGGACCGGCGCCGAGGCGCAGCGTCGACTGCCCGGTCTCGCGATAGGCGAGGTGGCTCACTGGCAGCGCCTCGCCGTCGACGGAGAGCGACCCGGCGTCGAGCAGCACGCCGTGCTCGAAGGCGGGGTCGATGGGCAGCTCGACCGCGGCGTGGGCCGGCAGGTCGAGCTGTGCGCCGAGAATCGGGCTGAACGCGGTCGCCGTCGACGCGCTGCCGACGAGGGAGCCGAGGAAGACCCGCACCGTCGCGTCGCCGAAGGCCACCGGTTCGGGCTCGAAGTGCTCGAAGAAGGGCGCCGTGCCGCGGTCGGAATCAGGCAGAGCGACCCACAGCTGCGCGCCGTGCAGAACCGTGGTGGCTGCCGTCGAGACCTCAGAATGCTGGATGCCGCGCCCCGCCGTCATGAGGTTGAGCTCGCCCGGGCGCACCATCGCGTGCGCCCCCGTCGAGTCGCGGTGCTCGATCTCGCCCTGGAACAGCCAGCTCACCGTCTGCAGCCCCGTGTGCGGATGCGGCGGCACGGTCATCGCGCCCGGTCCGTTCACCGGGTCGGGCCCGTAGTGGTCGACGAAGCACCAGGGGCCGATGAGGCTGCGCTGCCGCTGGGGGAGGGTGCGGCGCACGTCCATGGCCCGGGGGCCGCCGAGGGGCACGGCCCGCGGCTCGAGGATGCGGCTCGTCGAGACGGTGTCGGCGACGATCTCGCCCGGATCGCGTTCGAGGTTGCTCACCTGAGAGATGCTACGCCGAGTCGCGCCAGGCGATCTCGGTCGGCAGCATGGTGCCGAGGCTGGCCGGGGCCACCCCGTCGACGAGGCCGAGCACGACGGATGCCGCTTCGCGCCCCAGCAGGTCGGCCGGCTGGCGCACGGTCGACAGCGGCGGCTGGCAGCGCAGGGCCCAGTCGCTGTCGTCGAAGCCGACGATGCCGACGTCGCCGGGGATGGAGCGGCCGGTCTCGCGCAGCACGTCCATGGCGCCCGCGGCGATGGCGTCCGAGCTGGCGAAGACGCCGTCGAGGTCGGGGGCGCGGCGCAGTAGCTCGCGCATGCCCTCGACCCCACTCGTGCGGGAGTACAGCGGCACGTCGATCACTAGGCTCGGGTCGAAACGGTCGGCGAGGGCATCGCGGAAGCCCGCCAGCCGCTCGGCGCCGGAGTCACGGTCGAGGGCAGCCGCGATCATGCCGACCTTCGTTCGGCCGGTCTGCAGCAGGCGCGCGGTGATGTCGCGCGCCGCGCCGCGGTTGTCGATGCCGACGTAGGGGGTGTCGGGCTCGGTCGACGGGTGGCCGACGAAGACGGCGGGCAGGCCGATCTGGGCGATCGCCGCCGAGATGGGATCGTGCTCGCGGGCGGAGACGATGATGGCGCCATCCACGAAGCCGCCCCGCAGGTACTGGGCGATGCGGCTGCTGTCGCGGTCGCCGCCGATGATGAGGCAGACCAGCTGGTAGTCCGACTCCGAGAGCCGGTCGTTGGTTCCGAGCAGGATCGCGCCGATGTTCGGGTCCTCGAGAAAGACCGAGTGCGGCTCGTGCACGATGAGCGCGATGGCCCGCGTGCTCTGGGTGACGAGGTTGCGCGCGGCCATGTTGCGCACGTAGCCGACCTTCTCGATGGCCCGCTCGATCGCCTCCCGCGAGGCGTCGGAGACGTAGGGCTCGCCATTGAGCACGCGCGACACGGTGCCGCGCGAGACCTTTGCCTCGGCCGCGACATCGAAGATCGTGGCCCGGCGCGGGCGGTCGACGTTGTGGGCCATGGCCCCATGCTAGTGCCCGTATTTGCTGGTCTGTGAACGTGCACGCTTGACAGATTGCGATCGGTGTATCTAGTCTGTGCACGTTCACAGAAAATCAGGACCATAACCGTTCTCGACTTTCTGTGCACGTTCACAGACCAGATGCCAAAGGAGGCTCACATGAGTAGCGCCGCTGCCACCCACGTCTCCCGCTGGTCGACCGACGCCCTCGTGCTCGGCTGTGACTACAACCCCGAGCAGTGGCCAGAGAGCGTCTGGCCCGCCGATATCGCGCTCATGCGCGAGGCCGGTGTCACCCTCGTGGCGATCAACATCTTCGGCTGGGCGAGCCTCGAGCCCCGCGCGGGCGAGTTCGACTTCGGTGCGCTCGACCGCATCATCGCGCTGCTGCACGCTGGCGGCATCCGCGTGAACCTCGGCACCGGCACCTCATCGCCGCCCGCGTGGCTGACGCGGCAGCATCCAGAGATCCTGCCGGTCATGGCCGACGGCACGACGCGCTGGCCGGGCGGCCGCCAGGCCTGGTGCCCGAGCTCGCCGGTCTTCCGCGATGCCGCACTGCGCCTCGTGCAGAAGGTGGCGGAGCGGTACGGATCGCACCCCGCCCTGCAGCTCTGGCACGTCTCGAATGAACTCGGCTGCCATAACGCGCTCTGCTACTGCGACGTGTCGGCCGCCGCGTTCCGCCGCTGGCTCGAGACCCGTTACGGCACGGTCGAGGCGCTCAACGAGGCCTGGGGCACCGCATTCTGGAGCCAGCGCTACGGCAGCTTCGACGAGGTGCTGCCGCCGCGGCTCACCGTCTCGACGACCAACCCGGCGCAGAAGCTCGACTTCTCGCGCTTCAGCTCCGACGAGCTGCTCGACTACTACCGCAGCGAGGCCGACATCCTGCGCGCCGCGAGCGACCGCCCGGTCACCACGAACTTCATGGTGACGGCGCACATTCGCACCCAGGACTACTGGCGCTGGGCGGCCGATGTCGACGTCGTCGCCAACGACCACTACCTCGACCACCGGCTGCCGCGCCCGACGAGCGAGCTCGCCTTCGCGGCCGACCTCACCCGCGGCCTCGCGGGCGGCGCCCCGTGGATGCTCATGGAGCAGTCGACGAGCGCCGTCAGCTGGCAGCCGCACAACGTGGCCAAGATACCCGGCGAGATGCTGCGCAACACCATGAGCCACATCGCCCGCGGTGCGGATGCCGCCTGCTTCTTCCAGTGGCGCGCCTCGCGCCAGGGCGCGGAGAAGTTCCACTCCGCCCTGCTGCCCCACGCCGGCACCGACTCCGACATCTGGCGCGAGACCGTCGAGCTCGGCGCAACCCTCGGCCGCCTGTCGGAGCTCGCTGGCACCCGCGTCGAGGCCTCGGTCGCGATCGTCTTCAGCTGGGAGTCGTGGTGGGCCGCCGAGGGAGACTCGCAGCCGTCGTCGGCGGTGCGCTACCTCGAGCAGGTGCACGCCGCGTACGAGGCCCTGCGGTCGAACGGCGTGACCGTCGACCTAGTGG
>JAAFHU010000125.1 GCA_013297645.1 Actinomycetota bacterium
CCGGCGAACTGCTTCTTCTCGACGATCGAGGGGCTGCCGGTCCTGGTGTACTTGTCGAAGATCGCGTTCACGATGGCCGGGGGCACGACGTGGTCGATCTCACCGGCGATGAGCAGCAGCGGCGCACGGTCGGCGCGGGCGTAGTCGACGTGCGAGACGCCGCCCTTCTCGTTGAAGGCTCCAGCGACGCCCTCGAAGAAGACCCGGTTGTAGGAGTTCACCGCGAACTCCTCCCAGAGCGTGTCGCTCTCAGCGCGGGTGAGGTCGTTGCCGAAGGTGAAGTGGAAGTGCGCCTTCGAGATCGGCTTGGCCCCGTTCTTGCCGAAGGGGTTGCCGAGAATCGGCAAGCCGGTGCGCAGCGTCGACGCGGGCAGCGTCGTGATGCCGGCCGGCTGTCCGGGGGTGACGGCCACATATGCGCTGCCGAGGCCGCGGTCCGCCAGCATCTGCGTGAACAGGCCTCCGAAGGAGTGGCCCATGATGATCGGCTTGTCGCCCGTGTCGAAACCGGGCAGCGCGCGGATGATGCGCTCGTAGTGGTCGACGATCTGCGTGATGCCGATGCCCGTGAGCGCCGACGGGTTGCTGCGGATGTTCTGCACCGAGCGGTCGTCGATACCGGGCCACCCGGGAACGACGACGGTGTGGCCGGCGGCGCGGAAGCGCTCGGCCCACGTGTTCCAGCTGGTGGGGGTCATCCACAGTCCGTGGATGAGAACGATGGTCTTCGTGCTCATGATTATTGCTCCTTCATCGTGAAAGAACGATCGTTCTTTCTTGTTCCTGAAGATAGACCCGGAGAATCGCCGTTGTCAAGCAAAACAGAGAAAGATCGTTCTATTCTTTTTCCATGGCTATTTCAGAGGCACGGGAACGGCTGCTGCGCTCGGCGAGCGAGCTGTTCTACACCGAGGGCATCCACTCGGTCGGCGTCGACCGCATCATCGAGAAGGCGGGCGTCACCCGCGCCACCTTCTACCGGCACTTTCCGAGCAAGGAAGATCTGGTGCAGGCCTATCTCGCCCGCGAGGACGACCTGCTGCGCGGCGCGTTCGCCGGCATCGACGGCCTTCCGGCGGCCCAGCAGCTCGAGGGCGCCATCCAGGGCATCGCCGACGACATCAGCCGCAACCACACGCGCGGCTGCCCCTTCATCAACGCCAGTGCCGAATACCCGGATGCGGCGAGCCCGGTGCGCCAGCTGATCAGCGGCCACCGCGAGTGGTTCCGCTCCACCCTCGAGACTGCCCTCCGCGCTGCCGGCAACGCGGACGCCGCCGAGCGTGCCCGCGCCCTGGTCTTGCTGCGCGATGCCGCGCTTGTCGGGGGCTACCTCGACGGCCCCGAGATCATGCGCGAGACCTTCGTCCGCACCGCGAGAACCGTCGCGGGCATCGAAGGTTAACTAGTGATAGACGGCGGGTGAACACTCGCTCGCCGGGCCTTTTGCGCCGCTTCCGCGGTCCTACGCTTGCCTCACGATGAGCACGACTGCCAAGCGCATTGCGGGTCTGATTCTCGCCGCTCTGCTTGTCGTCGGCATCGTGGCTGCCGTCATCTGGGGCACCCGGCCGGGCCAGGGCACCCCGGGCGAGACCCCCGCGGCCGAAGATCTCACCGTCGTCACCGGCGTCATCGGCTCAGAGAAGAAGCCGTTCTTCGAGGATCCCGAGGTCAAGGCGATCTTCGCCGAGAACGGCCTCGACGTGCAGATCACCACGGCGGGATCCCGGCAGATCGCCACAAGCGTCGACCTGACCGGTGTCGATTTCGTCTTCCCGTCATCGGCCCCGGCGGCAGAGAAGATCAAGCGCGAGACGGGTGCGTCCACCGTCTATGCCCCCTTCTACTCCCCCATGGCCATCGCGACCTTCACGCCGATCGTCGAGCTGCTGGCCGCGGCGGGCATTGCCTCGCAGGACGCCGCTGGCACCTGGCACCTCGACGTCGCCGCCTACCTCGACGCGGTGCAGGCGGGAACCCGGTGGAACCAGCTGCCCGGAGCCGAGGCCCTGTACAACAGCTCGCGGTCGGTTCTGATCTCGAGCACCGACATCCGCCAGTCCAACTCGGCGGCGATGTACCTGTCGATCGCGTCGTACGTTGCGAACGGCGACACCATCGTCAGCTCACCGGCCGCCCAGGCCGCGGTGATCGACGAGGTCTCGAGCCTGTTCCTGCAGCAGGGGTTCTCGGCCAGCTCGTCGGAGGCTCCCTTCGAGGACTACCTGTCACAGGGCATCGGCTCGAAGCCGATGGTCATGATCTACGAGGCGCAGTTCTTGGGGCGCCAGATGAGCGCTGAGGGCGCCAACGCGATCACCGACGACATGCTGCTGATATACCCGGACCCGACCGCGCTCTCGAAGCACACGGTCGTGCCGCTGACCGACGCCGGAAAGACGGTCGGGGAACTGCTGACAACAGACCCCCGGCTCGCCAAGCTCGCCGCGCAGTACGGCTTTCGCCCCGCCGACGCGAGCGTCTTCGCCGCCCAGCTGACCGACCACGGCCTCGCCGTGCCCCCGAGCCCGGTCAACGTCGTCGAGCCGCCCAGCTACGAGAGCCTCGAGTCGATGATCGCGGAGATCTCTGCGCAGTACGAAACACCCGCCAGCGGCACCGACGGCGATTCGCCCTAGAAGACACCTCGCCCTACCCACACAAGGAGCACTCATGTCTGACCTCGATCTCAGTTCGAGCACTGCAAGCAGTCCCGCTGCACCGGAGGTGCAGAGCGACCTCGTACTCGTGCCGCCGGCCGCCGTGCCCAACGTCGGCACCGCGCAGGCGAGCAAGATGATGCCGATCGACGACGCGCGCAGCAAGGAGATCGCCGAGCGCGCCAAGTCGTTCATCGCCGACCTCATCGACAAGGACCCGAAGGCCCCCGAGTTCACGAAGAAGGTGAACGACGTGGCCCTCATGGGACGCGACGAGATCCGCAGCGCAGCGGCCGTCACCAACCGGATGCTGGAGCGCCCCGTCGCCGCACTCGCCGCCGCGCGCGGCACCGGCGATGAGGCCGACGCCCAGCGCAAGGTCGCCAAGACCCTGGTCGAGCTGCGCATGACGATCGAGGACCTCGACCCGACCAAGGCGGAGGGCGGCATCGGGCAGTTCCTGCTCGGGCTGATCCCCTTCCGCGACAAGATCCGCAGCTACTTCGCGAAGTACGCATCAGCGCAGACGCAGCTCGACAAGATCCTGCGCTCGCTGCAGAACGGCCAGGACTCCCTGCAGAAGGACAACGCCGCGGTCGAGGGCGAGAAGGCCCGCCTGTGGGACACGATGAACAAGCTGCAGGAGTACGCCGTGCTCACCAGCGCGCTCGACGCCCAGCTCGTGGCCGCCATCGAGGACGTGCGGACCACGGACGCCGAGAAGGCCGACACGCTCACCGCTGACCTGCTCTTCGCCATCCGCCAGAAGCACCAGGACCTGCTCACCCAGCTGGCCGTCAGCGCCCAGGGATACCTCGCCCTCGATGTCGTGCGCAAGAACAACGTCGAGCTCATCAAGGGCGTCGAGCGCGCGACCACGACAACGATCTCTGCGCTGCGCACCGCGGTCATCGTCGCCCAGGCGCTCGCCAACCAGAAGCTCGTGCTCGACCAGATCACGGCGCTCAACACGACCACCTCGAATCTCATCGTCGCAACCTCGCAGATGCTCAAGAGCCAGTCGACCGCGATCGCCGAGCAGTCGACGTCGGCGACGATCAGCCTCGAGTCGCTCGAGACGGCCTTCCAGAACATCTACGAGACGATCGACGCGCTCGACGGCTACAAGCTCAAGGCGGTCGAGACGATGGCCCAGACGGTCGCCGCGCTCGAGACCCGCCTCGGCGAGGCGACAGAGTACCTCGAGCGCGCCAAGCCGGAGAAGTAGCCGTGCGCCGCATCCTCGCCGTCGCCCTCGTCGCGGCCGTCGCCCTCGGGGTCGCGGGCTGCGACCCGCTGAGCGAGTTCGACCCTGCCCCGACCGGCCTGCCCAACGACGAGTTCACCCTGCGCGTGCTCGCCGGCAGCGAGGTGAAGGACATGGTGCCGATCCTCGAGGATGCGGCCGCCGAGATCGGCGTCAAGGTCGCCTTCGAATACGTGGGAACGCTCGAGGGCACCGAGCTGGTCGCCAGCGGCGCGGCCGACGGGCTGTACGACGCGACGTGGTTTCCCAACAACCGCTACCTGTCGCTGCTGCCGGGGGCGACATCCGCCACCTCGACGAGCGTGAAGATCATGAGCTCGCCCGTCGTGCTCGGGCTGCGCGACGATGTCGCCGCCGACCTCGGCTGGACGACGACCTCGCCCACGTGGGCCGAGATCGCCCAGGCGGCGGCCGACGGCCGATTCACCTACGGCATGACCAACCCGGCCGCGTCGAACTCCGGATTCAGCGCCCTGGTGGCCGTCGCGACCGCGCTGAGCGGCACAGGCTCGGCGCTGACCGACGCCGACATCGACGCCGTGACCCCCGGACTGACCGACTTCTTCTCGGCGCAGAAGCTCACCGCGGGCTCGTCGGGCTTTCTCGCGGACAAGTTCGCTGCCGACCCGGGCGCCGTGGACGGCATCATCAACTACGAGTCGGTGCTCATGTCGCTCGACCAGCCGTTGACGATCGTCACGCCGTCGGACGGCGTGGTGACGAGCGACTACCCGCTCACCCTGCTCAGCTCGGCCGACGCGTCGAAGAAGCCCCTCTTCGAGAAGCTCACCGACTGGCTCACCTCGACCGACGTGCAGCAGCGCATCGTCGCCGAGACCAGCCGCCGACCCGGCGTGCCCGGGGTGGACACCGGCACCACCTTCCCCGACGCCATCCTGTTCGAGACGCCTTTTCCGAACACTCTCGACGTCGCGAACACGCTCATCTCGACCTACCTCGACACCGTGCGCTCGCCCGCGCAGACACTGTTCGTGCTCGACACGAGTGGGTCGATGGAGGGCGACCGCCTCGCCGCCCTGCAGCAGGCGCTCAAGAACCTCGCCGGGGCCGATGAGTCGACGGCGGGCGGTTTCGCCGCGTTCCGCACCCGCGAGCGGGTGACCCTGCTGCCCTTCGACATCACGCCCGACGCGCCGATCGTCATCGACATCCCCGACGATGACAAGACCGCTGCGCTCAAGCGCATTCGCGACACGGCAGACAACCTCGTGGCCGATGAGGGAACGGCCATCTACGACGCGCTCACCAGGGCCTACATCCTCGCCCTCGACCAGCAGCAGGACCGACCCGACACCTTCGTCTCGATCGTGCTGATGACGGACGGCGAGAACACCGACGGCAGCACCGCCGAGCAGTTCAACCGCTTCTTCGACAATCTCGGCTCCGACGCCTCGACCATCCCGACCTTCGTGGTGCTCTTCGGCGACGGCGATGTCGAGGCGCTCAGCAGCATCGCCTCCCTGACCGGTGGCAAGGTCTTCGATGCCCTCAACGGCGATCTTGCCGGGGCATTCCAGGAGATCCGTGGCTACCAGTAGCGGCAGCTTCTGGCGCAGCGCGGCGGGCCGCTGGCTGGGCTCGAGCAAGAACATCCTCGGCTCCGTGCTGGGCGCTGGGGCGGTCGCTGCCCAGCTCGTCGTCGGGCTCGGCCCGCTCTGGCCGCTCATCGTCGCGGCGAGCTACGGTGTCGGCGCACTGGTCGCCCCGCGCGACCGGGTCGACCTGCGGCTCGGTGTGGGGGCGGGAGCCTCGGCGGCGGACCTCAGCGAGCAGCTGCGCCTGCTGCGGCGGTCGATGAAGGGCGAGGCACGCAGACTGCCGGATGACGCGAACGCGATCCTGCTGCGCATCCTCGACGCCCTCGACGAGATCGTCGCCCGCTGGGGGGAGCTCGCGAGCTCGCCCGACCAGACGCACGTGGTCGAGCAGATGGTGCTCGACTACCTGCCGACGTCGGTGCAGACCTACCTCAACCTGCCGCGCACCTACGCACTGCAGAACCGGGTCGACGGCCGCAAGACCGCCCACGAGGAACTGCTCGAACAGCTGACCATTCTCGAGACGGAGAGCACGCGGATCCGCGCGGCTGTCTATGCCCGCGATGTTGACGCGCTCAGCGACCAGAGCCGCTTTCTGCGGGACAAGTTCGGCCGGTCGGACTTGGAGCTGTAGCCGCTACTTCAGCGCTTCGAGCAGCTCGGCCTTGGTCTTCGACGAGTAGCCGACGACGCCGTTGGCCTTCGCGGCCTCACGCAGTTCGGCGACCGTGTTGCTGGCCGAGAACGCGGGAGTCGAGGCGGGTGCGGGCGTTGCCTTGCTCGGTGCGGGCGCCGTCGCTGCGGCGGGAGCGGCGACCTTCGCGGCAGGCTTGGCCGCGGGCGCGGCGGATGACTTCTTCTTGGCGTCCTTGGCCTTCGCGCGGTCGCGCTTCGCCTCCCGATCGAGCTTCTTGTCGAGCTTCGCCTTCTCGCGGGCCAGAATTGCGTCGCGCTTCTTCTCAGCCTTGGCGAGCACCTTCTCTGCCGCGGTGAGCGCCTTGTCGGCCTTCTTGAGCTTGCGTGATTTCTTCGTAGCCATGGGGGCAGTCTGGCCGCGCAGTCTGGGTGCGGGCTGAGTGCAGGCTGTTAGCGGCGCGCCGGAGCCCGCAACTCGGCCTCGATGAGGTGGGCGAGCTGGCGCAGCATGGCCCCGTCAACCTCCTCTGCCCGGCGCGGCTCGGGGTCGTAGACGCAGAGCGCGCCGATCTGCTCGCCGCCCGGCGCCCGCACCGGGAACCCGGCGTAGAAGCGCAGGTGGGGATCGCCCACGACACTCGGGGTGTCGCTGAAGCGCTCGTCCGCCGTCGCGTCGCCGACGATGAGTGCGTCGTCGCCGCGAATGGTCACCGAGCAGAAGGATGCGGCGCGCCCCACCTCTTCGACCGTGTCGCCGCTGCGGGACTTGTGCCACTCGCGGTCCCGGTCGATGACCGAGAAGACGGCCGAGTCGGTGCGGTAGAGCTGG
>JAAFHU010000127.1 GCA_013297645.1 Actinomycetota bacterium
CGGGAGACAACAAGTTCGCGGCACTGAACACGGCCGTCTGGTCGGGCGGCTCCTTCGTCTACGTGCCCAAGGGCGTCCACGTCGAGATTCCGCTGCAGGCCTACTTCCGCATCAACACCGAGAACATGGGCCAGTTCGAGCGCACGCTCATCATCGCCGACGAGGGCAGCTACGTGCACTACATCGAGGGCTGCACCGCCCCGGTCTACACGAGCGACTCGCTGCACTCCGCCGTCGTCGAGATCATCGTCAAGAAGAACGCCCGCGTTCGCTACACGACCATTCAGAACTGGTCGAACAACGTCTACAACCTGGTCACCAAGCGCGCGATCGCGCACGAGGGCGCGACCATGGAGTGGATCGACGGCAACATCGGCTCCAAGGTCACCATGAAGTACCCGAGCATCTTCCTCGTGGGGGAGCACGCCAAGGGTGAGACCCTCAGCGTCGCCTTCGCCGGTCCCGGCCAGCACCAGGACGCGGGCGCGAAGATGATCCACATGGCGCCGTACACGACGTCGTCGATCGTCTCGAAGTCCATCGCCCGGGGCGGCGGCCGCGCCGGCTACCGCGGCGAGGTGCGCGTCGACGAGAAGGCCCACCACTCGGCGAACACCGTGCGCTGCGATGCGCTGCTGGTCGACACGATCTCGCGCTCCGACACGTACCCGTCTATCGACATCCGCGTGGATGACGTGCAGCTGGGCCACGAGGCGACCGTCTCGCGGGTCAGCGCCGAGCAGCTCTTCTACCTGCAGTCCCGCGGCATGCCAGAGGACGAGGCCATGGCCATGATCGTGCGCGGCTTCATCGAGCCGATCGCCCGCGAGCTGCCGATGGAGTACGCCCTTGAACTCAACAAGCTCATCGAGATGAGCATGGAAGGCTCCGTAGGCTAAATGACTCTCGTCACACCCGAACAGCAGGGCGCGAAGGCGCACACTGACGGAGGCTGGGGCCGTTCCGACGTGCCCGTGCAGACCCGCTCCGAGCGCTTCACGTCGAACGACCCCGCCGCGCACCCCGCGGTGACCGGTCGCGAACTGGAGTGGAAGCTCACGCCCGTCGCCCTCATCCGCCCCTTGATTGACGGACCGCTGGATGGCGCGGCCTACGCCTACGCGTCCGCCCAGACCGAGGGAATGGCCATCGAGTGGCTGCCGGCCGGCCACGAGCGCATCGGCCTCGCCGGCGCCGCGGAGGAGAAGGCCTCGGCCAACGCCTGGTCGTCGATCGAGCACGCCCTGAGCATCACCGTCTCGGGTGACGAGCAGCAGCAGGCGACCATCACCCGCGCCAACCTCGGCACCGGCCCGCGCGCCGCACACACCGTGATTACCGGCAAGCGCGGCAGCACCGGACTCGTCGTGCTGCAGGGCACCGGTGAGGCGCAGCTCAGCGAGAACGTCGAGATCATCGTCGAGGACGACGCCCACCTCACCGTCGTCACCGTGCAGGAGTGGGCGGATGACGCCACCCACCTCGCCACCCACTTCGCGACCGTCGGCCGCAACGCGTCGCTGCGCCACGTCGTCGTCTCGCTCGGCGGCAAGGTCGTTCGCATCATCCCCTCCGTGCACCTGTACGGCGAGGGCGCCGACACCGAGATGTACGGCGTCTACTTCGCGGATGCGGGCCAGCACCTCGAGCAGCGCCCCTACCTGCACCACGCGGGCGCCAACACCAAGGGCCGCGTCAACTACAAGGGTGCGCTGCAGGGCGAGGGCGCGCACACCGTCTGGGTGGGCGACGTGCTCATCGGCCCCGACGCCGCCGGCACCGACAGCTACGAGCAGAACCGCAATCTCGTGCTCAGCGAGGGCACCCGCGCGGACTCCATCCCGAACCTCGAGATCGAAACCGGCGACATCCTCGGTGCGGGCCACGCGAGCGCGACCGGCCGCTTCGATGATGAGCAGCTCTTCTACCTGCAGGCCCGGGGCATCTCGGAGGACGAGGCTCGCCGTCTCGTCGTGCTGGGATTCCTCACCGAGATCATCCAGAAGATCGGGCAGCCGACCATCGAGGCCCACCTTCTCGCCGCCGTTGAAGCCGAACTGGGAGGAAACGCCTGATGGCTGCATCCATGGTCTGCGCCCTGAGCGACCTCGCCCCGAACACCGCGATGAAGGTCGTGGTCGACGGCGTGCCGATAGCCCTCGTGCTCGACTCGGCCGGCGACGTGCACGCCATCGGCGACACCTGCACGCACGGCGACATCTCGCTCAGCGAAGGCTTCGTCGAAGACGACACCCTCGAGTGCTGGGCGCACGGCTCGAAGTTCAAGCTGACGACCGGCAAGCCCCTGACCCTCCCGGCCTACGAGCCGGTGCCCGTCTACAAGGTCACCATCGATGATGGCGACGTGTACATCGACCCCAGCGACGTCGTCGCAGTTTAAGGAAGCACCACCATGTCAACACTCGAAGTCAAGGATCTCCGCGTCAGCGTCGAGACCGAGCAGGGCGTCAAGCAGATCCTCAAGGGCGTCGACCTCACGGTCAACGAGGGCGAGATCCACGCCATCATGGGCCCCAACGGCTCCGGCAAGTCGACCCTCGCGTACACGATCGCCGGGCACCCCAAGTACCACGTCGAGGGCGGATCGGTGAAGCTCGACGGTGTCGAGATCCTCGAGCTCGCCGTCGACGAGCGTGCCCGCCTCGGCCTCTTCCTCGCGATGCAGTACCCAGTGGAGATTCCCGGTGTGACCGTCTCCAACTTCCTGCGCACCGCCAAGACCGCGATCGACGGCGAGGCTCCGGCCTTGCGCCCGTGGCTCAAGGAGATCAAGGGCTCGATGGACGCCCTGCGCATGGACAAGGCCTTCGCTGACCGCAACGTCAACGAGGGCTTCTCGGGCGGCGAGAAGAAGCGCCACGAGATTCTGCAGCTCGAGCTGCTCAAGCCGAAGTTCGCCATTCTCGACGAGACCGACAGTGGCCTCGACGTCGACGCGCTCAAGATCGTCTCCGAGGGCGTCAACCGCGCCAAGCAGAACACCGGGCTCGGCCTGCTGCTCATCACCCACTACACGCGGATTCTGCGCTACATCAAGCCGGACTTCGTGCACGTCTTCGTCGACGGCAAGGTCGCCGAGGAGGGCGGGCCCGAGCTCGCCGACCGCCTCGAGGATGAGGGCTACGACCGCTTCCTCCCTGCGGGCGCGAGCACCGAGGCGTAACGTAGACCCATGGCTACTGCACTCGCTCCGGCCCTCTTCGACCAGGTCGAGGAGGCGCTGAAAGACGTCGTCGATCCCGAGCTCGGCGTGAACGTCGTCGACCTCGGCCTCATCTACGACCTCACCTGGGATGAGGAGAACAACGCCCTCATCATCAGCATGACCCTGACCAGCGCCGGCTGCCCCCTCACCGATGTGCTCGAGGAGCAGACCGCGCAGGCCCTCGACGGAATCGTCGACGCCTTCCGCATCAACTGGGTGTGGATGCCGCCGTGGGGCCCGGAGAAGATCACCGACGACGGCCGCGACATGATGCGCGCCCTCGGCTTCAATATGTAGGTCCCTCAACGCGAAAACGCCCCGGTCTCGCGACCGGGGCGTTTCTCGTTCTGCTAGTGCGCGAGCACCGGCTCCGCACCCTCGACCGGCGTGTGCGAGAGGTTGAGCCCCTGGCTGCGACGGCGGAAGAGGAAGGCCGTCAGCACGGCACCGAAGGCGAAGAAGGCGGCGCTCCACCAGTAGGCGGTCGCGTAGCTGTGCACGGCGGCCTCCGCGGCGACCGACGCACTGGCCGTGTGATCCGCCAGGTAGTCGGTGAAGGCGGTCGCCGCGAGGGTGTTGAGTAGCGCGACGCCGATCGATCCGCCCACCTGCTGGCTGGTGTTGACCATGGCCGAGGCGACCCCGGCGTACTGCCGGTCGACGCCGAGGGTCGCCGTCTGCATGGCGGCGGGCATGGTCGATCCCATGCCGAGGCCGAGCACGATGAAGGGCAGCAGCAGGTCGGCCGCGTAGGTGCTGTCGGTGCCGACGCGCGTGAACAGCACCATACCGAGCGCCATGATCGACAGCCCGACGGGCACCATGATCTTCGGGCCGAAGCGGGGGACGAAGATGTTCGTTCCGAGCTGGGCCGCGAGCACCAGAGCGCCGATCATCGGAAGGAAGGCGAGGCCTGCCTGCATGGGGGAGAAGCCGAGCGTGCCCTGCACGTAGTAGGTGACGAAGAGGAAGATGCCGAACATGCCGGCTCCGGCAATGAGCACCGCGCTGTAGGCGGCCGCGCGGTTGCGATCGGTGAGGATCGACAGCGGCAGCAGCGGGTGCGCTGCGCGGCGCTGCCAGAGCACGAAGGCCACCAACAGCACCACGGATGCGGCGATGAAGCCCCAGCTGAGCGGCGAATCCCAGCCGTCGGTCTCGGCGTTGGAGAAGCCGTAGACGATGCTGAAGAGCGCGGCCGAGACGAGGATCGTGCCGGGCACGTCGAGCTTGGGGCGCTCCCCGCTGCGGTGCAGGTTGGTGACGAAGAGCACGGCACCGACGACGGCGACCGCCGCGATGCCGACGTTGATGTACAACGCCCAGCGCCAGCTGAACTGCTCGGTGAGGAATCCGCCGAGCAGCAGGCCGACGGCTCCGCCGGCACCGGCGATCGCGCCGAAGACGCCGAATGCGCGGGCGCGCTCCTTCGGGATCGTGAAGGTCGTGGTGAGCACGGCCAGGGCGGTCGGGGCGAGCAGCGCGCCGAAGGCACCCTGCAGGGCGCGCGCGGCGACGAGAAGACCGAAGTTGTCGGCTGCGCCTCCCAGGGCGGACGCGACGGCAAAGCCGATGAGCCCGATGATGAAGGTGCGCTTGCGGCCGATGAGGTCGCCGATGCGGCCGCCGAGCAGCAGCAGGCTGCCGAAGGCCAGGGAGTAGGCGGTGATGATCCACTGGCGGTCACCGTTGTCGAAGCCGAGGTCGAGCTGCGCGTCGGGCAGGGCGATGTTGACGACGGTGTTATCGAGAACCACCATGAGCTGCGCCAGCCCGACGATTACGAGGATCAGCCAGCGGCGCGAGGGCGCGGCAGTGGCGGTGTCTGAAGAAGTCATTCCGTCACTATATACGGAACTTCACAGTTTCGGATATACCTAGTTCCGAAACTTGCGGGTACAGTTGATACCACTACGAAAGGGAGGCCCTGCCGCAATGACGCAGCTCACCGACCACCCCAAACTCGGCCGCAAGCGCGACCCGAGCCGCGACGGCGACATCCTCGATGCCGCCCTCGACGTGCTCGCCGAGGTCGGCTACGAGGGAATGACGATCGACATGGTCGCCGCCCGGGCCAAGGCAGGCAAGGCGACGCTCTACCGCCGCTGGGCCTCGAAAGAACTGCTCGTCATCGACGCGGTCGCCTGCATGAAGCAGCTGGACGTCGACCCGGCCGCTCTGCCCGACACCGGCACCCTGCGCGGCGACCTCGTCGCGATGATCAAGCCCAAGGCGATGGAAGACGGCGGCAAGAAGCTGCGCATCATGGCCGGCCTCATGTCGATGCTGTCGCGCGACCCCAGCCTCGCCGAGACCGCGCACTCGACGATCATGGAGCCCCGGGCCGCCGTCAACCGCATGTTCCTGCAGCGGGCGATCGACCGCGGCGAGATCGCGGCGGACACCGATGTCGACATGATTGCGCAGGTGGGCCAGTCGATGGCCGCCTACCGCACGATCATGCTGCGCAAGCCGATCACACCGGAGTTCCTGCTGTCGATCATCGACAACGTCATCCTGCCGGCCGTCGGTCTGGGTCCGCAGAAATAGCGAGCGCCCCAGCCGTCGGGCCGGGGCGCTCAGCGGAGGGCTTTACTCTGCGTCGAGGTTCTTGGCGCGCTCGTCGGCGTTCTTCACGCCGAGCCAGGCGAGGCGGATAAGGCCGGCACCGATCACTGCCTTGATCGCCCCGCCGATGAGGAAGGGGAAGAATCCCTGCTCGAGCACGAACAGCAGATCGGTCGGCAGGCCGTGCACACCGAACCAGACGGCGAGCCACGGCAGGCCGATTGCGAAAGTCGCGATCGTGCCGGCTGCGAAGGCCGCGAGGCCGCCGAGGATCTTGCGCTCCCACTGGCGCTGGGCGAGCCAGCCGATGAGCGCGGCAGACAGGATGAAGCCGAGGATGTAGCCGAAGCTCGATCCGCCGAGCGCGGCGAGGCCGGTGATGTGCGATCCGTCGTCCTCGGGCGCGAACACCGGCAGGCCGACGAGGCCGAGCACCGCATAGAGGCTGAGCGAGAGCGCGCCGCGCGAGGCGCCGAGCGAGGCGCCGACGAGCAGCACGGCGAGAGTCTGCGCGGTGATCGGTACGTAGGGGAGCGGGATGGTCAGCTGCGCGGCCAGTGAGACCAGGGCCGAGCCGGCTGCGACGAGAACGGCGTCCGTGACGAGCTTGCGGGAGAATACGCGGTCGGCGAGCGTCGGGCGGCCGACGGCGAGAGTCAAAGTCATGCCAAGTAGACTATCTGCTTGAATCCCCCCTCCTGCGTTGTAGAAACGCGATGAAACAATAGGACTTTGCCTGTGCTCTCCGTTAACGACCTCGAACTCCGCGTGGGGGCGCGTCTGTTGATGGACGGCGTGACCTTCCGCGTCGACAAGGGCGACAAGATCGGCCTGGTCGGCCGCAACGGAGCGGGCAAGACCACCCTCACCAAGACCCTCGCGGGCGAGCTGCAGCCCACCGCCGGCACCATCACCTCGACCGGGGAGATCGGATACCTTCCGCAGGATCCGCGCAGCGGCAATCCCGAAGACCTCGCCCGCACCCGCATCCTCGACGCCCGGGGGCTCGGCCAGCTCGTCATCGACATGCAGAAGTCGACCATGGACATGGCCAGCAGCGACCCCGCTGTCAGCGAGAAGGCGATGAAG
>JAAFHU010000126.1 GCA_013297645.1 Actinomycetota bacterium
GTGGCTCCCACGACGACGATCGTGTAGCCGGCGACCGGCGTGCCGGGGCTCGGATCGGGCACTGCGCTCCACGACACATCGATCGCCCCGCCGAGCGCGACGCTGGTGTTCGCGACGGCGGTGACCGTGGACGGGGCCGCGGGCAGGTAGTCGATCGAGAAGGAGTCGCTCAGCGGGCTCGGCGCCGAGTCGCCGATAGCGTTCGTCGCCACAACCTGGAAGCTGTACAGCTCGCCGACCGTGAGCCCCGGCAGGCTGCAGATGACGCTCGTGCCGCAGTCGTGCGAGTAGCTGCCGTGGCTCGAGCTGGTGACCCGGTAGTTGGTGATGGGCGAGTTGTTGGGCTGGGTGGGCGTGATGCGCAGGGTGAGCTCGCCGTTGACGAACGCGTTGTCCTGGCGCAACGGCTTAGCCGGGGCATCTGGAATGTCCTGGATCGAGATGCGCACCGTCCCCCATACATAGCGGTCAGGGTCGTTGGTCGCATCCGCCACCTGGTACTGCAGGTTGATATCGGCGGGGGCGGCCGAGGTCGCCACATCGACGGTGACGCGGCTGTTGTCGGCCGAGACGTTCACCGTCACCCCGGCGGGCAGCTGCGCCCCGTTCGTGCCGATGACCTGCACGACGGTGAGCGGCTGGCCGGGGAAGGGATTGGTCGCCTGGTCGTTGAGCAGCACGTCGATGACGGTCTGTGCGCCGCGCTTCGTCGTGAAGTTGTCGGCCGCGGTCCTGGCCAGCGGCCGGGTCGACGGAACCACGGTCAGCTCGATACGGCCGGGCCGGCCCTCGCTGGCGGCGTCACGCACCCCGAGGGTGATCGACGTCGTCGAGTTCTTCACGGCGTCGTCGTTGGCGGTGATGGTGAGCACCTGGCCGGTGAGGCTGTACTCGAACCCCACCGGGTCGGAGTCGATGACGCTGTAGGCCAGCTCCTCGAGGTCGTTGTAGGGGTAGTCGGTCAGCTGCACCAGGTCGATGACCTTCTCCTGGCCCGGCTCGAAGTCGATGAGTGCGCCGTTGAAGGACGGGGGTTGGTTCTCGCGCGGCTCGACGGTGATCGGCAGCACGAGGATCACCTTGCGGCCCTCGGGATCCGTTGCCGAGTCTCCGTCGGTCACCTCGAATGAGATGGATGCCGCGCCGAAGTACAGACCGGCCGACGTGAACCGCAGGGTGTCGCGGTCGACCACGAGGCTCGAGCCGTCGGAGTGCGTGGCCGAGACCGTGCTCGAGTCGGTCAGGCGCACCTGCTTGCCGCCGACCGCGATGACGTAGTCGTTGATGTCGAAGGTCAGGGTTTCTTCGCTGGTCACGACGAGCTTGCCGGCTCGGCGGTCCAGCTGCGGGAGGGCATCGTTGAAGCCCGGCACCCAGATGAAGGCGAAAGAGCGCACTGTCGGGTCCTCGGGGTGCGAGACCGCGAAGGGGATGATCTGCCGCTCGTCACCGACCGTCACCCGAATCTGCTTGTTCGGCAGCACCTGCGCCCCCGGGTAGCCCGACAGCACGGAGACGTTGAGGTCGCCCGCCACTCCGTCGGCGAAGAACACCCGGTCGAGCACCCTGACGTCGACAGTGTCGCGGTCGAGGATGTCCGAGAGGGTGAGCACGGTGTCCGAGGCCAGGGGGTACGCGAGCGGCGCCTCGTCAAGCACGATCACGCGAATGAAGGCCTCGGCGGTGCCGCCCCGCTCATTGGCTATGGAGTACAGCACCCCGTAGATGCCCTCGGCGTCCGGCGGCGTGACCGTGACGATAGAGCCGTCGGTGATCTCGGCGACTGTCACGTCGTCGTTCGGCTCGACAGCAGTGACGGCGAGGCGGCCACCGTCAGGGTCGGAGTCGTTTGCCAGCACCTGTACCGAGATGCTCGACCCGGTGCGCACCCGCACCTCGTCGATCGTGGCGACCGGGTTACGCGCCCCCTCGAGTCGCGGACTGATGCCAACCCGCACGGTTCCGGTCGCGCGCGCGCCGAGGGAGTCAATGAGCGTGTACGTGAAGCGGTCGGTGCCCGCCGAGTACTCGCCCGCCTCGTAGACGATGTAGTCCGCCCCCACCTCGACGACCGTGCCCTTCTCGGGGCTGGTCTCCTGTCCGAGCAGCTGCACGGAGTCGCCGTCGGGGTCGATGCCGTCGAGGGGCACGTCGATGCGCACCTGCTCGCCCGCCAGCACCCGGGCCGTGATGCGACCGGGAGCGGGGGCATTGTTGGTGTCGACGTTGGGCTCGCGCACCTGGATCGTCACCTGGGCCTCGGCGCTCTGCTCGCCCAGGGGCCCGAGGATGCGATAGGTCGCCGTGAAGTTGCCGGTGTGGTCGGGGGCGAGGTAGCGCAGCGTGTTGCCGCTGGTGAAGAGCAGGCCGGAGTCGTCGCCGACGTTGGAGACGAGCTCGGGGGCGAGGGTGATGGTCTGCCCATCCGGATGCTCGTCGTTGTCCATCACGGGAATGGTGATCGCGTCGCCGACGCGGACGGTCGCCGTGTCATCGCGGGCGATCGGCGGCTGCAGTTGCACGGGCGGCGGAACCTGGATGACCGTGATCGTGCCCTCCGCCTCGGCGAGGCCGTTGCTGATGCGGTAGGTGAAGGTCACCGGGGCGTCGAGGAGCGCGGTGAGAGTGATGCGCACCGCGCGTTGCTCGAGGATCTCGGCGCGCACCCCGCTCGTCGACGGCATGTTCATCACACCGGTCACCAGCAGCACGCCGCCGCCCGGATCGATATCGGTCGAGGCGACATCGATCGTCTGCGTGCTCAGCGTCGTGATGAACACGGTCTTGGGCACGGTGATCGGCGTGGTGTTCGAGTCGGGTGGCGCGGCGACGTCGACGCGCACCACGCAGTTGGCAGTCTGCACGTCATCGGTGACGACGTAGTCGAGGTAGTGGGTGCCGACGGTCGTGCTGGTCACCCGGAAGGTGCCGCGAGCGAAGTTCGTCGTGATCGTCACGCCGCTCTTCGGGGGCACCGCATTGAGGCGCACATCGCCGTTGCCGCCGCGCACGTGCTCGAGCGGGGCCACGCGCACCTCGACGCCGGCGTAGGCGAGCACGACGAAGGCGTCGCAGAGAATGGGCACTTCACCCGACGGACTAACCGTGACCACGAGGGTGCCGAGGCCCTCGGCCGCGCCGTCCGAGACGGTGAGCGAGACATTCTTCTCTCCGGCCCGGGTAGCGCCGTTGTCGGAGAACACGATCGTGCCGTCCGCCTTGTGGGCGACAGTGTCGGGCTCGGCCACCGATGCGTCGGACAGGTAGAAGGGGTCGCCATCGGGGTCCACCCAGTCGCCGAGCACCTCGAGCGAGACCTGGCCGCCGCTGCCCACATCGGCTCGCGTCTGGCGCACTTGCACGGGTGGCGAGTTCTCGGTGTCGGGGCGCACGGTGACCGTGACCGTCGCGCTCGCGGAGCCGCCCCGTCCGTCGCTGATCGTGTAGCCGAAGGTGACGGTGCCGCTCATGCCGGGCGCGAGTGTCAGCTGCACCGCCTGCGAGTCGTTGATGATGTCGAGCCGCCCGACGGCCGCATCCAACGGGTCGACCTTCGACACGACGAGCACGTCGCCGTTGGGGTCGTAGTCGTTGAGCAGCACGTTGATCGGCGACGCCCTCCCGGCACGCGCGCCATAGGCATCGTCGACGGCGATGGGCGGCAGCTGCGCCTGCTCGGTCTGGGGCGGTGTCGACTCGTCGTTCTGCTCGACCTGCTGCTCGTCGTCGAGCACCGAGATGAGGTCGTCCCAGTTGTCGATGAGCTCGCCGTCCGCCTGCACCGCCCACGACGCGCCCGCGCGCGTGTCATTGAGCAGCACGCGGTCTCCGTTGGACTGGAAGGCGAGCTCGGGGGCGTTCGGCATGCCGATGAGGTCGAGGGTCGACCCGCTCGCGGGGTCGCCCGTGCAGTGCCGCCACGCGCTGCCGTCTGACCACGCGGCGAACTCGCAGCCGCCCGACACGGTCGGCGCGGTCGCTGCGCCTGAGCGGCCGCTGACCAGCGCGGTCACTCCGGCGCCGAAGCGCGCGCTGAGGAGTCCTGCCGAGTGCGCGACGAGCACCGCGTCACCCTCCGCCGCCGGCCTCTGCAGAACCGCTGTGCCCTCGACGTCGTCGGAGAGGTCTGTCACCCCCGACGCGGTCTCGAGCACCGCAGAGTCGGTGTCAAGCACGGCCCACTGGCCACCGACCGAGGTGATCTCGAAGTCGTCGTTGCCCGAGTCGAACTCGGTGCTCTCGGTCAGCTCGACGACAGCGGCCGTCGCGGCGTCGACACGGTAGACCTGGCCGGCGTCCGGGGAGAATCCGAACAACAGGCCGTTTGGGTCGACACTGACGACCGAGTCCGCACCGAGGTTGAGGCTGGGCAGCTGGGTGGAGTCGTACGTCGACAGGGCGGCGAGCGCGAGGATCCACAGCTCCCCCGTCGCCTGCGAATAGATGACCACGTTGGATCCCGCGAGGAAGACGCGGGCCTGGCTCGGCGGCAGCGCAACGCTGTCGAGCACGGCCGACGTGGCGGCATCGACGATGTCGAGCTTCGCATCGGTGCGGTCGACGAGCAGCACGGTCGACCCGGCCTGCACCACGTCGATGTCGTTGCTCGAGCTCTCGACAATGGTGTTGAGCTCGAAGACCTCGGTGTTCGCCCGCCCGATGTACTGGTCGAGGCCGTTGGCCACCCAGACAGAGGAGTCGTTGAGGTCGAGGCGTTGGGCGCTATACCCGCTCGAGATGATCGCGGTGGCCGCGACGACCGCGGTCACCACGACGGCGCTCGTCACCGTGGCGATGAGCGACCTGTGCCGGAGCATCCACGACCTGACCACCGCCTACCCCGCGACGTCCACGCATTTTTGCGAGCTGGGCGTGCCGAGGCGGCCGCCCGCGTTGACGGTGACGATGATGCAGACCCGCTCGCCGGCGTCGGCCTGGTACTGGAACGACTGCGAGGTCTGCACGCTCACCGAGCCGCCGTTGATCGCGACCTGGTAGTTGTCGGCGTCGCTGAGCCCGGGGTCCGCCCAGCTGAACACGACGACATTGCCGCCGACCTCCGCCTCGATGTCGCTGACCACCGGTGCGTCATCGGAATTGGACCGGATGAGCGAGAGCGTGACGACGGCGGCGAGGGCGATGGCGAGTGCCGCCACCCCGACCAGCAGCCACGAGAGGATCTGCATGCCGCGCCCGCGCTGCAGGGGCGAGGTGCCCGTGCTGCGAGCGGCCCCCTTGCCCGTGGACTGCTTGATGAGTGTGCCCACTGGGCTGTACTCGCCCTGCACCGCGGCGATGCGGCGCCGGCGGCGGCCGCTGGGCACCGCGGTGACGGCCCCGGAGGCCGTGCGCACGCGCGTGCGGTCCTCGAGGTCGGCCACGGTCGCGAGGGCCCAGTCGTCCATGGCGACCTCGACCTGGGTCTGCACGAATCCAAGCTCTGTCTCGACCGCCTGCAGCTCGCGCACGAGTTCGAGCACGCTGGCCTGGCGGTTCTCCGGCTTGCGCGACATCGCCTTGGCGAGCGCGTTCTCCAGGCTGGCGGGCACATCACTGCGGCCGATCGGCTGGGGCTTGGCGCGGTTGATGCGCGAGATCAAGTCGGTCGACTTGTTGGAGTCCCCCGGTACCTCGAAGGGCGAGCGTCCGGCCAGGAAGGAGTAGATGGTCGCCGCGAGCGACCACACCTCGGACTCGATGGTTCCCGCGGTCTCGTCCATGAGCACTTCGGGAGCCGACCAGGGAATCGACATGCCAACGACGACGCTCTCGCCCGACCCTCCGAATCCGCTGCCGCTGAGGGTCGAGGCGATGCCGAAGTCGCTGAGCACCGGGTGGCCGTAGGCGGTGAGCAGGATGTTCGAGGGCTTGATATCGCGGTGCAGCACCCCGGCGCGGTGCGCGGTCTCGATCGCACTGCCGATCTTGACCGCGATGCGCAACACCTCGGCGACCGGCATCTGCTCTGCCCGGTAGCGCTGGCTGAGCGCCGACGAGCAGAGCTCCATGACGAGGTAGGGGCGGCCGTCACTCGAGACGCTGGCCTGGTAGACGGTGAGGATCGATGGATGCGCGCTCAGCTGGGCCATGAGGTTGGCCTCGGCCTGGAACATCTGGCGCACCTGGTCATTGACGACCTCGCTGAGCATCACCTTGACGGCGACCTGCCGCCGGGGCATGTTCTGCTCGTAGAGGAATACGTCGGCGAAACCGCCCGCACCGAGCACGTGCAGGTGCGAGAAGCCGGGCAGGGTAGGAGGCTGGGAGGGCAGGCGACGAGCCACGAACAACCCCCCTTCACCAGAGATTCGGCCTTCGCCATAGACAGGTTTAGCTATTCTAGGCTGCCTGCCCGCGCCCCCGTCGGGGAGTACCTCGCCACGGGGCGATGACCTAGAGTGTCGGCGCGAGCACGTCGACGATGACGACGGTGACGTTGTCGCGGCCGCCGGAGGCGAGCGCCGCGTCGACGAGCGAGCTCGCCGTCTCGGCCGTCGAGAGGCCCGCGGCGAGGTGCAGGCGGATGCGCTTGTCATCGAGCTCGCCCGTCAGACCGTCGCTGCAGAGAAGCAGTCGCAGGCCCGGCTTGAGCGGGATCATCCAGTAGTCGGGGGTGGGCTGCGACCGGAATCCGACCGCCCGGGTGATGATGTTGCCGTCGGGGTGTTTGAGGGCCTGCGACTTGCTGATTGTGCCGGCATCCACCATCTCCTGCACGAGCGAGTGGTCGCGGGTCACCTGCTTGAGGGAGTTTCTTTCGAAGCGGTACACCCGGCTGTCGCCGATGTTGAAGACGGCAAAATTCGGGATGCCGTCGACCAGCGTGAGGATCGCCCCGGTCACCGTCGTGCCGACCCCGAGCTCACTGTCACCGGCGATGACG
>JAAFHU010000128.1:0-5624 GCA_013297645.1 Actinomycetota bacterium
TGCGCGAAGAGGACTTCGACGCGGTGCTCGCGCTCAACACGAAGGCGCCCTTCTTTCTCTCGCAGCACGCGGCGAAGTACATGCGCGACCACTCGGGGGGATCCATCGTCAACATCGCGTCGCAGGCGGGGCTGGTCGCGCTGCCAGGAGAGGCGTCGTACTGCATCAGCAAGGCGGCCCTGGTGCACATGACCCGCTGCCACGCGGTGGAGTGGGGTGAGTACGGCATCCGGGTCAATGCCGTCGCCCCGACCTTTATCGAGACCGACGGCACGGCGGCTGCCCTGGCCGATCCGGTCTTCCGTGCCGACACGGTCGAGCGCATCGCCGGCCTGCACCGCATCGGCGTGCCGAGCGAGGTCGCGGGCGCGGTCGTATTCCTCGCCTCGCCCGCCGCGTCGCTCATCACCGGACAGACCCTCGCGGTCGACGGCGGCTGGACAGCGCGCTAACCGGCCGCGAGCTCGGCCAGCTCTGCTGATACCCGCGCCGCAAGCTCGCCCGCGGGGTCGCTGGCGTCGCTGAGGTAGAGCGCGTGCGAGCTGGTGACGAACGTCGACCCGTCCGCCGCGTACGAGCGGGCATCGAGAAAGAGCATGCCGTCTTCAGCGAGGGCGTGCACGCCGGTCAGCGCGGCAGTGCCCTCCATCAGCAGCGCTGCCGTCTGCCGTTCCGCCTCGACGAGCAGGCGGGATGACGGGTGGTTCACCGCAGACACCCGCTTCTCGTCGCCCTGCCGCACCGCGACCCCGAGCGCCCCCTGCCCGGCGGCGCTCGGCCACCCATTGAGGTCGAGCAAGTCGGTCGCCGAGTCGAGGAGGCCGAGCCAGTGCAGGTCGGCGGCGGCCAGCACGACGGCGTCGAGGGCCCCTGCAGCGACGAGGCCCAGACAGGTCTCGACGTCGCCGGGGGCGTCGACGGCCTCGAGGTCGGGGCGCAGCGATCGCAGCTGGGCCGCGCGCCGGGGCGAGCCGGTGCCTACCCGCGCTCCCGCTGGCAGGGTGTCGAGGGTGAGGCCGTCGCGCGCGCAGATGGCGTCGCGGGCATCCACTCGTTTGGGTATCGCAGCAACCACGAGGCCGGGGTCGGCGTGCGCGAGCGAGACCACCGCGGCATCGCAGCCGCCGCTCAGCACCGCGTCGAGCGGGGCGTCGAAGACGATCACCTCGGGCTCCTCGCCGGTCTTCGCCGCTAGGGCGCGCACGACCGTGTGCGTCTGGGCGAGCGCGAGCGCGCTGCCCTCCGTGCCGATCCTCACGACGTGCCGATTCTCAGGGCGCTCATGCTTCTAGGCTATGCCCATGGACTTCAGCATCCGGCCCACGACCGAGGACGACTGGCGCGAGGTGCGCGCGCTGCGGCTCGAAATGCTGCGGGACACCCCCCTGGGCTTCGCCGAGACCCACGAGACGGCGCTCACGCACGACGAGGCGACGTGGCGACTGCGCGGAGCCCGGGGCACTGCGGCGGCCTCGGCCGCCTTCGTCGCCATCGCGGACGACGGTCGCTGGGTGGGCACCATGAGCGGCTTCGTCGACAACGGCGCTCCCATGCTCGTCGGGGTCTACGTCACCCCCGACTTCCGGGGCGACAGCGGGGTCGCCGACGCCCTGCTCGCCGGCGTCGAGCACTGGGGCCGCCAGTTCGGCGAGGCATTGACACTGCACGTGCACGCCGACAACCTGCGCGCGCGTCGCTATTACGAGAAGCGCGGCTACACGGCCACCGGAGTGACGGTGCCCTACATTCTCAATGCGGCAGAGACCGAGCTAGAGATGAGCAAGCCGCTCTAGCAGCGCCTCGGCCGTCGCAGTCGCGTGTCCGACCACGGCCGCCAGCCCGGTTCCGCTCGTCGCCTGGCCCGTCACCCAGACACCCTCGGGAGCGGGCCCCTGCGCCGCGGGCCGGCGCCACTCGACGACCGCGCTGTCGACCACGGTGGCCAAGGCAACACCGAGCAGCTGCTCCGCGTCGGCGGTCGCCTGCTTCGCCGTCGCCCGGCCGCGGTACGAAACTCGGATGACGTGGCGCCCGGGGCCGACCCGCTCCCCCAGCCACGGCCACTTCACGGTCGCGTGGATGAGGGTGAGCGGGCGCGCACCGCCCTCGGCGACGAGCACACCGCCTCCCCGGGGAGCCGCGTCGAGCTCCGGGCTATCGACCACGAGGGTCACTACCGTCAGCGTCTCGTCGGGCTTCACGCGGCCGAGCAGGTGCGGAGCAGCGATGAGCACCGACCCCTCGAGGCGCTCCCCACCGACCTGCACGGCGCCCTCCTCGACCGCGGTCACCCGCGACCCGAGCCGCACGTCGACGCCGAAGCGCTGCAGGTCGGCGGCCAGCTCGATGACGAGGCGGTGCACGCCGCCGCGGATTCCTGCGATGGGCGCCTCCGCCGTCGCGCTCGTCTGCAGGTCACGCACGGCCCGGGCGAGCGAGCCCTCGCGCAGGAGGGCCTGGCGCAGGCCGGGCGCGATGCGGTCGAGGTCGAGGTCGTCAGGATGCCGCGAGTGCAGGCCCTGGGTGACCGGCGCGACGAGCTCGTCGAGCAGGCCCTGCCCCATCCGCGCACGCACCAACTGGCCCAGTGTCGTCGAGCGGGCTCCGACCGTGCCCGGGATCAGCTCGTCGAGCAGGGCGCGGAAGGCAACGCGGGGACCGACGACCGACAGCACATCGCTCGCCAGCGGCACCCCGGGTATGCCGAGCAGGCTGACGGCCGGCAGCGGCACCGTCGATCCGTCGGCGCGGCGCAGCCACTCCTGCTTCGCTGTCGGCTCGACTACGTCCTCGGCGAGGCCGAGGCTCGTTGCGAGGCGGGCGACGGTGCCGCGGCGGGTGGCGAAGCTCTCTGCTCCCGCATCCAGCAGGATGCCGCCGACGGTCTGCTGCGCCACGGTGCCGCCGAGCCGGTCGGATGCCTCGAGCAGCGTCACCCGGGCTCCGCCCAGCACGAGGGTGCGCGCGGCGACGAGCCCGGCCACTCCCCCGCCGACGACGATGACATGGGCAGTCGAATCAGGCACGCATCAACACTAGGTCGTGCCGCGAGTCGGTAGCGTTGGCACCATGACAGAAACGACCATCAGCGTTCAGGGCCAGCACACCGCCTGGTACACGGCCGAGCGGGCGTCGGTGGTCGTCGGCATCTCGTTCGACGGGCCGCACCGCAACCCCGTGTTCTCATCGGCCACGGCTGCGCTCGCCGCCGTGCGCGAGACTGTCACCGGCCTCCACGATGCGGCGACGGGCCCGATCACCTGGTGGTCGGCCGACACGGTGCGCGTCTGGTCAGAGCGGCCGTGGAACACCGAGGGCAAGCAGCTCGACCCCGTGCACCACGCCGCGCTCGACCTCACCGCGAAGTTCAGCGACTTCGAGGCGCTCGCCACCTGGATCGAGCTGGTCGTCGCCATTCCCGGCACGGGCATCTCGGGCATCGAGTGGACCCTGACCGATGCCACTCGTACCTCCGCGACGACCGAGGTGCGCTCGCGCGCGGTCAAAGACGCAGTGGCCAAGGCCACCGTCTACGCCCAGAGCATCGGGCTCGGATCGGTCACCGCGACCGCGATCGCCGACCCCGGCATGCTCGGGGACGGTGGATCCAACGGCCCCGTCGCCATGGACCGCATGATGCAGAAAGCGAGCTTCTCCACCGGGGGCGGACAGCCCCTCGACCTCAAGCCGCAGCAGATAGAGGTCAGCGCCGCCGTCGACGCGCGCTTCATAGCCAAATAGCACTACCCTCTAGTCACATTCACTACAGCAGGAGGAAGCATGAGCGCACTGGACGAGGCGAAGGACAACCTGGCCGAGGGCTTGGACAAGGCGAAGGACGCGGCCGAGGACGCCGCCGAGTTCATCAAGGAGAAGTCGGGCGAGGCGGCCGACTTCCTCATCGGCAAGGCCGGTGAGGCCAAGGACTTCGTCGACGAGAAGCTGCACGGCGAGGACCAGGCGAAGGCCGAGACCCCGCCGCCCGCCGTCTAAGCACCGCCGCCGGAGTGGCGATCACTCGGGCGTGGTAGACAACGGTCGCCCCTCCGGCGAGGGAGGCGGCGACCCTCTGCCAGGGAGCGCCTAGCGCCGATCGGGCTCAGTCGCCCAGATTGCGCCGCGTGCCCATGGCGCGGTCGGCCTCGCGCTTGTCCTGGCGCTCGCGCAGGGTCTGGCGCTTGTCGTACTCCCGCTTGCCCTTCGCCACCGCCAGCTCGACCTTGGCGTTGCCGTCGCTGAAGTAGATGCTCAGCGGCACGAGGGTGTAGCCGCCCTCTTTGATCTTGTTGTGGATCTTGAGGATCTGCGCCTTGTGCAGCAGCATCTTGCGCTTGCGGCGCACCGGGTGGTTGTTCCACGACCCGTGGTTGAACTCCGGGATGTGCACGGCGTCGAGCCACGCCTCGCCGTGCTCGATGAAGCCGTAGCCGTCGACGAGCGAGGCGCGGCCGGCGCGCAACGATTTGACCTCGGTGCCGGTCAGCACGAGGCCTGCTTCGTAGGTGTCCTCGATCGTGTAATCGTGGCGGGCCTTGCGGTTGCTTGCGACAACCTTCTGGCCTTTCTCGCGGGGCATGGTCTTCCTTCAGTCAACGCCCAATGTGGGCAGCCCTAAAGTCTAGACCTTGAGATACCTGTTGATGGCAAAACCAGCGGATGCGGCAGCCAGCAGCCCGCCGAGCACGATCAAAATCGGAACCACGAGCGCTGCGTCATCGAGCCCGATGAGCGCGGTCGTGCTCGGCAGCACCCGCAGCAGGTAGCCGCGCACGAAGAACTGCACGATGGCGACGACCGCCCCGCCCGCGAGCACCGAGCCGATGAGCGCCGCGAACACTCCCTCGAGAATGAAGGGGGTCTGGATGAACCTGTTCGACGCACCGACCAGCCGCATGATGCCGAGCTCCCGCCGCCGGCTGAAGGCGCTGAGGCGGATGGTGGTGGCGATGAGCAGCACGGCCGCGATGAGCATGAGCGCCGCGAGGCCGATCGCCGCATAACTCGCGGCATTGAGCACGGCGAAGATCTGGTCGAGGTAGCGGCGCTGGTCTTCGACGCTCTGCACCCCCGGCAGCTCTGACAGGCTCTCGATGAGAACGTCGGCATTCGAGGGGTCGATGAGGTTCACCCGGAAGGTCTGATTGAGCATGGAGGGCTTAACGAAGGAGGCGACGGGGCTGTCGCCGAACTGCGCCTGGAAGTTGGCGTAGGCCTCGTCGTGCGTCTCGAACTCGTACTTCTCGATGAAGGGGGCGAGGGTCTCGGACTTCAGCTCCGCCTCGACGACGTCGATCTGCTCGGGGGTCGCCTCCTGCTCGGTGCAGGTGCCGGTGCTGTCGGTCTCGGTGCAGAGGTAGACGGCAACCTGGGCACGGTCGTACCAGTAGCCCTTCATCTGCACGATCTGCAGCTGCAGCAGGATGGCCGCGCCGACGAAGGTGAGGGAGATGAACGTGACGAGGATCACCGAGATGACCATCGAGATGTTGCGGCGCAGGCCGTTGGCGGCCTCGCCCATGACGAGTCCGAACCTCACTGGGCCACCCCCGTGCCCTGCTGGCCGCCCGCGATACCGAAGGTCTGGATAGGCATCGACTGGGTCTGGTAGCCGCCCTGGCGCTCGT
>JAAFHU010000128.1:5634-6729 GCA_013297645.1 Actinomycetota bacterium
TGCCCGCCGATGAGCTCGATCACGCGGCGCTTCATCTGGTCGACGATGCCCGCGTCGTGGGTCGCCATGATGACCGTCGTGCCGCCGAGGTTGATGCGCTCGAGCAGGGTCATGATGCCCTGGCTCGTCGCCGGGTCGAGGTTTCCGGTCGGCTCGTCGGCGAGCAGGATCGCCGGCTTGTTGACGATAGCGCGCGCGATCGCGACCCGCTGCTGCTCACCGCCCGACAGTTCGTGCGGAAAACGGGCGGTCTTGCCGCCGAGTCCCACCATCTTGAGCACGTCGGGAACGGCCTCCTGGATGAATCCCTTGCTCTTGCCGATCACCTGCAGGGTGAAGGCGACGTTGTCGAAGACCGTCTTCTGCGGCAGCAGGCGAAAGTCCTGGAAGACGACACCGAGGTTGCGCCGGAAATAGGGCACTTTGCGGCTCGACAGCGTGGTCAGCTGCTGGCCGAGAACGTGGATGTCGCCCTTCGACGGCTTCTCCTCGCGAAGCACCAGGCGCAAGAAGCTCGACTTGCCCGAGCCGCTCGCGCCGACGAGGAAGACGAACTCCCCCTTGAGTATCTCGAGGCTCACGTTGTTGAGCGCCGGGCGGGGGTTGCTGGTGTACAGCTTGGAGACCGAGTCAAAGCGAATCATGGCGCTTCGAGCCTAGGCAGGCCTAGCGCTGCGGGGGTCAGCGACACCCCCTTAGTCGTCGATGGCCCTCTTGCGCCACTTGATGCCGGCGTTGATGAAGCCGTCGAGGTCGCCGTCGAAGACCTTCGAGGGGTTGCCCTCCTCGTACTCCGTGCGCAGGTCCTTGACCATCTGGTAGGGCGCGAGCACGTAGCTGCGCATCTGGTCGCCCCAGCTGGCGGTGATGACGCCGGCGAGGTCCTTCTTGACCGCGGCTTCCTTCTCCTTCTCGAGAATGAGCAGGCGCGACTGCAGAACGCGCATGGCGGCCGCGCGGTTCTGGATCTGGCTCTTCTCGTTCTGCATGCTGACGACGGTGCCCGTGGGGATGTGGGTGAGGCGCACCGCGGAGTCCGTCGTGTTGACGGATTGGCCGCCGGGGCCGCTCGAGCGGAAGACGTCAACGCGGATG
>JAAFHU010000129.1 GCA_013297645.1 Actinomycetota bacterium
CCCCTCAAACGCTCCCTCATGCCCGCCTACCGCATCGTGTTCGGGGGAGCGGTCGCAACGATCGAGCCGCGCTACCGGCGCATGCTCGGCCTTCGGCGCCCGTGGTGGCCGGCGAAGGCGATGACCAGGCTCGCACTGTTCTTTCTCGCGCGCCTGCTCGGGCGCCCGGCCACGGCGGAAGTCTTAGCCCTGCAGCGGGTCGAACGGCTGCGCAGCGCAACTCCGGCCTGATAAACCCCCCTGCGGCAGCCCTCGGGCTACAGTGTCGCCATGAGGATTCTGTTCGCGGTGCTGCGCATCGCCGTTGCCGCCCTGATCGTCGCCGCCGTTGTCGGCCAGCTCACCGTCTCTCTCGGCTACTGGGCCGACAAGGGCGGGGTGGATGTGGCCACCCACACCATGCACTTCTTCAGTTTCTTCACCATCGACTCCAACATCCTGTCGGTTGTCGCCCTTCTTATCGGCGCCTTCCTGTTGCTGTTCCGCAGGGGCGACAACCCCGCGCGCTACAACCTGTTCCTCGCGGCGGTCGCGACCTACATGATCACGACGGGCGTCGTCTACAACCTGCTGCTGCGCGGCATCGAGCTGCCGCAGGGCTCGACGCTCGCCTGGTCAAACGAGGTGCTCCACGTGGTCGGCCCCCTCTGGCTGCTCATCGACTGGCTGTTCGCGCCGGGGCGTGCCCCGATCGCCTACAACCAGCTCTGGAAGATCTTGGTCTTCCCGCTCGTGTGGTGCGTCTACACGCTGGTGCGCGGGCCGCTGGTGGCCGACACGGTGTACGGCAAGGCCTTCTGGTACCCGTATCCCTTCCTCAACCCGAACACGTCGGCGAACGGATACCTCAGCGTCGCCTTCTACGTGATCCTCATCACGCTGGTGATCTCGGCCGCGGCCGCCGGTGTGCTCTGGGTGTCGCGGCGCAAGGCCCTGATCAGATAGAGGCGACCGCGCCGCTGTCGACGCGGTAGTTGGCGCCGTTGACGAAGCCGCTGCGGTCGGAGCAGAGGAAGGCGATGACGTTCGCCACCTCCTCGGGCTCGCCACGGCGCTGGAGCGCCATGTAGGGGCGCTCCTCGTCGAGAAAGCTCCGTATCGCCTCATCGACATCGGTTCCGCGCTGCGTGGCCCGCTTCTCCATCATTGCGTCAGTCATCGGCGTGTGGATGAAGGCGGGGGACACCGCATTCACCAGCAGCCCCTCCAGGGCGTAGGTGCGCGAGAGGCCCTTCATCAGAGCCAGCACCCCGGCCTTGGCAGAGCAGTAGGGGATCTCGTCGTCGTAGGGCTGCACGCCGTCCTCCGAGGCGAGGAAGACGATCCGACCCCACCCGCCCGTGCGCAGCGAGGGGAGAAAGGCCTTCACCAGTCGTACCGGCCCGAGCAGGTCGACCTCGATGGTCTCGACCCAGCCGGCGTCATCCACCTCGTGGAAGAGCCCCTGAGCGCCCGTGATGCCCGCGGACTGCACGAGGATGTCGATATCGCCGACGGCCTGCGTCACCTGCTGGTGCAGCCGGGCGATCGACTCCGTGCTCGTGATGTCGGCCGCGAACGCGTGCACCTGACCGCCCAGCCGGGATGCCGCCTCGTCGAGACTGGACTGGTCCTTGTCGGTGATGACGACGGTCACCCCCTCGTCGAGCAGGATCCTCGCCGTGTGCCAGCCGATGCCGGAGTCGCCGCCGCTGATGAGGGCCGTCTTTCCAGAGATTCCCAAGTCCACGACGTGTCCTAACTGCTGCGGGCCGCGCGGTTCTCGGCAGATACCATCCACGAGAACTGCTCGAGCCGGGCGATGATGGCGTGCAGCAGGTCGGCGCTCGTCGGGTCCTCGTCATCCACGTCGTCGTGCACCCGGCGGCAGGTCGACACCGTCGCGTCGAGGCGCTCGGTGATGAGGTCGACGGCCTTCGTGGTGTCGACCTCCCCGTTGGGGAACTCGGGCAGCGTTGTCGTTGCGGCCACCGTGCTGCTGCGGCCGTCGGGCATGGCGTGAAGCGCGCGCAGCCGCTCGGCAATGGTGTCGCTGAAGGCGCGCGCCTCGTCGATGATCTCGTCGAGCTGGCGGTGCAGATCGCGGAAGTTGCGGCCCACGAGGTTCCAGTGCGCCTGCTTGCTCTGGCCGTGCAGCTCGGTGAGGTCGACGAGCACCTCCTGCAGGCTGTCGGTGAGCTTCTTCGAGGCCTTGAAACCGCTCTCGGCATTCTGGCGGCGGGTCGTCTTGGCCCCTCCGTCGGCGGGCAGGGTGGCAGCGTGCTCGTTCATTGTGTTTCCTCTCATGATGCGAGTCGCCCAGCGGCGCTGAGCAGGTCGTCGCGCAGGTAGCGGGCGTAGCCGCCGGGGGTTCGCCCGAACGTGCGTCCCGAGGTCATGACCTCGATCGCGGCGGTCGGGGCGACGGTGAATCCCGCGGACGCGAGGCGGGCCACGAGGTCGTTGTCCTCATGCTCCGATACCGGGGCGAACCCGCCGACGGCTCGGTAGGCACTGGCGCGCAGGCCCAGGTTCGCGCCGTGCACGTGGCCGTTGGCGGCGCCGGGCGGGTGCGTGTCGTGCCACGCGCGAATCTGCTGGCCGGTCAGGTCGTCGAAGTCGGGGTGCACGGTGCCGACCACCACATCCACCCCGGCGGCCGCCAGCCGCAGCTGCTCGGCGATCCAGTTCGGCGGCACCACGGAGTCCGCGTCGGTGCAGGCCAGCCAGCTGACTGCGGGATCGCGCAGCGCTGCCTCGCAGCCGATCGCACGGGCGAGACCGACGGTGGCCTCGTCGATCTCGATGACCTCGGCGCCGTGGCCCCGGGCGATCACCGCCGTGTCGTCGACGCAGCGGTCGGCGACGACGATGACGCGCTGGTCGCCGATCGACGCGAGGCATCGTGCGATGAGCTCCGCCTCGTTGCGGGCGGGGATGACGACGGCGACCCTCACAGCAGCCCCTCGACCGCGGCGACCGAGCGCGGGTCGCGGCTGAAGACCTCGAGCACGAAGTCCTGCTCCTCGAGCCGCGAGAGCCGGTGCAGCCCGAGCCCGCCGATCGCGGCGTGCACGGCGTCGCCCGACAGCGCGTAGTCAGCGACGGGATGCCGCCAATGGCAGGCGACGAGAACGCCGCTCGGCGAGAGCGAGGCCGCGATCGCGTCGAGCAGCCGCGCGAGCACTGCGTCGGAGAGGTAGTAGCCCACCTCGCTCAGCACGACGAGGTCGAACTCGCCTGCCGGGTAGTCGCTGGTGACGTCGCGCCGCTCGACGGTGGCGCCGGGCACCCGCTCGCGCGCGGCCCGCACCGCTGCCTCGGCCACGTCGACCGCGAGCAGACTGTCGCAGCGCTCGGCGAGCTCGGCCGTCAGCATGCCGATCGAGCAGCCGATCTCGAGAGCCCTCCCGTACCGCTCGGCGGGGAGGCTGGCAACGGTGAGGGCGCGCTTGCGCTTCTCGTACCAGCGGGTGGCGAATCGCCACGGGTCGGTGTTGCGTGCGTACAGGGCATCGAAGTAGCCCTCGTCGAGCGTGGCGGGTGCGCCGAAGAACAGCTCGCGCGGCTCGGCGAAGTGCTGCAGGAACTCCGGGCTGAGCATTGCCTCGTCGCCGGGCAGCTCGCTGAGCGGCGCCACCTGCGTCGCGTGTGCCGCGACGGCCAGGCGCTTCACCCAGCGCGCCTCGGGCGTGAGCTCGAGGGTGCGGGCGGCCGTGAGGTCGGTGGTGCCGGGGGTAGCCCAGTGCCACATCCACACCGGGTATTCGAGCAGCAGGCGCCGGTGCTTCTCCGCGGCGGCGGCAACCAGTTCGCCGACGACGCGGTGGTCCCGGTGGCCGTCGCCGCGCCACGGCGCAAGTACGAGCGCGCGGGGGTCGGCCTCGGACACGGGTATATCGATCGCGGCGGCGATGGCATCCCGCTCGTCGAGCACCCGCCCGTCAGTGAAGCCGAGCAGGCTGAGGCTCGCCTCGGGGGCGAGCAGGGCGATCGCCTCGAACGCCTCGCGGGCTCGGCGCATAGACAACGTTTGCGCATCGACGGTGGAGGAGTTCGGATGCGATGCCGAGCCGTCCGTGACGATCACGACCTGCACCGGGATGCCGCGCGCCGCGGCCGTGGCGATGAGGCCGCCAGCCGCCAGCGTCTCATCGTCGGGATGCGCCGAGAAGACGAGGAGCTGCTCGACGCCCTCGAGGTCGACGGGCGGCAGGGACTCGAGAGCACCGCTCCACTGCTCGACTGAGGTGCCAGGCAGGGTGGCGTCGAAGGTCACCACGGTGTGCTCCCCACGAGCGCTTCGCCGAGGGAGGCGTCGTCCTTCTCCGCATGGTGCTGGCGGACATACAGCTGCAGGTCGGCGACGCGCTTGGCGTGCTGCTCGTCGAGGGCGAGGGGTGCCGGGCCCAGCGCGTGGCCGGCGCGCCACAGTACTTCCTCGCAGGCGCGGGCGACCGTGGCCCGCACCCGCTTGGCGGTGATGCGCGGATCACCCTCGAGGGTGCTCGCCTCGAGCAGGGCGCGGCGCGCGCTGCCGAGGGCGACGTCGATCGCACCGAGGTGCAGGTGGGTGAACGGGCTCGGCTTCGCGGCGAGAACGGCGCGGGCGATGCCCACGGCGCCGCCATACCAGCATGCGGCCACGGCGATGCCGCCCCAGGCGAAGCCCGGGCGGGTGAGGTACCAGCCGGCCGCGCCCACCTGCGCTGCGGGTACATCGGTGAAGCGCACCGGTCCGCTCGGAATCTCGACGAGCCCGCGGGCCTTCCACGCGCCGTCGATCACCTCGACTCCCGGATCGTGCAGGTCGACGGCGAAGAGGGCGCGCTCGCCGCTCGGCAGTTGCGCCGTGACGAGCGCGCTGTCGAGTCGGTCGGCCAGGGAGCACCACGGCTTCGTGCCGCTGAGCAGCCCCCGGGTGAAGACGAGCGGGTCGTCGCCCTCTGCAGCGAAGACGCCCCAGTGCCCGCTGGGGGATGCCATGCCCGCCTGCTGCAGGATCCCCATCGCGTCGAGATGGGGCTCGACCGCTCGCGCCACGGCGAGGTCGTGAGCGGCCAGCGTTGCCAACAGCTCCCACAGCTCGCGGGCGGTCGCAGGAAGCTCGAAGGTGGCCGCGAGCGCCTCGTCGACGGAGGCGGGGAGTTCGAGAGCCTCATCCGCGGGGGAGCCGGACAGACTGATGCGCATGTCTTCGACGCTACGTGGCCGAGCCTGAGAAGGGTCAGCCCTGTACTTGATCGAAAGCTCGTGATAGCCGTGCACTCAGCGCTCGCTCAGGAATGCGGCCGTGTTGCTCATGGTTGCTGTCAGTGACCTCGACAAGGATGGACCAATGACCGACACCGTTACCCCCGAACAGCAGCTCGCCACCTATCACGAGCGCCGCGAGCTCGCCGTGACGCAGCCGACGGGCAGCCTCGCGCTGACCAACACGCAGTGGGTGGACTCCGAGCAGACGATTTGGGGTGTGCCGGGAACGTGGGCGCCGCTGCCCGCGGGGCAGTCGGGTCTCCGCGTGACGGCGGCGGCATCCGATGGGATTGTCGTCGACGGTGCGGTCGTCGACGGCACCGTCGTCGTGCGGGGCCGTGATGACGCCGCGCCCAGCACGCTCGTCTTCAGCGACACCGTCACGGGCGCGGTCATCAAGAACGAGGCGAGCGACTCCTACGCCCTGCGCGTCTGGGACGCGAACTCCGAGGGCATCCAGCAGTTCGGGTCGATCGATGCCTTCCCTTACAACCCCGACTGGGTGATCACCGCCACCTTCACCGAGAACCCGGAGGGCACGACCCTCGGCTTCGAGCACCTCAAGGAGGCCGGCAACCTGCGCGAGCAGCCGATTCCCGGCAGCATCACCTTCACCAAGAACGGGGTGGACTACGACCTTGCCGCCTTCAAGTCCGGCCGGGCCCTGCAGCTCGTCTTCGCCGATGCGACCAGCGGCGACAGCACCTACAGCGTCGGGCGCTTCCTGTTCGTCGCCCCGAAGCCGGACGGCTCGATCACCCTCGACTTCAACCTCGCGGTGCTGCCTCCGTGCGCCTTCAGCTACGCGTTCAACTGCCCGATGCCGCCGAAGCAGAACCGCTTCGCCGTGCCGATCGAGGCCGGGGAGAAGAACGTGCTCAAGAAGGATGGGTCGCTGTTGCACGAGGAGTAGCGTTCACGGGACTATCGACTCATGCGACTAGCGCTTCTGACTGCTGCATGCCTGATTCTCATGGGTTGCGCCGCACAGCCGTCGAGCTCCGCCGACTCCAGTGCCGGTCCCACTCCTACGGTTGCGGCGACAAGCCAGATTCCCACCCCTGGCCTGTCCTCCGCGCCAGTGTCGGCGCCGATCGCGCTCCAGCTCAGCGCGACATCCATTGCGACAGTCGATGGCTCTGGCGCCGTAGTCGATGAGATCGCCTTCAACCGGCCGGTGGCCGAGGTAGTCGTGCTGATTCAGGACACGCTCGGCCAACCCCCGCTTGTCGAGAAGCGTGACGAGCATCCCTGCTCTCCTGCGACCGGCGTCACCTTTTACAGCTGGCAGGACTCGGTCCGCGTCACCTTCGAGACAGATCCCGGCTCACTGGCAACGTGGAGGGGACCGAACTCGTACCGGGTCAGCTTCACCTCCCCCTCGGCGTTCGGCATCGAGCTCCGAGGCGCAACGGGCCTCCGCGTGGGAGAGG
>JAAFHU010000013.1 GCA_013297645.1 Actinomycetota bacterium
CGCAAACCTTTCTGCTCCTTGTCGCAAAACAGGAACATCTGTGGCTCAGAGCTGCCAATAGTCACTTTCTTGGCCCTGCAGTATGCACGCGCCACAGAAGTTCCTGTTTTGCGACAGTGCCGCGGCGGGGACATCCTCGCTGTGTCAGCCGCACCCGATAGACCGGATGCATGACTGCTGCAGACTGGATCGAAGGCTACAAGAAGGCGTGGGAGTCGAATGCGCCCGCCGACATCCGCGCCCTCTTCACGGATGACGCGACGTACCGCACCAGCCCCGCGAGCGACCCGCGCCTGGGCGCCGACGCCATCGTCGCGGGCTGGCTCGACGACGCCGACGCACCCGGCGACTACGAGTTCGAGTACGAGGTGCTCAGCGACGACGGCTCGCTCGCCCTCGTGCAGGGGGTGACCCGCTACCTCGCGCCGAGGTCGCAGGTCTACGACAACCTCTGGGTGATCCGCTTCGCGGCCGATGGCCGGGCCACCGAGTACACCGAGTGGTACATGGAGCGAAAGACGCGCTAGAGCATCTTCTCGAGCGCCGGCAGGGCTGCCGTGATCGCCGCGACCTCATGGGGCTCGAGGCTCTCGAACAACTCGGCGACCATGGCGGCACGGGCAGCGCGCGCGGCGGCGATGGTCTCGACGCCCGTCGGCGTGATCGAGATGAGGATCGCCCTGCCGTCGGCCGGGTCGGTGGCGCGCGTGACGAGCCCCTTGCCCTCGAGCTCGGCGACGAGCCGGGTGGTGCTCGGCGCGCTGACGCTCTCGAGCTGCGACAGTTCGGCGAGCCGCATCGGGCCCTGCTTGCTGATGGTGGCGAGGGCGCTCAGCAGTCCGTGGCTGAGGCCGCCACCCGCGGAACGGAGGCGGCGATTGAGGCGGCCGGTCGCGAAGGCGAGGCGTGCGGGCACGTCGGCGGAAGCAGCATCCGTCATTTTTGCCCCGTTTCGTCAACTAGTTAGTTGTTTACAACTTACCGGGAGGCGCCGACAGCGGGTCAGGCGAGAGCGAGCATCCCGGCCGCAGTGATCGCGAGGGCGAGGCCGACGTACTGCACGACGGCGATGCGCTCCCGCAGCACGATCGCCGCGAGGATGATCGTGCCCGCCGGGTAGAGCGCGGTCAGCACCGACACGATCGACAGCTCGCCGAGCCGCAGGCCGAGCAGCAGCCCGGCGTTGGCCGCCGCGTCGACAACACCGCAGGCGATGGCGAGCGTCAGCCCGGGCCGCCAGCCGCCGCTGCCGCCGCGCCCGAGCGCGATGAGCGCACCGACCACCGCGAACATGATGAGGCTGCTCGTCGCCCGGTTGAAAACCAGGGGGATGAGGCCGGAGTCATCCGGCGTCAGGTCGATGATGATGAGGAAGGCCCCGATCATCGCACCCGAGCCCACGGCCATCACGATGCCCCGCAGGCTGGGGCGTACCGCGCCCCTTTCGGGGACGAATCCGACGAGCACGACCGCGACCAGCGCGATCCCGATGGCGACGTACCCGATCGTGCTCAGCGACTCGCCGCGCAGCAGGCCCGCGGTCAGCGGAACGATCGCCGAGACGACGGCCGTGAGTGGCGAGAGGATGCTCATCGGCCCGATCGCCAGGCAGGCATAGAGCAGCACGATGGCGATCGATCCGGTCACCCCGCTGAGCGCGCCGAGCAGGGCTGCCTCGGGGGAGAAGTCCCCGCCGACGAGCGGCAGAAGCCCGAGCAGGGTCGCGAGGCCGACGGCCCCGGTGACGGCCGTGACGCGAACCGCGGCGATGCGCTTCGCGGCGAGACCGCCGAGAAAGTCGGCGGCCCCGAAGACGAGGGCGCTGACGACTCCGACGACGACAACCAGCATGAAGTTCAGGTTACGGGTCGGTGCGCGGCTCGACTTATCGCCGTGTGCGTGTAACCATGAGTCGACCCCCGAAGGGGGTACACCCGACGTCGTTCGCCCCACAAGGAGTCCTCGAGTCATGCGCAAGACCGTTGCCGCCACCGCCCTTCTCGTTCTGACCCTCTCGTCTCTGGCTACTCCCGCCCAGGCGGCAGACACCACGGTGACCATTGACCTGCTCAGTGTCAATGACTTCCACGGCCGACTCGAGGCCGCGCCACCCATCGCCGGCGCCGCGGTGCTCGCGGGCATGGTCGACAGCTACCGCGCCGCGAACCCCAACACCGTCTTCGTCGGCGCGGGCGACCTCATCGGCGCCTCGACCTTCACCTCGTTCATCCAGCACGACCAGCCGACGATCGACGCCCTCAATGCCATGGGCCTCGACGCGAGCGCCTTCGGCAACCACGAGTTCGACCAGGGGCGCGCGGATGTCGACAACCGCATCCTGCCCGCCGCCGACTGGGACTACCTCAGCGCCAACATCTACGACCGGGCCACTGGCGCTCCGGCCTACCAGGAGTACTCCCTGCAGACCTTCGGCGACGTGACCATCGGCTTCATCGGGGCCATGACCGAGGAGCTGCCGAGCCTGGTCAGCCCGGGCGGCATCAGCACCCTCGAGGTGCGGCCGGTCGTGCCCGAGGTAAACCGGGTGGCCGACGCGCTGAGCGATGGCGACACCGCGAACGGCGAGGCCGACGTGGTCGTGCTGCTCGTGCACGAGGGCGCGGCGACGACCAGCATCGCCAGTGCGACCGACGACTCCCCCTTCGGGCAGATCGTCACTGGCGCCGACGCGAATGTCGACGCCATCATCTCGGGGCACACGCACCTCGCCTACGACCACGAGATCCCGATCCCGGGCACCGACCGGCTGCGCCCGGTCTTCTCGTCGGGCCAGTACGGGGAGAAGTTCGCGCACTCGACGATCTCGGTCGACCCGGCGACGGGCGAGCTGCTGTCGTTCACCGTCGATGTTCTGCCGCTGGCGGGCGCCTACGCCCCGAATGCCGCGGTCGCCTCGATCGTCTCGAGCGCGGCCGCCGTTGCCACCGAGCTCGGCAAGGTCAAGGTCGGCGACATCACCGCCGCCTTCAACCGCGCCAAGCAGACGTCGGCAGGCTCGGAGAACCGCGGGGGCGAGTCCACCCTCGGCAACTTCGTCGCCGATGTGCAGCTGTGGGCCACCCAGGACGCCGGATCCCAGATCGCCCTCATGAACCCCGGCGGCCTGCGCGCGAACCTCGCCTACGCCTCCACCTCGGCCACGGACCCCGCCGGCAACGTGACCTTCGCCGAGGCCGCCGCGGTGCAGCCCTTCGCCAACACGCTCGTCACGATGACGCTGACCGGTGCACAGCTCAAGAGAGTGCTCGAAGAGCAGTGGCAGCCGGCCGGCTCGAGCCGTCCCTTCCTCAAGCTGGGGGTGTCGAAGTCTCTGCGCTACACCTACGACCCGGCCGGGGCAGCAGGAGACCGGATCGACGCGATCTACCTCAACGGCGCGCTTGTCACTGCGGCCGACAGCGTTACCGTCACTGTCAACTCCTTCCTCGCGACGGGCGGCGACAACTTCGCCACCCTGGCGACGGGCACGAACGTCGCCGACTCCGGAAAGATCGACCTGCAGAGCATGGTCGACTACTTCCAGGCCAACCCGGTGGCATCGCCGGACTACGCCCAGCGCTCGGTCGGCGTCAGCCTCAGCGCGCCGGACGCCGACGGATACTCGGCCGGCGACTCCGTCACGCTCAGCCTCTCGTCGCTCCTGTTCAGCAACGGCGAGCCGAACGCCGGAACCGCCGTCGTGAGCGCGGGCGCCGTTGAGCTCGGCTCCGCCGTCATCGACCCGGCCATCGTCGACACCAAGGATGAGGTCGGCCGCGCCACGGTCACCGTGACGATCCCCGAGGGCACGCCCGCCGGCACTCTCGTGCTCACCGTCAGCGTGCCCGAGACCGGCACCACGATCGACGTGCCGATCACGGTGACCGAGACCGTCGAGGTCGTGACCGCGCCGACGATCACCGGCACCGGCACGGTCGGCCGCACCCTCAGCGTCAGCACGGGCACCTGGTCGGTAGCCAGCCCCACGCTGACCTATCAGTGGAACCGCAACGGCACGGCGATCGCCGGCGCGACCGCCACCACGTACACCCTGACCGCGGCGGACGCCGGGGCCAGCATCACCGTGACGGTTACCGCATCGGCCGAGGGCTACACGCCCGCGTCCGTGCAGACTGCCGGCAAGCAGGTCGCGAAGCTCGCGACGCTCACCCTCGCGGTGCCGTCCCGCCTGCTCCTCAGCCGGGCGCAGACGGTCGACTACCGGGTCTACGTGCTCTCCGCGGGAGCCACCGTGTCCGGTGCGGTCAGCATCTATGACAACGGCGTGCTGGTCGGCTCGGCGCAGCTGAGCGGCGGAACCGCTACCGTGCCGCTGTCGGGGCTCAGCCGCGGAGTGCACCGCCTGACCGCTCAGTACGCGGAGTCCGCGCAGTTCGGTGCCTCGCGCAGCTTCACCAGCTATGTGCTCGTCATCTAACAGATTGGATGCCACGGCACTGCAGCATCAGCGGCGGCTCGTAAGCTCGTCAGCGTGACCGACGCGCCCTCCCCTCCCGACGACGACGTGCCGTGGGACGACGAGCCGCCCTACGATCCCTTCTACGACGCCCCCCTGCCCGCCGATCGCGCGGCCAGCCCGGTCACCGCGACGGCGGCAGGGGTGGCGCTGCCCGCGCACTCGACGCCGATCGAGGCACTGAACAAGGTCTTCGGCTACAATTCCTTCCGCGGTGAGCAGGCGGCGATCATCGACCAGGTCGTCGCCGGCGGCGACGCCCTCGTGCTCATGCCGACGGGTGGCGGCAAGTCGCTGTGCTACCAGATCCCCGCGCTCGTGCGCCACGGCACCGGCGTCGTCATCTCGCCGCTGATCGCCCTCATGCAAGACCAGGTCGACGCCCTCACCGCCGTGGGCGTGCGCGCCGCCTTCCTCAACTCGACGCAGTCGGGCGACGAGCGCCTGCGCGTCGAGACCGCCTACATCGCCGGCCAGCTCGACCTGCTCTACCTAGCCCCCGAGCGCCTCGGGGTGCCGTCGACCGTCGACCTGCTCGACCGCGGCACGATCTCGCTCTTCGCGATCGACGAGGCGCACTGCGTCTCGCAGTGGGGCCATGACTTCCGCCCCGACTACCTTCGGCTATCGGTGCTGCACGAGAAGTGGCCGACGGTGCCGCGCATCGCGCTCACCGCGACCGCGACCGAGCTCACCCACAAAGAGATCACCGCGCGACTGGACCTCGGCGACGCCAAGCACTTCGTCGCCAGTTTCGACCGTCCCAACATCCAGTACCGCATCGAGCCGAAGACCCAGCCGCTGCAGCAGCTGCTGACGCTGCTGCGCACCGAGCACCCCGGCGACGCGGGCATCGTGTACTGCCTGTCCCGGGCATCCGTTGAGAAGACCGCGCAGTTCCTCGTCGACCAGGGCATCACGGCCCTGCCGTACCACGCCGGCCTCGACTCCCGGGTGCGGGCTGCCAATCAGAGCCGCTTCCTGCGAGAAGACGGCGTCGTCATGGTCGCGACCATCGCCTTCGGCATGGGCATCGACAAGCCCGACGTGCGCTTTGTCGCCCACCTCGACCTGCCCAAGAGCGTTGAGGGCTACTACCAAGAGACCGGGCGTGCCGGCCGCGACGGACTGCCTTCGACCGCCTGGCTCGCCTACGGACTGCAGGATGTCGTGCAGCAGCGCCGCATGATCGACCAGTCCGAGGGTGACGACGCCCACCGCCGTCGCCTGGGCACCCACCTCGACGCCATGCTCGCGCTCTGCGAGACGATCGAGTGCCGCCGGGTGCAGCTGCTCGCCTACTTCGGGCAGGCGTCTTCCGCATGTGGAAACTGCGACACCTGCCTCACCCCGCCCGAGAGTGTCGACGGAACAATCCCCGCGCAGAAGCTGCTCTCGACGATCGTGCGGTTGCAGCGCGAGCGCAACCAGCGCTTCGGTGCCGGGCACCTCATTGACATCCTGCTCGGCAAGACGACGCCGAGAACGACCCAGTACGGCCACGACAAGCTGAGCACCTGGGGCCTCGGCACCGAGCTCGTCGAGCAGGAGTGGCGGGGCGTCGTGCGACAGCTGCTCGCCCAGGGGCTGCTCGGCACGAGCAGCGACGGCTACGGCACCCTCGTGATCACCGACTCGAGCGCCGATGTGCTCACCGGCGCCCGCACGGTCAGCCTTCGCAAGGAGCCTGAGCGCGTCGCCAAGGTCAAGAAGTCCAAGGCCGCCATCGACCTGCCGGCCGACTCGTTTGACCTGTTCGAGAAGCTGCGCGCCTGGCGCGCAGACGAGGCGCGCGAGCAGGGCGTGCCGGCCTACATCGTCTTCGGTGACGCGACTCTGAGGGGAATCGCGATCTCGCGTCCGTCGTCGCTTGCCGAGTTGGGAACGATCAGCGGCATCGGCGAGCGCAAGCTCGAGCAGTACGGCGACGCGCTGCTCAGGGTGGTGGCCGCGTGAACCGCGGCCCCGCCGCCGCCGCAGAGAACCGCGCCGCACTCATCGCCGCCGCGCGCGAGATCTTCGCCGAGCAGGGGGTGGATGCACCGCTCAGCGCGATCGCCAAGCGCGCGGGCGTCGGCCAGGGCAGCCTCTACCGGCACTTTCCCACGCGGGGCGCAATCGCCGGAGCAGCCTTCGACGCCAACGTCGCCGACATCGAGCGGCTCGTCGCCGACGGGGGAACGCTCGCCGAGGTGCTCGGCATGGTCGAGGAGCAGGCGACCAGCTCTCCCGCCCTCATCGACGTGACGCTGCACCACTCCGGCGAGGCGCGCGCCGCCCAGCTGCAGGAGCGCATGATGGCGCTCATCGAGGCCACGCTTCCTGCGGGGCGGGTGGCGGGCACGGTGCCCGAGCACTTCACGGCCGACGATGTCATGCTCTGCGTGCGGCTCGTCGCGTCGGCGCTCGCCGAGTCCAGCCTCGACGAGCGCGTTCCGCTCGTGCGTCGCTCGTGGCAGTTGCTCGGCGTTCGCCTGCCCGACAAAGCCGAGCCTGAGTAATCAAGGCCTAATTTCTGCGGGGCAGGCTGCATAGCGTCGAAGCATGACGAACTTCGGCTACACCCTGATGACAGAACAGAGCGGACCCCGCGAGCTGGTGAACTACGCCATCGCCGCAGAAAACGTGGGCTTCGACTTCGAGGTCTCGAGCGACCACTACTCGCCGTGGATCACCAGCCAGGGCCACTCGCCCTACGCGTGGACCGTGCTCGGCGCCGTCGCGCAGGCGACGAGCCGCGTCGAGCTGGCGACTTATGTGACCTGCCCGACCTTTCGCTACCACCCGGCGGTGATCGCCCAGAAGTCCGCGACACTGCAGCTGCTGGCCGAGGGCCGCTTCATCCTCGGCCTCGGCTCAGGCGAGAACCTCAACGAGCACGTGATCGGCGAGGGGTGGCCGATGGTCAGTGTGCGGCAGGACATGCTCGAGGAGGCGGTGACCATCATCCGCGCCCTGCACTCCGATGAGCTGGTGACGTGGGAGGGGCAGTACTTCCGGGTCGACTCCGCCCGCGTGTGGGACCTGCCCGACGAGGGGGTGCCGATCGCCCTGGCGGTGTCGGGCGATGACTCGGTAAAGCGCTTCGCGCCGCTCGGCGACCACCTCGTCGCGGTCAGCCCCGAGAAGGAGCTGGTCGACAAGTGGGACAAGGCCCACGGCGGCAGCTCGCGCAAGATCGGCCAGATCCCGATCTGCTGGGGCCCGGACAAAGACGAGGCGATCGCGCTCGCACACGACCAGTTCCGCTGGTTCGGGGGCGGCTGGAATGTCAACGCCGACCTGCCGACCACCGCCGGCTTCGACGCGGCCAGCCAGTTCGTGCGCCCTGACGACATCGCCGGCTCGATCGCCTGCGGCCCCGACCTCGACGAACTCGCCGAGAGCGTCAAGCCCTACCTCGACGCGGGATTCACCGACGTCGCGCTGGTGCAGGTGGGCGACGTGCTGCAGCAGCGATTCCTCGACGAGGTCGCCGCGCCCCTGCTCGAGAAGCTGCGCGCCCTGTAAGTAGGGTGGGGGGATGACCATCGTCACCCGCCCGGTTAGCCCCGCCAACACGATCACGGGCATCGCGATCATCGTTCTGCCGATCATCGCGCTGGCCGTCAAGCTGATCACCCCGGGGTGGATGATGGTGATCCTCTTCTACGCGGGCATCTTTCTCGGGGCCGGCTACGTCTTCCTCGTCGTCATGGCGTCGACGGGCTTCTTCGGCAAACGGGCCGCCTTCGCCTTCGTCTCGCCGACACGAGCACGCATCGCGGGCTGGGGCCACGGCCTCAGCGTCGTGCTCTTCATGTTCTTCCTCGTCGACGGCGGTGACAACGACGACTGGTCGTCGCCCTTCATCACCGTCTTCGGGCTCGACCGCGACCTGTTCTCCGACCTGACGAGCGCGCTCGCTATTGGGGCATTCTTTGCCGCGATCGGTTTCTACGTGTGGCTCATCGTCGAGTGGGCGATCGCGCTGCGGGTCAAGCGCCGCTTCGTCTAGGCGGCAGCGGCGGCATCCGGCTCGTCGGCGTGCTCCTCGCGCTTGCCGTCGAGGCGCAGGGTGGCGAGCAGGCCGAGGAGCAGGAATCCGGCGGCCGCGAATGCGGCGTACTTCGTGCCGTCGCTGAAGGCGACGCGGGCATCGGCCGCGGCATCCGGGTCCTGCGCTTCGAGGCCGGGGATCGCCGTGCCCGAGCTGTCGACGACGAGGGTGACGACCTGGTCGACGGCGGCCGAGGGCAGTCCGCGATCGGTGAGGCGTGCCTCGAGCACGCCGCCGATGCTCGAGAACAGGATCGTTCCGAGAACCGCGATGCCGAGGGCGGAGCCGATCTGGCGGGCGGTGCTCTGGGTGCCCGATCCCTGGCCGCTCTGCTCGACGGGAACGTCGCGCAGCACGACGCTCGTCAGCTGGGCAGTGGCGAGCCCGACGCCGAAGCCGTAGACGAAGAGGCCGATGACGATGGCCCACCACGGGGTGTCGACGGCGATGACTGCGCCGACCACGACGACGCCGATGATCTCGGCGACGAGGCCCACCCGCACGATCCACACCGGCGAGACGCGGTTGCCGAAGGCCCCGGCGAAGCCGCTGGCGACGAAGGAGCCGATGGCGAGGGCGAGGATGACGAAGCCGGTCTGCAGCGCGTCGTAGCCGAGCACGTTCTGCAGCCACAGCGGCAGCGACAGGATGATGCCGAACTCGCCGAGCGAGACGATGAGGGCGGCGATGTTGCCGTTGCGGAACGAGGGGATGCGCAGCAGGCCGAAGGCGAGCATCGTGCTCTTGCCCTGCCGCTCGCGCCGCAGGCCCCAGAGCACGAAGGCCGTGCCGGCCAGCAGGGTGATGGCGAAGGCGAAGGGGATGGGCGATACGTCGAGGGTCCAGAAGTCGGGCGGGGTGTCGCTGAGCCACCAGCCGTAGCTGCGGCCCTCGATCAGCCCGAAGACCAGGGATGCGGTGGTCAGCACAGTGAGCAGGGCGCCAACCACGTCAATGCGGCGCGCTGGTCCGTCGTCCTTCGACGCGGAGACGAAGACGAGCAGCCCGATGATGATGATCACGCCGAGCGGCACGTTGATGCCGAAGGCCCAGCGCCACGAGAAGTAGGTGGTGAGCCATCCGCCGAGCAGCGGCCCGACGGCTGCCATGCCGCCGATGGTGGAGCCCCAGATCGCGAAGGCGATGCCGCGCTCGCGGCCGCGGAAGTTCGCGTTGATGATCGAGAGGGTGGAGGGCAGGATCATGGCCCCGCCGATGCCCTGCAGCACCCGGGAGCCGATGAGCAGGTCTCCGGTCTGCGAGAACGACGCGAGGATTGAGGCGAGCGCGAAGACGGTCACGCCGATGATCAGCAGGCGACGTCGCCCGTAGCGGTCGGCCAGCGTGCCGAACACGAGCAGCAGGGCAGCGAAGACGAGCGTGTAGCTCTCCTGCACCCACTGCACCTGCGTCGAGGTGATGTCGAGGTCTTCGACGACCGAGGGAATCGCCACGTTGACGATGGTCGAGTCGACGATGATCAGGGCGACGGCGATGCTGATAAAGACGAGCCCGATCCAGCGGGTGCGCGAGGTGTTCACGGCGCAACTCTGCGCCCGTCAAGAGCAGAGCGCAAGTAAGTGTGTCCTAGTACCTTTGTGCCATGACTTTCAACGACAACGCGGATATCAGCTCGGGCCGGGTAAGCAGGCGCGGCCGGAACACGGCCATCGGCGTCGGTGGCGGTGGTGGGCTCATCGCCATCGCGTTCCTTCTCATCCAGGCGTTCACGGGAGTCGACCTCAGCGGCCTCGCGCCGAGCGGCGGCGGCGAGGCGGGCCCGGAGGAGACTCTGACCTGTACGGCCGAGCAGGCGAACGCCGATGACGACTGCCGCGTGCAGGGCGCCGCTGCCTCGCTCGACACCTACTGGGCGCAGGTCGCCCCCGACCTCGGCTTCGACTACACCCAGCCCGAGCCCGTCGTCATCTTCGACGGTGCAACGAGCACCGGATGCGGCGACGCCACCTCGGCCGTCGGACCCTTCTACTGCCCGGCCGACCAGACCATCTACCTCGACACCGCCTTCTACGCGGAGCTGCGCTCGCAGTTCGGCGCGAGCGGCGGCCCGCTCGCGCAGATGTACATCATCGCCCACGAGTGGGGCCACCACATCCAGACCATCACCGGCATCAACAGCAACCTCGACCTGCAGAACACCGGGCCCGACTCCGACAGCGTGCGCCTCGAGCTCCAGGCCGACTGCTTCGCTGGCAGCTGGGTGGGCGCGGCATCCAGTACCGAGGACAACGCCGGCGTCACCTTCCTCAAGCCGGTGACCGACCAGCAGATCGCCGATGCCCTCAATGCGGCGGCCTCGGTCGGCGACGACAACATCCAGGAGCAGACGCAGGGCCAGACGAACCCCGAGTCGTGGACGCACGGATCGAGCGCCTCGCGCGAGAAGTGGTTCCAGATCGGCTACAAGGGCGGCCCCGGGGCGTGCAACACCTTCGAGGTGAGCGGCTCCGAGCTCTAGGGGTTCCCCACAGGGGATCTCCAGCTTTGGTGAGGAAACCCACAAAGACCCGCCGTCGATAGACGAGCGTTTCGTGGGGCGCGAACGAGACATTTGTCGCGCCCGCACGGCAGTCCTACCGTGAGGATCAGCCACCCTTCACGGAAGAAGACCCCCATGACCCAGCTCACGGACCGACCAGCAGTCCCCGCTGACACCGGCGTGCTGCCGGTCATTGCAACCGACGCCATCGACGCGCACTCGCTCGGCGAATACCTGCTCGGCACCTGGAGCGAGGCGCGCAAGCACTCGCGTCGGCTGCTGCTCAACAGCGACTTCCACTTCGTCGACGGACTCAGCGTCGACGACCACCGCAAACGGGTGCTCTGGCAGCTCGGCCGCCTCGTTGAAGAGGGCTCGGTGCACCGCGCCTACCCGAAGTCGGTCGGCGGCCAAGAGGACCACGGCGGCAACATCGCCAGCTTCGAGGAGCTCGTGCTCGGCGACCCGTCCATGCAGATTAAGTCGGGCGTGCAGTGGGGGCTCTTCGGGGCCGCGGTCATGCACCTCGGAACCGAGCGCCACCACACGCGGCTGCTGCCCGACATCCTCAGCCTCAAGGTGCCCGGCGCCTTCGCGATGACCGAGACCGGACACGGATCGGATGTCGCGAGCATCGGCACGACCGCCACCTTCGACGAGTTCACCGACGAGTTCATTCTGCACACGCCCTTCCGCGCGGCCTGGAAGGACTACCTCGGCAACGCGGCCCTCCACGGACGCGCCGCCGTCGTCTTCGCCCAGCTCATCACCAAGGGCGTCAACCACGGCGTGCACGCCTTCTACGTTCCGATCCGCGACAACAAGGGCTTCCTGCCCGGCATCGGCGGCGAAGACGACGGCATCAAGGGCGGCCTCAACGGCATCGACAACGGCCGCCTGCACTTCGACAGCGTGCGGGTTCCGCGCGAGAACCTGCTCAACCGGTACGGGGATGTCGACGAGAACGGCGACTACAGCTCGCCGATCGACAGCCCCGGCCGCCGCTTCTTCACCATGCTGGGCACGCTCGTGCAGGGGCGTGTCTCGCTCGACGGCGCTGCCGTCGTGGCGAGCAAGGCGGCGCTGACGATCGCGATCCGCTACGGCTCCGAGCGCCGCCAGTTCACCGGCGGCGACGTCAACGAGGAAGTGCTGCTCGACTACGGACGCCACCAGCGCCGCCTGCTGCCGCGCCTCGCGCAGACCTATGCGATGTCGTTCGCGCACGAGGTGTTCCTCACCGCCTTCGACGGCGTCTTCAGCGGGCGCACCGACACCGACCAGGACCGGGAAGACCTCGAGACGATCGCGGCTGCCCTCAAGCCGCTGAGCACGTGGGCTGCCCTCGACATCCTGCAGGAGAGCCGCGAGGCCTGCGGCGGCGCCGGCTTCCTCGCCGAGAACCGCCTCACACAGCTGCGCGCCGACCTCGACATCTATGCGACCTTCGAGGGCGACAACAACGTGCTGCTGCAGCTCGTGGCCAAGCGCTTGCTCACCGACTACAGCCGCAGCTTCGCCAAGGCGGATGCGGGAGCACTCGCCAGCTACGTCGCCGCCCAGGTCGGCGAGGCCACGTACCACCGCTCCGGCCTGCGCCAGCTCGCGCAGAACGTCGCCGACTTCGGCTCGACGGCCCGCTCGGTCGGCTACGTGCGCGACGCGGCCTCGCAGCGCCAGCTGCTGACCGACCGCGTGCACACGATGGTGGCCACCCTCGCCGGAAAGCTGCGCCCCGCGCAGAAGATGTCGAAGCCCGAGGCGGCCGCGCTGTTCAACCGCCACCAGAACGAGCTGATCGAGGCGGCCCGCGCGCACGGCGAGCTGCTGCAGTGGGAGGCGTTCACCGACGCCCTCGATGGCATCCCCGACCCGTCGACCAAGCAGGTGCTCACCTGGCTGCGCGACCTCTTTGGCCTCGGGCTCATCGAGAAGAACCTCGCCTGGTACCTCATCCACGGCCGGCTCAGTGCCCAGCGGGCTGAGGCGATCACGGCCTATATCGACGACCGGCTGCTGCCGCGGCTTCGCCCGCACGCCCTCGCCCTCACCGACGCCTTCGGCTTCGCCCCCGAGCACCTGCGCTCGGCGATCGCGACCGGTGCGGAGGGAGTGCGACAGGATGAGGCGCGCTCCTACTACGCCGACCTGCTCGCCAGCGGCACGGCCCCCGTGCCCGAGAAGAAGCCGCGCCGCTGATGGCGACCCGTGTCGAGTTCGACCACTACGGCGACCCCTCCGTTCTGCGGATCGTCGGCTTCGAGCCCGGCGCGCCGGGCGCCGACGAGCTGCTCATTCGCAACGAGGCCATCGGGGTCAACCCCTTCGACCACAAATACGTCGCCGGGCAGACCGGCGGCAAGCCGCTGACGGGGCCGGTCGTGCCGGGCAATGAGGCGGCGGGAGTCGTCGAGGCCGTCGGGCAGGGCGTCACCGACGTCGCCGTCGGCGACGAGGTGGTGTGGCGGGGGTACCTCGGGGGGTATGCCACGCACTCTGTCGTCGCCGCATCCAAGGTCTATCCGAAGCCGGCCGAGCTGAGCTTCGCCGAGGCGGCCGCGCTGCCGGTGGCGGCGGGAACGGCCTGGGCCGCCGTGAACCAGGCGGGCGTGACGGCCGGCGACGTGGTGCTCGTGCACGCCGCGTCGGGCGGGGTCGGCAGTGCGGCCGTGCAGATCGCGGTCGCGCTGGGGGCTCGCGTGATCGGCACGGCATCCGCCAAGAATCAGGACTACGTACGTGCCCTCGGCGCCGAGCCGGTCGTCTACGGCCCCGGCCTCGTCGAGGCCGTGCGTGCTCTCGGCACGGTCACGGCCATCGTCGATGCGGTCGGATCGGCGGATGCGGTCGCCGCCTCCCGCGAACTGATGCCGGGCCTCGAGAGGGCGGTCTCAACCGCGCACGCCGAGGGATTCGCCGCGGTGAAGTCGGACGCCGCAGCCGTGCCCAGCGTGCTCGCCCTCGCGGCGCAGGGATCGCTGCGCTCTGACATCACGCGCAGCTTCCCGCTGGAGGCTGCCGCCGAGGCACTCGAGCTGAGCAAGACGGGACACGTGCGCGGCAAGATCGTGCTGCTGCCCTAGGACTTTTGGCCCCCTCGCGGACAACGTTGTCCGGTAGGCTCGATCTCAGACCGGACAACGATGTCCGCAGAGAGAAGGAGTCTGCCATGCAGATCGATAACAAAGTCTTCGTCGTCACCGGGGGCGGCAACGGCATGGGGCGCGAGGTCGTGCTCGGCCTGCTCGCCCGCAACGCGCGCGTCGCGGCCGTCGACCTCAACGAGGCGGGCCTCGCCGAGACCGCCGCGCTGGCCGGCGCCGGCGACCGCCTGACCACGCATGCCCTCAACGTCAGCGACCGGAAGGCCGTGCTGGCCCTTCCTGCGGCGGTCAAGAAGGCCCACGGCCAGGTCGATGGCGTTCTCAATGTGGCCGGCATCATCCAGCCGTTCGTGAAGATCGCCGAGCTCGACTTCGACGTCATCGAGCGCGTCATGAACGTCAACTTCTGGGGCGTCGTGAACATGTCGAAGGCCTTCCTGCCCGAGTTGCTCGCCCGGCCGCAGTCGGCGCTGCTCAACGTCTCGAGCATGGGCGGCTTCCTGCCGGTTCCCGGGCAGGCCGCGTACGGCGCGAGCAAGGCCGCGGTCAAGCTCTTCACCGAGGCGCTCTACGCCGAGTCGCAGGGCACGAGCCTCGCAGTCACCGTGGTCTTCCCCGGTGGCGTCGGCACCAACATCACCAAGAACTCCGGCGTCGACACCTCGAAGATGGAGGCGGCGATGTCGGGCGCGAAGATGCCCAAGACGGTGACTCCCGCGGATGCCGGACGCCAGATCATCGAGGGCCTCGAGAAGGGCGCCTACCGCGTTCGCATCGGCGGCGACGCGAAGTTCATGGACCGCTTCAGCCGACTCGCACCCCGTCGCGCGACGCTGCTCATCGCCGACCAGATGAAGGCGCTGCTCGGCTAGGCGCGGCGGTCGGAGTCCTCGAATTCGAAGCTCTCGAGGCCCTGCTCGATCAGCTGGGTGTGGCGCGCTTTGAGAAGGGCGTGCAGCAGCTCGAGCGCCGGCCTGTCGTCGCCGTCGAGCTCGATCTGCTCCTGCAGGCTGCCGACGGCGGCGCCGAGCACGACCGCGATGAGCAGGCTCTCGGTGAGCTCGCCGTCTTCCCGCCAGATCGGGATGAGGCCGCCGCTGCTGGTGTCAAACTCCTGCACCGACCACCCGCCGTTGCCCATCGGGCTGGCGGTGATCGCGCGGCGGCGACCCACCGGAACGAGCATGGTCTCTTCGGCGATGTCGAGCGCTTTTTGCTTCTCGTCGTCGGGCAGGATCACCCGCGGCTGCAACTCGGCAACCATGGCGCTGAGCGTGTTCTCGATGCTGCGCAATTGGCTTCTCTGATTCGCCGTCATGCGGCAAATCCTACCGGGGCAATCGCCGCGCCGTTCGCCCGATACCGGGGATCAGGCCGGCTCGGGGGCGCCGCCCGACGCGGTGTCGGGCGGGTTCTCCTGCGGCTGGGCCTTCTGCTCGTCGGGGATGTTCTCGGTGGAGCCGTCGGGGGTCGTGGTGTCGGTCATAGGGGCACGCTACGCCGCCGGATCGAGGCGGGCGGGGGCTTGACGCCGACGGGTTAAAGCGAAAACCCCCGCACGAAGCGGGGGAGATCTCAGTGGTGGCTCCGACGGGCGTCGATCCCGTGACCTCACGATTTTCAGTCGTGCGCTCTACCAACTGAGCTACAGAGCCAACAGGTACGACCCTCTTGCGAGAAGTCAAACCTTGCGACCCTGACCGGACTTGAACCGGCGACCTCCGCCGTGACAGGGCGGCGCGCTAACCAACTGCGCTACAGGGCCTAACTATGTGGTGCTGGTGTTTCGTGACCCCAACGGGATTCGAACCCGTGTTAACGCCGTGAAAGGGCGCCGTCCTAGGCCACTAAACGATGGGGCCATGCAGTCCAGGACTCCATAGCTACCGAGGGACAAGCATAGGGTGCGCTCCCCCAAAAGCCAAACGCGGTGGATGCGGCGAAACCCGCCCGATGAATCCGCCCGAGAGCGACACAGCGGCTAGGTTCAACTAGACATTGAGACTCGGCTTGTTACTGTGGTCATTGTGACCACTGTTACTAGTGTGATCAAACATGTGGGTGGGGGATCTCATGAGCGGCACCGCGACGGCACTGAGCCGCCTGCCCGGCACCCGGTTGGCGCGGGCACTGGCTCTCGCATCCGTCTTCTCCGTCGTCGTCATCGGCTCGCTGGCCGTGTCGAGCGAGGGCCCCGCGTGGGCCGCCTCTACCGACTACCCGACCTGGGCTGACGTCGCCGCCGCGCGCAAGAGCGAGGCGGCCACCAAGGCGAAGATCACCGAGATCCAGAACTACATCGCCGCGCTGCAGGCCGAGGTCGAGCGCACGCAGGCCGAGTCGGAGCGACTGGGCGTCATCTATGGCGAGGCCGACCAGAAGTTCCAGGAAGCTGCGCTCAAGGCCGACGAGCTGCAGTCGCAGGCGGACGCCGCCGCGGCGCTCGCCGAGCAGTCGATGAACAATGCCGGTGAGATGGTCGCCCAGATGTACCGCGAGGGCAACGGCGACATGACGACGACCCTGTTCGTCAACGCCTCGCAGGCCGATGACCTGCTCTACAGCTACGGCATGGCCGACAAGTTCACCGAGACGACCGCGACGATCTACGAGACTGCGGTGCAAGACCAGAAGTCGGCGCAGGCGCTGACTGACCAGGCGGATGTGGCCAAGGGAATCCGCGAGCAGCTGAAGCTCGAGGCCCAGGCCGCGTTCGAGGCCGCGCAGGCCGCGGCCATCGCCGCGCAGGCGGCGGTCGATGCGCAGCGCGAGTACCAGAACCAGCTCGAGGCGCAGCTGGCCGTTCTCATCGAGCGCCGGCAGGCAACCGAGGCCGACTACATCAAGGGCGTGCAGGAGCAGATCAGCGCGGGCGCCCAGCTCGGCGCCGGCCAGATCAGCGCGACCGGATGGGCCAAGCCGGCTAGCGGCCGCATCACCAGCGGGTTCGGCTATCGCGCGAACCCCTGGGGCGGCGGCGGGGCCTCGTACCACCAGGGCACCGACATCGGTGCGAGCTGCGGCAATGCGATCTACTCCGCCCATGCCGGCACTGTCGTCTACGCCGGCTGGAACGGCGTCTACGGGTACTACATCCAGATCGACAATGGTGACGGCATTCAGACCGCCTACGGCCACATCCTGTCGGGCGGCATCCTGGTGAACATCGGCCAGGAGGTGCCGGTCGGCATGCAGATCGCAAAGGTCGGCAAGACGGGCGGCGCGACCGGCTGCCACCTGCACTACGGCGTGCTGATCAACGGCGTCGTGACCAACCCCGTTCCGTTCATGAGCTCCCAGGGGATCACCCTTGGCTAGGCGTCCCCAGCGCTAATGCGCCGCTCGTCTCGCCCCGTCGGGGCGCTGATCATCGTTCTCGCCGCGACCCTCACCCTCAATATCGCGGTAGAGCCGGCGTGGGCCGATGACTACCCGACCTGGGCCGACGTCGAGGCGGCGAAAGCCAACGAGGCAACCAAGAAGGCGGAGATCGCGAAGATCGAGGCCCTCATCAGCGGACTCGAGAACGAGGCCGCGGCATACGCCAGGGCGGCGCTCGAGGCGAACGAGGCTTACAACCAGTCCCTCGACGACCTCGCTGCCGCCGAGGCGCAGGCCGGCGCCCTGCAGAAGCGCGCGGATGCCGCCGCCGCCGCGGCAGAGCAGTCCAGCACCCAGGCGGGCACCCTCGTCGCCCAGCTCGCCCGCACCGGGGGCGCCGACTTCACCCTGCAGCTGCTGCTCTCTGATCAGCAGAGCGCGGAAGACCTTCTGTACCAAATCGGCACCATGAACCAGCTGAGCGCCCACTCGGCCGAGGTCTATGCGCAGGCGGTCGTCGACCTCAACACAGCGAAATCGCTGAGTGAGCAGGCTACGGCTGCCCGCACAGCCCGCCAGGGGCTCGCCGAGGAGGCCGAGGCCGCGCTCGCCGAGGCTCAGCAGGCCGCCGCAGACGCAGAGGTGCGCGCCCAGAACCAGGAGCAGGTGGCCAGCCAGCTCTATTCGCAGCTCGCCTCGCTCAAGGGCACGACCGCCGCGACCGAGCAGGCCTACCTCGACGGCGTCGCGTGGGAGAAGGCGCAGGAGGCGATCACCAACCCTCCCGCGCCGCCGCCGCCGGTGAACCCGCCGCCGCCTGCTCCGAGCACCGATGTGGTCGCGGCCGCGATCGCCTTCGCGCAGGCCCAGGTCGGCGACCAGTACCTGCTCAACGGATCGGGGCCCGACGCCTGGGACTGCTCGGGGCTGACCAAGGCGAGCTATGCATCCGTTGGCGTGTACATCGGCACGCACTCCGCGACCAATCAGTACGCGACCATGGCCGCGGCGGAACGGCTCGTGCCCTACAACGAGCTGGTGGCGGGCGACCTGCTGTTCTACGCGAGTGGCGGTGCCACGAGCGGCACCAAGTACCACACCGCGCTGTACATCGGCGGCGGCAAGATGATCGAGGCGCCCTACCCGGGAGTGCCCGTGCGGGTGGCGGCCGTGCGGTATGGCGACCTGGTGCCCTACGCGGGGCGGCCGACGCCGTAAACAGCTTTGTCTAGGTGTCAACCTCGACACCGGTGGAGTTCGTCATAGCGGTATGACAAAGGCCCTCGTTATCATTCCGCTCGCCGTTCTTGCCGTGCTCGCCCTGGCGGCGTGCGACCCCGCTCCGACTCCATTGCCTGCAGCAACGACCTCGTCGGTGGACGCCGCCGACGAGACTGCGACCCCGTCGCCGTCGGCGACGAGTGCGGGGCTGCCCGACGACTATTTTCTGCGGCTCACGGCCCGCATGACCCAGATCAGCAGCGGACAGGTCTTCACGGCGGTCCTCACGGTGCACAAGCCCACGCCCACCAGCAGCAGCGCGGCCGAGATCTCGGCGCTGGCCCCGTGTCTGGTCTACACCTCGAACTTCGCCGCGGACTCCGCTGGGTCTCCGGAGCCGGCCTGGTACGGCCGAGCCGACCTCACTGTCACCGGAGACGGCGAGTGGGATGAGAACTTCGGTGTGCGCATCGACACCGGCGGAACCGCGAATATCAGCACAGGCGACGGCGCGTGGTTCGCTGATGACATTACCTGCGCCAATGTTCTGCGATACCCCGGAACCGCCGAATTCGTTACCTACTTTCCCCTCAACTATGCCGAGGGGGGTATTGACGGCGCTCTCAACTGGTCGATCTTCGGCTTCTCAGACCAAGGCGACGCCGGCGGAGTCAAGTACGACCAATGCTCGGTCGAACTGAGCCCGCACGCCGAGTCGCTCAGCCCAGCGGAAAGCGGCTGGGTGCTGCACACGGCCAACTTCGGCTGCTACATGGGGCCGACGAGCTAGCTAGTGGCCTTCGGCCTTGAGTTTCTCGTAGCCGGCTTCGACGATCGCGGTCGCCTCGGCGGCGTCGCCCCAGCCCTCGGTCTTGACCCACTTGCCGGGCTCGAGGTCTTTGTAGTGCTCGAAGAAGTGCTCGATCTCTTTGCGCTGGAACTCGGGGATGTCTGTGACGTCCTGGATCCAGTCCCAGCGGGGGTCCTTGGCGAGCACGGCGATGACCTTGGCGTCGCTGCCGCCGTCGTCGGTCATGTTGAAGACGCCGACCGGGCGCACGCTGACGAGCGAGGTCGGGTAGAAGGCCTCATCGTGCAGCACGAGCACGTCGACCGGGTCGCCGTCGAGGCCGAGGGTGTTGTCGAAATAGCCGTAGTTGGTCGGATAGCCGAACGCCGTGAAGAGCACTCGGTCGAGGGCGAGACGGTTGGTCTCGTGGTCCACCTCGTACTTGACCTTGCTGCCCTTGGGAATCTCGATGGTGGCGTCGTATGCGGCCATGGCGGTTTCACTCCTGTGCTCGTGGATGCTGCAATAACGTTACTGGATGACCACGCGCCCCCGACTGTCGCCCGCGATCGCGGACACGCGCCGCGCGGTCAGAGCACTGCTCCCTGCCGACGGGCTCGTTCTCGTCGCCCTCAGTGGAGGCCCCGACTCGCTCGCGCTCGCCGCCGCCACGGCCTTCGAGGCCGCTGGTCGCGCGGGCGCGGTGATCGTCGACCACGGGCTGCAGCAGGGCTCGGCTGACGTTGCCGAGGCAGCAGCCGACCAGGCCAGGGCGCTCGGGCTCGACCCGGTGGTCGTGGTCGCTGTCACCGTGGGCAGTGACGGCGGCCCGGAGGCGGCGGCACGCGCGGCTCGGTATCGCGCGCTATCCGAGGCCGCGCAGGCGGCGGGCGCGGGCGCCGTGCTGCTCGGGCACACCCTCGACGACCAGGCCGAGACGGTGCTGCTCGGCCTCGCACGCGGCAGCGGGGCGGCGAGTTTGCAGGGCATGGAGCAGGTCAGCGGCATCTATCGGCGGCCGCTTCTCGGCATCCGCCGGTCTGTCACAGAACAGGCGTGCGCGGATGCCGGGCTCACCCCCTGGAACGACCCGCAGAACGCCGACCCCGCCTTCACCCGCGTGCGCGTGCGCCACACGGTGCTGCCGGTGCTCGAGGCGCAGCTCGGCCCCGGCATCGCCGAGGCCCTCGCCCGCACGGCCGAGCAGCTGCGAGAGGACGCGGATGCGCTCGACCACTTCGCCGAAGAGATCGTCGAAGAGCTCGCCGACATCGCCGAGGCGGGCATCTCGCTGCCGGTCAGCGCGCTCGAGGCGAACCCGCCCGCGCTGCGGCAGCGGCTCATCCGGCTCGCGGTGCAGGGGGAGTTTCACCTCTCGCTCAGCCGGCAGCACACGCTCGAGGTCGCGCGGCTCGTCACCGACTGGCACGGGCAGGGTCCGCTCGACCTTCCGGGCCTCCGTGTGCGACGAGAAGGCGGTCTGATCGTCTTCAGTGCACGAGACTAGAGCCATGGAATTCAGCGACATCGAGTCTGACCTCACCGAGATCCTCTTCACCGAGGACGAGATCCACGCGAAGCTCGCCGAGCTCGCCCGCCGCATCGAGGCGGACTATGCCGGCACCAAGCCGCTGCTCGTCGGCGTGCTGCGCGGCGCGGTCATGGTCATGGCCGACCTCGCCCGCGAGCTCACCATCCCCATCGAGATGGACTGGATGGCCGTCAGCTCCTACGGGTCGGGCACCCAGTCGAGCGGCGTCGTGCGCATCCTCAAAGACCTCGACACCGACCTGCACGGCCGCCACGTGATCATCGTCGAGGACATCATCGACAGCGGCCTGACCCTCTCGTGGCTGCGCGGCAACCTGGCCACCCGCGGCGCCGAGTCGGTCGAGATCGTCGCCCTGCTGCGCAAGCCGGATGCCGCCAAGGTCGAGGTCGACGTCAAGTACGAGGGATTCCAGATTCCCAACGCCTTCGTCATCGGCTACGGCCTCGACTACGCCGAGCAGTACCGCAACCTGCGCGGTATCGGGGTGCTCGCGCCCCACGTCTACTCGTAGTCGCGGTACCAGCCCCACCCGCCGCGTCGCGCCGCGCCGCGTGTGCGTAAAACAGGAACTTCTGTGGTTCGGGGCCCGCAATAGCAGGAGTTGTGACCGCGAAGGCAACTCCCGTCACAGCTGTTCCTGTTTTACGACAGTGGATAGTCGCGTTACCCCCACGGCGAACATCCGGTAATCGCACAGCGGGGTGCCGCTAACCTTGCAGACAGGTTTCGCGAGCAGGAAAGGACCGGGCCGACCAGCCCGGGTCACATTGATATGAAGCGCATTCTTCGCGGTCCGATTGTCTGGATCCTGGTCGCTCTCGCCGTTGTCTGGATCGGCACCAGCCTCATCGTCGGAGCACAGGCCAGCTACCAGGAGATCTCGGTCAAGCACGGCCTCGAGCTGCTCAAGGGCGATACCGTCACCGCGGCGAAGATCATCGACGGCGAGCAGCGCGTCACCCTCGACCTGAGCAAGGCCGACGGCGACAAGGGCAAGCTCGTGCAGTTCTACTACGTCGCTCCCCGCGGCCTCGAGATCGTTGAGGCGGTGACCGCGTCGAACCCCAAGGAGTTCACCGACGAGGTTCCGCAGTCCAACGCCTTCCTCTCGCTTATCGGCCTGCTGCTGCCCTTCGTCATCATCGGCCTCGTGTTCTGGTTCCTGCTGTCGCGCATGCAGAACGGCGGCGGCAAGGTCATGCAGTTCGGCAAGTCCAAGGCCAAGCTGGTCGGCAAGGAGAGCCCCACGGTCACCTTCGCCGATGTTGCCGGCGCGGACGAGGCCGTCGAAGAGCTCGACGAGATCAAGGACTTCCTCAAGGAGCCGGCCAAGTTCCTCGCGGTCGGAGCCCGCATCCCGAAGGGCGTGCTGCTGTACGGCCCTCCGGGCACCGGCAAGACCCTGCTCGCCCGCGCTGTCGCCGGTGAGGCGGGCGTGCCCTTCTACACGATCTCGGGATCGGACTTCGTCGAGATGTTCGTCGGCGTCGGCGCCAGCCGCGTGCGCGACCTCTTCGACCAGGCCAAGCAGAACGCCCCCGCCATCATCTTCATCGACGAGATCGACGCCGTCGGCCGCCACCGCGGCGCCGGCATCGGCGGCGGCAACGACGAGCGCGAGCAGACGCTCAACCAGCTGCTCGTCGAGATGGACGGCTTCGACGCCAACGCCAACGTGATCCTCATCGCGGCCACCAACCGCCCGGATGTGCTCGACCCCGCCCTGCTGCGCCCCGGCCGCTTCGACCGCCAGATCGGCGTCGACGCGCCCGACCTGCAGGGCCGCAGGCAGATCCTCGAGGTGCACGGCAAGGGCAAGCCCCTGGCCGACAGCGTGGACCTCGAAGTGCTGGCCCGCAAGACGCCCGGCTTCACGGGCGCCGACCTCGCCAACGTGCTCAACGAGGCTGCGCTGCTGACCGCGCGCAGCAACGCCCAGCGCATCGACAACCGTGCCCTCGACGAGGCTGTGGACCGCGTGATCGCCGGCCCGCAGCGCCGCACCCGCCTGATGAACGACAAAGAGAAGCTCATCACGGCCTACCACGAGGCCGGCCACGCCCTCGCGGCGGCGAGCATGCGCAACACCGACCCGGTGACGAAGGTGACCATCCTGCCGCGCGGTCGCGCCCTCGGGTACACGATGGTGCTGCCGATCGAGGACAAGTACTCCGTGACGCGCAACGAGCTGCTCGACCAGCTCGCCTACGCGATGGGCGGCCGGGTGGCCGAGGAGATCGTGTTCCACGACCCGACCACCGGGGCATCCAACGACATCGAGAAGGCGACCTCGATCGCCCGGCGCATGGTGACCGAGTACGGCATGAGCGCGCTCGTCGGATCGGTCAAGCTCGGCGCCTCGCAGGGCGAGCCCTTCATGGGCCGCGACATGGGAGCCACCCGCGACTACTCCGACGACATCGCCAAGACCATCGACGACGAGGTGCGCGTGCTCATCGAGCAGGCGCACGACGAGGCGTGGCAGGTGCTCAACACCAACCGCGACGTGCTCGACGCCCTCGCCACCGAGCTGCTCGAGAAAGAGACCCTCGACCACAACCAGCTCGCGACGATCTTCGAGCCCGTGCAGAAGCTGCCCGAGCGCCCGGTGTGGCTCTCGAGCGACAAGCGCACGCTCTCGGACCGCCCGCCGGTGACGATCAAGGCGAAGGCCCCGATCGACCCCGCTGCCGTCGATGGCGGCGTCAACTCCGAGCCGCCCACCACGCCCAAGGCCCGCACGCCGCGTCCGCGCAAGACACCCGGCATCGCCACCGCGTAGTCCATGGCTATCGACACCGGACGCATCGAGGCGGCGGTTGCCGAGATCCTCGCCGCAATCGGCGAGGATCCGGCGCGGCCCGGTCTGGCGACGACACCGCAGCGCGTGGCGCAGGCCTACGGCGACTTCTTCGCTGGGCTGGGGCAGGATCCCCTCTCGCACCTCGCCGAGACCGTCGAGCTCGCCGAGGGTCAGCGCGCCGAGCTGGTGATGCTGCGCGACGTGGAATTCCGATCGATCTGCGAGCACCACCTGCTTCCCTTCATCGGCACCGCCCACCTCGCCTATGTGCCCGGCACGCGGGTTGTCGGACTCGGCAAGCTGCCGCGGGTCGTCGAGACCCTGGCCAGCCGCCCGCAGCTGCAGGAGCGCCTCACCGAGGAGATCGCCGACGCGCTCGACGCCGGCCTCGATCCCGCGGGCGTCATGGTCGTGCTCGACGCCGTGCACGGCTGCGTCAGCGCGCGCGGCGTGCGGCAGGCGAGAAGCTCGACCGTCACCATGGCGACGCGCGGATCGCTCAGCGACCCGGTCGCCCGCGCCGAGATCATGGCGCTGATCGGCGGGCACCCGTGACCGTCGTCTTCGGCATCCTCAACGTCACCCCCGACTCCTTCAGCGACGGTGGGTCGTTCAGAGACGTGGATGCCGCGGTCGAGCACGCACTGAGCCTCGTCGACGACGGGGCCGACTTCATCGACGTGGGCGGGGAGTCCACCCGTCCGGGCGCGGATCGTGTGGACGAGGACGAGGAGCACGAGCGCGTGCTGCCGGTCGTCGAGGCGCTCGCAGCCCACGGGGTCGCGGTCAGCGTCGACACCATGCGCGCGTCGACCGCCCGCCTCGCCGCCGCCGCCGGCGCTGCGGTCATCAACGACGTGTCGGGCGGCCTCGCCGACCCCGACATGCACGCGGTCATCGCCGACACGAGCGTCGACTATGTCGCCATGCACTGGCACGGTCTGGACCACGCCGTGCCGGACTACAGCAACGTGGTGCGCGACGTGCGGGGCGAGCTCAAACAGCGCGTCGCAGAGCTGATCGTGCACGGGGTCGACCCGGCCCGCGTGATCGTCGACCCGGGCATCGGCTTCGCCAAGAACGCCGAGCAGAACTGGCAGTTGCTCGGCCACCTCGACGAGCTCTCGAGCCTCGAGACCCGCGTGCTCGTCGGCGTCTCGCGCAAGCGCTTCCTCGCCGAGTTCGCCGCGGAGGGGGCTCCCGCCACGGACCGGGACCCGGCTACCGCGACCATCAGCGCGCTCGCCGCGCAGGCCGGCGCCTGGGGCGTGCGCGTGCACGACGTCGCGTCGACCCGCCGCGCCCTGAACGTCTGGCACGCCTGGCAGCGAGGAGCAACCGCATGAGCGACACCGACTACATCACCCTGACCGGCCTGCGGGCGAGCGCCTTCCACGGCGTGCTCGAGCACGAGCGGCGCACCGGGCAGGTCTTCATCATCGACGTGACCGTCTGGCTCGACCTCGAGGCAGCAGCCGCGAGCGACGACCTCGACCTCACCGTGCACTACGGCGAGCTCGCCGAAGAGGTCGTCGAGTCGGTCGAGGGCGAGCCGGTCGACCTCATCGAGACGGTCGCCGAGCGGGTCGCCCGGGTGGCTCTGCAGCACGCCCCGGTCACCCGGGTGCTCGTCACCGTGCACAAGCCCTCCGCGCCCATCGCGGTGCCGTTCAGCGATGTGTCGGTGACTATCGAAAGAACCCGATGACCCGCGCAGTCCTCGCGCTCGGCTCGAACCTGGGCGACCGGGGGGCAACGCTGGTGGAGGCCGCCCGGCGGCTGGCGCTGGTCGAGGGCATCGAGGTGGTGGCCGCATCCGATCTGGTGGAGACGGTCGCGCTGACGCCGCAGGGTCCCGATCCGTCGGCCCCGGGCTACCTCAACGGTGTGGTCATCGTCGAGACCTCGCTCACCCCCGACGAGCTCTTGGATGCCGCGAACGCCATCGAGGCCGACCTCGGCCGTGTGCGCGGCGAGCGCTGGGCCGACCGCACCATCGACATCGACCTCGTTGACGTCGAGGGGGTGACGCGCAGCTCGGAGCGCCTCACCCTGCCGCACCCGCGTGCCGCCGAGCGCGGCTTCGTTCTGGCACCGTGGCTGCAGGTCGATCCCGACGCGCGGCTCGCGGGGGTGCGCGTGTCACAGTTGCTCGCCAGACTGGAGGGGCCATGACTCGCACCCGCCCCTCCCAGCTCTTCGTTCTCGCCCTCGTCGGCGCGGTCGCCGGCTGGATGCTCGAGCTCGCGATGGTCTCGGCGGGACGCCCCGCGGTGATCCCGCCGATCACCCTCGGCATCGCCCTCGGCCTCATCGGCCTGCTGATCGTCGGCTTCGCCTGGCCGGTGTTCCGGGTCGTGCGCAAGGTGGAGGGCGCCCGCGTTGACCCCTTCTACGCCACGCGGGTGGTGCTGCTCGCGAAGTCGTCGAGCCTGGCCGGTGCGCTCGTCACGGGACTGGCCGGGGCGATCCTCGCCTTCCTGCTGACCCGCTCGGTGCTGCCCGCAGTAGGCTCGGTCTCGATGACCGTCGTGACCCTCGTCGGCGCGGTCGTGCTTCTCGCCGGCGGTCTCGCGGCCGAGAAGATGTGCACCCTGCCGCCCGACGACGACGGCCCGAAGGAGACCCTCGCGTGACGACGATTGACGAAACCGCCTGGCAGCGCGTCAGCCCGAAGTACATCATCGTCGATGTGATCGGCTACGTGATCTCCGGCGTAATGATGACGGCGATCTCGCTCGTGCCGCTCGTGGTGTTCGGCTGGTCGCTCGGGTGGCTGCCCCCGGTCGCCGTTGGCGCCATCTCGCTGCTCACCATCGCCCTGACCCCGCGCCGCGTGCGCTCGATCGGCTACCAGCTGCGGCCCGACGACCTGCTATTCAAGCGCGGTCTCATGTGGAAGCGCATCGTCGCCGTGCCCTACGGGCGCATGCAGCTGGTCGACATCAACCGGGGCCCGATTGCGCGCCTCGTCGGACTCAGCGAGCTGAAGTTCGTGACGGCGGCTGCCGCGAGCGGCGTCGTGATCCCCGGGCTGGCCGAGGCCGACGCCGAGGGCCTGCGAGACGAGCTCGTCGCCCTCGCAGAGAGCCGTCGGGCGGGCCTGTGACCGGCTACGCAGACGGGGAGTGGCACCGACTGCACCCCGCCACCCCCCTGCTGCGCGGGGGCATCGCGCTCATCGCGATCATCAGCTTCATGA
>JAAFHU010000130.1 GCA_013297645.1 Actinomycetota bacterium
ACGAGGGGGCCGAAGAGGCGGCTCCACGCGCGACCGTCGCGCCCGAGCCCGTCGGCCGTGCGGGCGAGGTCGTGCCAGGCGAGCCCGGCGCGCCCGCCGTCGAGCGGATGGCCGTACGAGAGCTCGGGCAGAACGAGCTCGATGCGGTCGCTCAGCCCGAAGCGCTGGAAGAACTCGGAGGCGAGGGCCATCGGGTGCACCGCTGAGCACACGTCGTGGCGGAAGCCGGGCAGGGTGAGCTCGGCGGTGCGGGCTCCCCCGCCAATGGTCGCTGCCTGCTCGTAGACGGCAACGCTGAGCCCGGCACGCGCGAGCGTGACCGCGGCGGCGAGCCCGTTGGGGCCGGCGCCGACGACGACGGCATCGAGCTCGGTCATCGCTTCCTGAACAGCAGGAACGCGGCGGTCGCGGCGAGCGCCCCGGCGCCCGCGACGACCGCGCGGCGGTGGTCGATCGCCCAGGTCGCCGGCGACCCGCTGCTGGCCTGCTCGCTGAAGAGCCCCCGGGCACCCCGGTCGCCCGCGACCGGCTCGTAGAGGTTGGTGGGAAGCATGGGCTCTTTCGTCTCGGGAGACTGCTGTCCGGAATAGCCGGTTCGAGCAAGGTACCAGTCGGCGAAGGGAGCCGCGATGCGATTGCCGATGACGGTGACGTAGGTCATCTCGCCCACCCAGGTCACCCGGCGGCGGGTCTTGACGACCCGCGAGACGGCGAGTGCTCCCACTTCCGGCTCGAAGATCGGCGGCACCGGCTGCGGGTGATCGGGCAGCTGCGACTTCACCCAGTTGAACTGGATCGTGTTGAGGGCCGGCATGTCGACCATCGAGATGCTGACGGCGCTTCTGTTGTGCTTGAGCTCGGTGATCACCGACTCGGTGAAGCCCTTGATGGCGTGCTTCGATCCGCAGTAGGCGGCCTGCAGCGGGATTCCCCGGTGCGCGAGGGCAGAACCGATCTGGATGACGTGCCCGCTGTTGCGCGCCGTCATCCGCGACAGAGCCGCGCGGGTTCCATTCACCACGCCGAAGTAGTTGACCATGGTGGCCCGCTCGAAGTCCTCGGGCGCCGTGCTGAGGAACTCGCTGAACACGCCTGCCATGGCGTTGTTGACCCACAGCTCGATCGGGCCGAGCTCGGCCTCGACGCGGGTTGCCGCGGCCTCGACCGCTTCACGGTCGGCGACGTCGGTCGAGATGCCGAGCGCCCGGCGGCCGCGGTTGCGGATGTCGCGCTCGGTGCCCCGCAGCCCGTCTTCTCCGCGGGCGAGCACGGCGACATCCCACCCGTCCTCGGCGAGCTGGCGGGCGATCGCGCGCCCGAGTCCGGCGCTGCCGCCGGTGACCACTGCGACGCTCATGCGCGGCCCTCGGCGACGAAGGCGAGGCGGCGCAGGGTCTCGACGTTGCGCCAGTGGAGGAAGAGGTCCATCACGAAGTTGGGGATCAGGGTGGCCGGCCCCTTCTGGGCCTTCTCCTGAATGCGCACGACGCAGCCGCCGCGACGCGGCTTCACGTCGATAGTCACGAGAGCCTCGCCGACCGGCCAGCCCTTGGGGCTGATGACCGCCCTCCGCGGCGCATCCCACTCGCGCACGACGGTCTCGTCATTGACGAGCATCGGCCAGACTCCGAAGGAGTGGTGCAGCTTGGCGCCCGGCTGCGGCCAGCTGTCGTCGACGCTGCGCATGCGTGACGAGCCCACCACCCAGGTGGGAAAGAGCCAGCCGTCGGCGAGCACATCGAAGACATCCTGGGGACTGCACGCCATGGTGCGAACGTTGGAAGACACGTCTCGACGCTAGGTCGCCTACCTGAGATGAACCGGGGGTTGCGCTTGCGCGGCTTTTGCCCATGGCACGGCGCTCTCTCGTAGGGTGAACCATGGTCGTTGAACTCTCCCGCGACGACGCACGGCGGATTGCGGTGCGGGCGAGCCTGCTCGACGCGCCACGCCCGACTGACGCGCTCGACGTCGTGCGGCAACTGACCTTCGTGCAGATCGAGACCACTGCTGCCGTCGCCCCGACCGCCGACCTCGTCATGTGGAGTCGGCTCGGCGAGGCCTACGTGCCGGGCGACCTCGAGGGCGAGCGCTTCTTCGAGCTCAACCTGCTCGTGCGGCCGATGGACGACCTCGCCCTATTCCGCGCGGAGTTCGCCGAGCCGCCGCCCTACGAGCGGTCGCAGCGCTGGCTCGACGACAATGACTCCTTCCGGGTCGACCTGCTCGAACTGCTCGAGGCGGAGGGGCCACTGACGGCCCGCGAGCTGCCGGATTCGAGCATCGTGGCGTGGGCCTCCAGCGGGTGGAACGCGAACCGCAACGTCAGCATGATGCTCGATCTGCTGGCCGCGTCGGGCGCGGTCGCCGTCGCCGGGCGGCGGGGTCGCGACCGCCTGTGGGACCTCGCCGAGCGCGTCTACCACTCCGACATCCCCGCCGTTCCGCTGCAGGAGGCGCGGCGCATTCGCGACGAGCGGCGGCTGGCTTCGCAGGGCGTCGTGCCGCTGGCGACCCCCGACCTGCCGGCGGAGACCACCCGCATCGGCGACGCGGGACTCGACGCGACGATCGAGGGCGTGCCCGGCACGTGGCGGGTCGACGCCGCAACCCTCGACCGGGCATTCCGCGGCCGCACCGCGCTGCTGTCGCCCTTCGACGGCCTGATCCGCGACAGAAAGCGGATGCTGCAGCTCTGGGACTTCGACTACAGCCTCGAGATGTACAAGCCGGCCGCGAAGCGGCGCTGGGGCTACTACGCCCTGCCAGTCCTGCACGGGGACCGCCTCGTCCGCAAGGTCGACGCGACGGCCGACCGGGCTGCCGGGGTGCTGCGCGTGCACGCGCTGCACGAGGACGCGCCTTTCGGCTCAGAGATCGCGGATGCGGTGCAGGCCGAGCTGCATTCGCTCGCCGGCTGGCTCGGCCTGCGCCTGGCCCGATAGCCAGCTCCCGTCGAGAATGTGGGGGCTAGCCGATGAGGCTGGCAGCGCGCAGACTCAGGGGATGACAACGGAGATCAACGACGAAGAAGTCATCGCACAGGTGGCCGAGACTCTTACCGAGAAGCTTCCCGGTGTGCCACGGGCGACTATCGACGAGGTAGTACGCGAGGAATTCGCTGGCTTTGCGGGTCGACCGGTGCGCGACTACCTCTCGATCCTCACCGAGCGGGCCGCGCGCAAGCGCCTGAAAAAGCTGGTCAGGACCGGGCCCTGACACGCTGTTCACCTCCCGTTTCACCGCGCGGGGCATGATCAGCCGGTGACACCCGCTCCAGCTCCCACCCTCGGACTGCTTCTGGCCTCAGACCGGGCGGCAGAACCGCGGACCCTGCTCGACATCCTGCGCGAGACCACCGCGCGGTATCCCGACGCTTCCGCGCTCGACGACGGACAGGGCGCGCTCAGCTACCGCGAGCTGACTGCCCAGGTGATCCGTACCGCGGCCCGACTCCACGCGGCGGGGGTGCGACGCGGCGACCGCGTCGGAATCCGCATGCCATCCGGTTCCCGCGAGCTCTACATCTCGATCCTCGGCATCATCGCCGCCGGCGCGGCCTACGTGCCGGTCGACGCCGACGACCCGGACGAGCGCGCACAACTCGTGTTCACCGAGGCAGGGGTTCGGGGTGTCATCGGCGCGGACGGCACCTTCCGCCTCTCCGCGTCGAGTCTCAGCGTGGTGTTCAGCGAAGTCGACGGCGGCCTCTTCGCCGGCCTGCCGCCGCACCCGAGCACGGCGTCCATGCCCATCGTGCAGCCGCCGCGCCCGCAGGATGACGCCTGGGTCATCTTCACTTCTGGGTCGACGGGAACCCCGAAGGGCGTCGCGGTCAGCCACCGCTCGGCTGCCGCGTTCGTCGACGCCGAGGCGCAGCTCTTTCTCGCGGACGAACCGCTCGGCCCCGACGACCGCGTTCTCGCCGGGCTCTCTGTCGCCTTCGACGCCTCGTGCGAGGAGATGTGGCTCGCCTGGCGCCACGGCGCCTGCCTCGTCCCCGCGCCGCGATCGCTCGTGCGCAGTGGAATGGACCTCGGCCCCTGGCTCACCGCCCGTGGCATCACCGTCGTCTCGACGGTGCCCACCCTCGCGTCGCTCTGGCCCGCCGAGTCCCTCGAGAACGTGCGCCTGCTCATCTTCGGTGGCGAGGCGTGCCCGCCCGAGCTGGCGGAGCGCCTCGCTGTCGACGGCCGCGAGGTCTGGAACACCTACGGCCCGACCGAGGCGACCGTCGTCGCCTGTGCGGCGCGCCTCGACGGGACAGCACCGATACGGATCGGCCTGCCGCTCGACGGCTGGGACCTCGCCGTCGTCGACGCCGCCGGCGCCCCCGTCGCCGAGGGCGAGGTCGGCGAGCTCGTCATCGGCGGGGTGGGCCTCGCGCGCTATCTCGACCCCGCCAAGGACGCGGAGAAGTATGCCGCGCATCCCCAGCTCGGCTGGGAGCGCGCCTACCGCAGCGGCGACCTCGTGCGCTTCGAGGCGGCCGGTCTCGTCTTCCAAGGCCGGGCCGACGACCAGGTCAAAGTCGGCGGGCGCCGCATCGAGCTCGGCGAGATCGAGGCAGCGCTGCAGGTGCTCCCCGGCGTTACCGCCGCGGCCGCCGCCGTGCGGAAGACGGATGCGGGCAACACCGTGCTCGTCGGCTACCTCGAGGCGTCGCCTGACTTCGACCTCGCCGCAGCGACCGTCGCGCTGCGCGAGCACCTGCCCGCCGCGCTCGTGCCCGTGCTCGCCCGGGTCGACGAGCTGCCCGTCCGCACCTCCGGCAAGGTCGACCGTGCGGCCCTGCCGTGGCCGCTCGCCGGGTTCGCCGAGGGGGCGTCGGGGCTGGAGCCGCGCGCCGAGCGGCTGGCCCAGCAATGGCAGTCGGTGCTCGGCATCCCCGTCACCGACGTGTCGGCCAACTTCTTCGATCTGGGCGGCGGCTCGCTCGCCGCGGCGCAGCTCGTTGCCCGCATTCGCGAGGACGACCCTGAATTCACGGTCGCTGAGGTGTACACCCACCCGCGGCTCGGGGCGATGGTGGATGCACTGGCGGCGCGTGCGCCATCGACGCAGGACGCATCCGAGTTCCACCGCGTCACACCGACACCGCGCCGCATGCAGTGGCTTCAAACGATTCTCGGCGTTCCGCTCTACGTGCTCAGCGGCGTGCGCTGGGTCGTCTACCTGCTCATCGCGGGAGCCGTGCTCGTGCCGCTGGGCGGTTTCGGCATGCTGCCCGTCGTGAATCTGCTGCCCCTCATCCTCGCCTTCGTGGTCTTCGTCACCCCGCTGGGGCGCATGGCGATCGCGGTCGTGTGCGCGCGAGTGCTCCTCGTCGGCCTGCGGGCCGGCGACTACCCGCGCGGCGGCAGCGTGCACCTGCGGCTGTGGCTCGCCGAGCAGGCCGCCCGGCTGGTCGGCGCGGTCAGCCTCGCCGGCGCACCATGGGTCACCTACTACGCCCGCGCACTCGGCGCGAAGATCGACCACGAGGTCGACCTGCACACGCTCCCACCGATCACCGGCATGCTCACGGTCGGCTTCGGAGCCTCGATCGAGCCGGAAGTAGACCTCAGCGGCTACTGGATCGACGGCGACATTCTGCGCGTGGGCGCCATCCGCATCGGCGCGCACAGCTCGGTAGGCGCCCGCAGCACCCTGCTGCCCGGCACGAGGATCGGGAAGCACGCCGAGATCGCGCCCGGATCCGCCGTCTTCGGCCGCGTTCCCGCCGGCCAGCTCTGGGCGGGCTCGCCTGCCCAGCGCGAGGGGCGCAGCCGGGCCTGGTGGCCGGAGCAGCGGCCCCCGCAGCCACGCCGCTGGCTCGCCGCCTTCGGGGCATCGTCTATCGCCCTGTCGCTGTTGCCCGCGATCGGCCTCGTCAGCGGTGCGGCGGTCGTTGCTCTCGCCATCCGCGGTGCCGAGTCCGCCGGCGACGTCGCGTGGCGCGCTCTCGCAGCCCTCGTCCCCGCCACGCTCGTCGCCGGTGTGGTGATCGCCGCCCTCGTGGTTCTCGCCGTGCGACTGCTCTCGATCGGGCTGCGGGAGGGCACCTACCCGGTGCGCAGCCGCACCGGCTGGCAGGTCTGGAGCACCGAGCGCCTGCTCGACCTCGCCCGCACCATCCTCTTCCCGCTCTATGCCAGCCTCTTCACCCCCGTGTGGCTGCGCCTGCTCGGTGCGAGGGTGGGCCGCGATGTCGAGGCGAGCACGGTGCTGCTCGTGCCGAGCATGACCACGATCCGCGACGGCGCCTTTCTCGCCGACGACACGATGATCGGCAGCTACGAGCTCGGCGGCGGCTGGATGCGAATCGGGCGCGCCGACATCGGCAAGCGCGCCTTCCTCGGCAACTCGGGAATGGCGGCTGCCGGCCACGCCGTGCCGAAGGACGGCCTCGTCGCCGTGCTGTCCTCCGCGCCCGCAAAGTCCAAGGCGGGGTCGTCGTGGCTCGGATCGCCCGCGGTGCGATTGCGGCGCACCGTCGCGGTGGCCGATGAGGGGCGAACCTTCCGTCCGCATCCGGGGCTGCGCCTCGCGCGCGTGCTCTGGGAGCTCGGCCGCGTCGTCCCGGTGATCGTCACCTGCGGCATCGGGTTCGCGGTGCTCTTCACTCTCGGCTCCCTCGTGCAG
>JAAFHU010000131.1 GCA_013297645.1 Actinomycetota bacterium
CAGGTAGCCGACGAGGCTGGCGAGCGCCCAGTCCACCGCGAGTGCGACGAGGCGACGGCCGATGCGTGCGACAGAGCGGGGTCCGCTCGACGGAAGTCCGAGGCGCTGGCCGGGCCAGTCGGGTGAGTCGACGACATCCGGCATGTCTCGATCTTAAGCGCTCCAGCACGCGTAACATGCCCGAAACATGGGGGTCACTACGGCGAAACCGCGCCCCCATAGCCTCCTAGCAGGCTGCACATCGCAGTCACCCCGCTCTGGCACCCCTTGGAGTACTGTCCTATGCCCACCCCCAAGTTCAAAGACTCGTCTGAGATCCTCAAGTTCCTCAAGGACACAGACGTCAAGTTCGTCGACATCCGCTTCACCGACCTGCCGGGAATCCAGCAGCACTTCAACATTCCGGCGTTCACCGTCGACGAGGAGTTCTTCTCGGTCGGCCAGCTGTTCGACGGTTCGTCGATCCGCGGCTTCCAGTCGATCCACGAGTCTGACCTGCAGCTCATCCCCGACGTGACGACCGCCTACGTGGACCCGTTCCGCGTCGAGCGCACCCTCATCATCGTCTTCGACATCTACAACCCGCGCAACGGCGAGATCTACTCGCGCGACCCGCGCCAGGTTGCCAAGAAGGCTGAGCGCTACCTCGCCTCGACCGGCATCGCCGACACCGCGTTCTTCGCGCCCGAGGCCGAGTTCTACATCTTCGACGACGTGCGCTACGAAGTGAAGCAGAACAAGAGCTACTACGAGGTGGACTCCGAAGAGGCAGCCTGGAACTCGGGCCGCAAGGAAGAGGGCGGCAACCTCGCCAACAAGACCCCGTACAAGGGCGGCTACTTCCCCGTCAGCCCGGTCGACAAGCACGCCGACCTGCGCGACGACATCAGCCTCAAGCTGATCGACGCCGGCCTGATCCTCGAGCGCGCCCACCACGAGGTCGGCACCGCCGGCCAGGGCGAGATCAACTACCGCTTCGACACTCTTGTCAACGCGGCAGACGACATCCTCAAGTTCAAGTACATCGTCAAGAACGTCGCAGAGCAGTGGGGCAAGGTCGCGACCTTCATGCCGAAGCCGCTCATGGGCGACAACGGCTCGGGCATGCACACCCACCAGTCGCTGTGGAACGACGGCAAGCCGCTGTTCTACGACGAGAAGGGCTACGGCGGACTCAGCGACATCGCGCGCTGGTACATCGGCGGCCTGCTGGCACACGCTCCGGCCGTGCTCGCCTGGACCAACCCGACGGTCAACTCGTACCACCGCCTGATCCCCGGCTTCGAGGCCCCGGTCAACCTGGTCTACTCGGCCGGAAACCGCTCGGCGTCGATCCGCATCCCGATCACGGGCACGAACCCCAAGGCCAAGCGCATCGAGTTCCGCGCGCCGGACGCCTCGGGCAACCCGTACCTCGCGTTCGCTGCACAGCTCATGGCTGGCCTCGACGGCATCAAGAACAAGATCGAGCCGCACGAGCCCGTCGACAAGGACCTGTACGAGCTTCCCCCCGAGGAGGCCAAGCTGATCCCGCAGGTTCCCGGATCGCTCGAGGAGGCCCTCAAGGCCCTCGAGGCTGACAACGCGTTCCTCCAGGAGGGCGGCGTCCTCACCCAGGACCTCATCGACACCTGGATCGAGTACAAGCGCGAGAAGGAGCTGCTCCCCTTCGCGCAGCGCCCGCACCCCTTCGAGTACGAGCTGTACTTCGGGGTCTAGTTCTGATTCAAGCGAGTTTTACCCGCAAGCACTACCGGGCCGCATCCCTCCGAGGGGGTGCGGCCCGTTTGCTTTCCAGCCGCCTATCGGACAGCACGATTGTCCTTTCCTGCCCCGCACCCGTGCACTAGCGTCGCAGCATGAGCGATGTCATCGAGCAGCTCGCCGCCGATCTCAGCACCGACGCGCCCGTCGACGTCGCGACGATGTTCCACAGCCCGGCCGTGCGCAGCGCGGGCAAGATCGTGGCCTTCCTCGGGCACGACGACCGCCTCATCCTCAAACTCCCCCGCGAACGGGCGATGCAGCTGATGACCGACGGCACGGTGGAGGCGGTCACCATGGGTGAGCGCACGATGCGCGAGTGGGTGTCGATCGCGCTCTCGACCGACCGTAGCGTGTGGCTGGGGCTATCCCGCGAGGCACTCGCCTATGTGCGCGGCCTCGAAGGCGCTTAGGCAGTCGCCGCAGGCCCGCTCTTCGCCCCGTAGAACGCCCGCTCGAATACCTGCCGCGCCAGCCGGGTCGTGCGCAGGTAGTCGTCCTCCAGGCGCGAGGCACTGCCCGGCGGGTAGCCCATGATGCGGGCAACCCCTTCGAGCTGGGCGCGGTCCGTGGGCAGAACGTCAGTCGTGCGGCTGGTCCAGAGGGTGAGGGCCGACCGTGCGCGGGAGGCGAAGATCCACGCATCGCGCAGCCTGCCCGCATCCGCCGGTGTGATCAAACCCTCGGATGCCGCGACGGCCAACGCCGCCAGCGTCGACGTCGTGCGCAGGCCCGCAATCGCCGCACCGTGCTCGAGCTGCAGCAGCTGCACGAACCACTCCACGTCGCTGAGCGAGCCGCGGCCGAGCTTGAGGTGGCGGGCGGGGTCGGCGGCCTGGGGCAGGCGCTCCTTCTCGACGCGGGCCTTGATGCGCTTGACCTCGCGCACGGCATCCGGCCCGATGGCTGCCGGGTAGCGCACCGAGTCGGCGAGCTCGGTGAAGGACGCGATGAGGTCGGGGTCGCCGACGGCGCCGCGGGCGCGGAGCAGTGCCTGGGCCTCCCAGGTGAGCGACCAGCGGGCGTAGTACGCGCGGTACGACTCGAGCGAGCGCACGATGGCGCCGTTCTTGCCCTCGGGCCGCAGGTTCGCGTCGAGGTCGAGCGGGATCCGCAGGTCCTCGGTGAGGTGGTTGAGCGCCTTGACGATGCCCTCGGCGCGCTGCTGTGCCTCGTGGTCGTCGGCGCCGGCCGGGCGGTAGACGTAGAGCACGTCAGCGTCGGACCCGAAGCCGAGCTCCTGCCCGCCGTAGCGGCCCATGGCGATGATCGCGAACTCGATGCCGTCGCCGTAGCGGTGGGCGATGTCGAGCATTCCGGTGAGCAGCGCCGTGGTGATGTCGCTGAGGCCGGGCCCGATCTCGGCGACGCTGATGACGTCGAGGATGGCGCCCAGCGCCAGGCGCAGAATCTCCCGGCGCCGCGCGGTGCGCAGCGCGAGCGCTGCTGCCTCCGGCTCGTCGACATGACGGGCCACGATCGCGCGGGCCTCGTCGACCAGCACCTCGCCGGAGCGCGGTCGCAGGTCGTCGTCGCTCTCGAGCCAGGCCGCGGCCTCGGGGATGCGTTCGAACAGGTCGCCGACGAACTTCGAGCCGGAGAGCACCTGGGTGAGCCGCTGGGCGGCGGCCGACGAGTCGCGCAGCATGCGCAGGAACCAGTAGGCCTCGCCCAGGTCGTCGCTGAGGCGGCGGAAGGCGAGGAGCCCGTGGTCGGGGTCTGCGCCCTCCGAGAACCACGAGAGCATGACCGGCAGCAGGGTGCGCTGGATGGCCGCGCGGCGCGAGACTCCCCCGGTGAGCGCCGCGATGTGGCGCAGGGCTCCCTCGGGGTCGCGGAAGCCGATCGCCGCGAGGCGCGCGACGGCTTGATCGCTCGAGAGCGCGAATCCGTCGTCGGGCAGCGCGGCCACGGCCGAGAGCAGGGGGCGGTAGAACAGGCGCTCGTGCAGGTGCCGCACCTGCTGCTTCGTGCGCTGCCAGCGCTCCACCAGGTCGTCAGCGTTGGCCGCGACCGCGGAGGCGCGGGCGAGCACCCGCAGGGCATCGGGGTCGCGCGGCATGAGGTGGGTGCGGCGCAGCCTCGTCAGCTGCAGCCGGTGCTCGAGCAGGCGCAGAAAACGGTAGTCACGCGAGAACTCGGTCGCCTCGACCCGGCCGATATAGCCCTGGTCGGCGAGGGCGATGAGGGCCGCGAGGGTTCCGCCCTGGCGCACCTCCGGGTCGAGCTGGCCGTGCACGAGCTGCAGCAGCTGGATCGTGAACTCGACATCGCGCAGTCCCCCGGGCCCGAGCTTCAGCTGCACGTCGACCTGGTCGCTGGGGATGTGCGCGGTGACCCGCTCGCGCATCTTCTGCACCGACTCGACGAAGCCCTCGCGGCTCGCCGACGACCACACGAAGGGCGAGATCGCGGCAGAGTACGCGGCGCCCAGCTCCATCGACCCGGCGATCGGCCGCGCCTTGAGCAGCGCCTGGAACTCCCAGCTCGAGGCCCATCGCTCGTAGTACGCGACGTGCGACTCGAGGGTGCGCACGAGTGCGCCGTCCTTGCCCTCGGGCCGCAGGTTGGCGTCGACCTCCCACAGCTCGGGCTCGATCCCGACCTCGTGGATGCCGCGCATGGTCAGCATCGCCAGCTGCGTCGCGACTTCCATCGAGCCCTCGCCGACGAAGATGACGTCGACGTCGCTGACGTAGTTGAGCTCGCGGGCGCCGGCCTTGCCCATGCCGATGATGGCCAACTCGGTCTCAGCGACCTGCTCGGCGCTGAAGCGGGTGGCCGTGCGCGCGATCGCCAGCGACGCATCGAGCACGGCGCCCGCGAGGTCGGCGAGAGCGGTGGAGACCGTTGACACGGCCGCGAGCGGGTCGGCGTGGGCGAGATCCCAGGCCGTCAGCCGCAACAGGTGCCGGCGGTAGCGCACCCGCATCGCGGTGATGGCGGGGTCGCCGGTCAGCCCGTCGACGGCGGCGAGGAGGTCGGCGCGGTAGAGCTCCGCGTCGAGGGGTGCAAGGTCGCCGGCGAGGGACTCGAGCTCGGCCGGGCGGCGGATGAGGAACTCGCCCAGCCCCTCGGAGGCGCCGAGCACCTGCACAAGGCGGGCCGCGGCATCCTCGTCTGTCAGCAGCCTCTGCAGGGGTGCCGCGGCGGATTCCTGCAGCCGGCCGAGCAGACGCAGGGCCTGATCGGGATCGGCCGCGTTCGCGAAGGCCGGCAGCAGCCCATCGAGCGACAGTGCGGCAATGCGGTCGCCCGACAGCTCGAGCTCAGCGAACCCGAGCCGGGCCAGTTCGGTCAGCGTCGTCATGAAGAGACCTACAGGATCTCGAGGTTGCTCTCCAGCTCGTAGGGCGTCACCTGCGAACGGTAGGCCTGCCACTCGCGGCGCTTGTTGAGCAGCACATAGTTGAACACCTGCTCGCCGAGGGTCTCGGCGACGAGCTCGCTCTCTTCCATGAGAGAGACGGCGTGGTCGAGGCTGCCCGGCAGGGCGCTGTAGCCGAGCGCGCGGCGCTCGGCGTCGGTGAGCTCCCAGACATTGTCCTCGGCCTCGGGCGGCAGCTCGTAGCCCTCCTCGATGCCCTTGAGCCCCGCAGCGAGCAGCAGGGAGTAGGCGAGGTAGGGGTTGGCCGCCGAGTCGATCGCGCGGTACTCGATGCGGGCGCTCTGACCCTTGTTCGGCTTGTAAAGCGGCACGCGCACGAGGGCGGAGCGGTTGTTGTGCCCCCAGGTGACGAAGCTCGGAGCCTCGTCGCCGCCCCACAGGCGCTTGTAGGAGTTGACGTACTGGTTGGTCACCGCGGTGATCTCTGGTGCGTGCTTGAGCAGGCCGGCGACGAACTGCTTGCCGATCTTCGACAGCTGGTAGTGGCCGCTCGCGTCGTAGAACGCGTTGGTGTCGCCCTCGAAGAGCGACATGTGCGTGTGCATGCCGGAGCCCGGGTGGCCGCTGAGCGGCTTCGGCATGAAGGTCGCGTAGACGCCCTGCTCGATCGCGACCTCTTTGATGACCGTGCGGAAGGTCATGATGTTGTCGGCGGTCGTCAGCGCGTCGGCGTAGCGCAGGTCGATCTCGTTCTGACCGGGGCCGGCCTCGTGGTGGCTGAACTCGACCGAGATGCCGAGGTCTTCGAGCATGCGCACCGAGCGCCGGCGGAAGTCGTGGGCGGTGCCACCGGGCACGTTGTCGAAGAAGCCGGCGCTGTCGACCGGCTGCGGGCCCTCGGGGCCGTACTTCGAGCTCTTGAGCAGGTAGAACTCGATCTCGGGGTGGGTGTAGAAGGTGAAGCCGCGGTCGGCCGCCTTGGCGAGGGCGCGCTTGAGCGCGTTGCGCGGGTCGCTGATCGCCGGCTGGCCGTCGGGAGTCGTGATGTCGCAGAACATGCGGGCGGTCGGGTCGATCTCGCCGCGCCACGGCAGAATCTGGAAGGTCGTCGGGTCGGGATGCGCGAGCATGTCCGCCTCGTAGGCGCGGGTGAAGCCCTCGATCGCCGAGCCGTCGAAGCCCAGGCCCTCGGCGAATGCGCCCTCGACCTCGGCGGGCGCGATGGCAACGCTCTTGAGCGTGCCGACGACGTCGGTGAACCACAGACGGATGAACTTGATACCTCGTTCTTCAATGGTTCGAAGAACGAAATCTCTTTGCTTGTCCACCACGTGGGGCTCCCTCAGGGTCTTATTAAGTCGCTGTTAGGCTACTGGCTATGGTCCGTCTCCGCTTAGCACTCGCCCAGACCAACCCGATC
>JAAFHU010000132.1 GCA_013297645.1 Actinomycetota bacterium
TGGGAGAAGGCGGGTCGGCCGTAAAGATGCGCGAGAACGACTGCCGCACAGTGGCACCAATTGCACCATCGCTCACGTCGTGCGACTCTGAACCAGTCGTCGAATCAGCGCCCGAAAGCTGGCGGAGGCGGCGCTAGGCCCAGCCCTCAGCCTCCGCGATTCGCGAGTTTGTAGAGAGGGTTTTGTTTTTCCCTACGCGCTAGCCCGCCGCGTCAGCGCGAGCGCCCCCGACAGCACGAGCAGCACCGCGCCGCAGATGCGGTCGAGCCACAGGGCTCCCCGTTGCTTGAGCAGCTTCACCACGGTGCTGCCGGCGGCGGCGTAGGCGAACATGATCGCGAAGTCGATCGCGCAGAACACTGTGCCAATGATGAGGTACTGCACGAGCTGCGGGCTCGTTGGGTCGATGAACTGGGGCAGCAGCGCTCCGGTGAAGAGGTAGGCCTTGGGGTTGGTCACGGCGACGAGGAAGCAGCGCATGAAGACGGCGCGCCGGCTGCCGCGCGGGTCGTCATCCTCGAGCGTCGCCAGGTGGCCTTTCGAGAACAGCAGGCGAATGCCGAGGTAGACCAGGTACGCGACGCCCACCCACTTGATGACGCTGAACGCCACCTCGCTCGCCCGCAGCAGCGCGCCGAGCCCGAGCGCGACCGCGGTGACGAAGACCACGTCGGCGGCGACGGCGCCGAGCATGCCGTAGACGGCGCGGCGGGTGCCGAAGCGCGACCCGTTCGCCATGGCCAGCAGCACCGTCGGGCCGGGCAGAGCGATCGCCACGATCGCGACGAGGCAGAAGGCGGCGAGGGTGGCGGGGTTCATCGAGTTCTCCTAATAGAGCTGCGTAGCATCGCGCGGGTCGAGATCAGAGGCGGGCACCGTATTCCAGGTCCAGGTCCAGGTCCAGGTTTCGCGGTCCCAGACATATCGCCCTGTTCGCAGGCCGTCGATCCACCAAGCGACCACGGTGCACAGAGAGACAACTTGGGTCGGAGGTGTGCCTGGCTGCATCCCTCCCTCCTGTAGATCAACTCGCACAAGCGGGGTCTCCCCGGGATCGGCCGGAAACCACACTGCTAGGCCATACTTCTCGCCGGTGATCTGAACCCAGCGAGGGTGCCATTCCCATTCCTCTGAGCCGTGGGGGCGCCATGCGTAGGCCCAGAGGACCGCCTCGACGCTCCACGCCTCAAAAAGGGGGAGGAGCCATACGCTGCGACCCTCGAAACGACGAGCGCCATTCTGCCAGGCAAACCACACTTCGACCTCGCGAGGAGGGATCAATTCGATGGTGTGAAAAGCAGCACGCGTCTGCTCGGGCTGAATTCCTGAAGCAAGACCGTCATCCATGGGGACGCCTCGCTCACGAAGTTCGCGTCCGTACTCCTCGAGGAGTAGGGCGAGCAGTTCTGCACTGGCCCCTTCGACGCTGAGCCCATTTGGCGTCGAGATGGTCGCTGGTAGCTCCATCACACAATCACGGCCGTAGCGACATGTTCCATCGCCCAAGTGTCCCTCGGCCCCACCGCGCTGTCGACCTCGGGATGTGGCACTCAGCTAGGTGCGGAGGCTCACGGACGCGCTTATCGCCATAGAGCGCAATCCCTGAGCGGGAGCGGAGCACAAGACCCGCGCTACCCTTGAGCAATGTCCACCCTCAGCGACCTCGTCCAGGCGCAGGGCCGCTCGACCGAGGCTGACATCGAGTGGCTGCACCTGCTGGTCGGCGACTGGCAGCTGCTGGCCGACCTCGCCTTCGCCGACATCGTGCTGTGGGTGCCCAGCGCGGACAACAGTTTCGTTGCCGTGGCGCACGCCCGCCCGTCGAGCAGTGCGACCCTCTTCTACCGCGACTTCGTCGGCCAGGGCATCAAGCCCGAGTGGAGCGCCCAGGTCACCGAGGCCTTCGAGACGGCGAAGATCGTCGACTCCGGTGCTCCCACCTGGTACGAGGAGACCCCCACCCGCGTGCGCGCCGTGCCGGTCATGCGCCGGCTGAGCCCGAGCGGCAAAGAGATCACCCAGCATCCGGTCGCGGTCATCACCCGCCACACCAACCTCAGTGAGGCCCGCACCCCCGGCCGCCAGGAGCTCACCTTCAACGAGTGCGCCAACGAGGTCTTCGCCATGATCGCGTCGGGCGACTTTCCCGACTTCGGGTCGCCGAGCGGTCCGCGTCGTGGCGCGCCCCGCGCATCCGATGGTCTTATCCGTCTGGATGTCGACGGCACCGTCACCTTCGCCTCACCCAACGCGCTCAGCGCCTTCAACCGCATGGGCTTCGGCGGCGAGCTCGAGGGGGAGTCCCTCGCCGAGGTCACCACGACCCTGCTGCACGGCAAGACGGTCGTCGACGAGTCGCTGCCGCTCGTGGTGACGGGGCGCGCCCCGTGGAGAACGGACGTCGAGAGCCGCGGCGTCACCGTGACCATTCGCGCGATCCCGATCCGCATTCGCGGCGAGCGCATCGGGGCGATCGTGCTCTGCCGCGACGTGACCGAGGTGCGCCACCAGGAGCGCGAGCTGATCACCAAGGATGCGACGATTCGCGAGATCCACCACCGGGTGAAGAACAACCTGCAGACGGTGGCCTCGCTGCTGAGGATCCAGGCGCGCCGCACCCACTCGGACGTCGCCCGCGACGCCCTCGGCCAGGCCATGCGCCGGGTGGCGGCCATTGCCGTCGTGCACGACACGCTGTCAGAGGGCCTCAGCCAGCAGGTCGACTTCGATGTCGTCTTCGACCGGGTTCTCAAGCTCATCGCCGAGGTCGCGTCGAGCCACAACACGACGGTGCACCCGACCTCGACCGGCAGCTTCGGCGTGCTGCCGAGCGAGTACGCGACGCCGCTGGCCCTCGCCCTGACCGAGCTGGTGACCAACGCGGTCGAGCACGGCCTCGCGGGCAAGGCCGACGGCGAGGTCGAGATCATCGCCAAGCGCACCGACGAGATGCTGCGCGTCAAGGTGCGCGACAACGGCGTCGGCCTGCCCGAGGGCAAGGTGGGGTCGGGCCTCGGCACGCAGATCGTGCGCACCCTCATTCAAGGCGAGCTCGGCGGCACCATCGACTGGCACACCCTCATGGGCTCGGGCACCGAGGTCACCATCGAGATGCCGCTCAACTGGCTCACCCGGGGCTAGGCAAAAAAAGGCTCCCCGCCCCGGGGTAAGCGGGGCGAGGAGCCGGGGTAACTGCTGAGTGCTAGGTGCTCAGAGTTGTGAAATCGATGGGGCTAGGAAGCGCGGCGGGCACGAGCGGCGCGACGCTTGAGGGCGCGGCGCTCGTCTTCGCTGAGGCCGCCCCACACGCCGGAGTCCTGCGAGGTCTCGAGCGCGTACTGGAGGCACATCTCGGTGACGGAGCAGCGGCCGCAGACTGCCTTGGCCTTGTCGATCTGGTCGACGGCCGGACCGGTGTTGCCTACCGGAAAGAACAGCTCGGGGTCGGCGGTCAGGCAGGCGGCTTTGTCGCGCCAGTCCATGGGTGCTCCTTATTGCATTGTGGTGACTTCGCGGGTCTGTCGGACTCCCGTTTCCGGGCGCACGAATAGACCCAAAATCGGGTGGGGAAGTTTGTGGGGGAGGGGCTCACTACATCGGGGGCCGCAAATCAACCTCACATAGACTCTCATATCGAAAGATGCAAATCAATGGTTTTTGCTTGGGATGTGGCTGTGAACGACGCAAGAAATCTAGATGAAGACCAGACGAAGCGGTCTACGCGCCACCCCGCAGTGACGGCCCTCGTCGTGGTTCTCGCCGTCGAGGCGGCCGGTCTCGCGGCTGCCGCGGTGTACTTCGTGGTAGAGCTTCTCGTGGCGACTCCGACGTCGGTGGCCAGCGCCGTCGGCATCACCGTCATCATCGCGGCGGGCGCGATTTGGGTCGCATTCATCGCCGCCGGCGTGCTGCGCGCGCAGGCGTGGACCCGCGCGGCGGTGGTCGTCGTGCAGGTGCTCATCGGCGCGGTCGCGATCGGCAGTTTTCAGGGGCCGACTCCGCGGCCCGACCTCGGGGTGCTCCTGCTGGTTCCCGTCGTGGTCGCTCTCGTGCTGCTCTTTCAGAAGCCAGTGCTCGCGGCGACCACCGGCCGCGACAACGAGCAGCGCACCTTCTAGAGCAGCCTGAGCTTCTTGCTCAGCATCGCCAGGTGACCCTTCGCCTTGACGTTGTACAGGGCGTGCTCGAGCACGCCCTTCTCGTCGATGACGAAGGTCGAGCGCAGCGTTCCGAGATAGGTCTTGCCGTAATTCTGCTTCTCGCCCCAGGTGCCGTACTTCTTGTGCACGCTGAGCGATTCGTCGCTGAGAAGCGGGAAAGCGAGGCCGTACTTCTGCTCGAAGGCGGCCAGGGCATCCACGCTGTCCTTCGATACCCCGAGAACGGCATAGCCGTGCGCGGTCAGTGACGCGAGGTTGTCGCGAAAGTCACAGGCCTGCGTCGTGCAGGCCGGGGTGTCGGCCTCGGGGTAGAAGTAGAGGATCACTTTCTGCCCGCGAAAATCGGCGAGCGAGACGGATGCGCCGCCCTGGTCGGTCAGGGTGAAGGCGGGTGCTTTCGCGCCGGCTTCGAGCCTCGTGGCAGTCATCGATCTCCTTGTGTCATTTGGCCTGAATCCTCATGCTAATCTTGCTAGTCGGTTCGGCTTTGCCGTTCACGCGCCTCTAGCTCAATTGGCAGAGCAACTGACTCTTAATCAGTGGGTTCCCGGTTCAAGTCCGGGGGGGCGCACCATAACAACTTCAGCACCGAGTTAGCATCGGCTATGGCAGTTCGCTCGGCCCGGCTCGAGGGCACTCTGACGACGTGGACTGCCGACCGCGGTTTCGGCTTCATCACCCCGGCCATCGACGGCCCCGAGATCTTCGCGCACATCAGCGCCTTCCCGGGCACGATCGTGCCCCAGGTGGGCTTGCGGGTCACGTACGAGGAGGGGCGCAACGCCGATGGCAAGCGCCGGGCCGAGCGTATTCTGCCGCTCGCGTCGGTGAAGATTCTGCAGCAGTCGTCGTGGAGCCCCTCTCCCCGCGACAGTGCGAGCTACCTCGCCATTCCGGCCTTCCTCGGCATCGCGATCGTCATCGCCGTGCTGTGGCAGCCTCCGCTCTGGGCGCTCTGGCTCTACCTCGGCATGAGTGCGATCTGTTTCGCCGCCTATGGCATCGACAAGCGGGCCGCCATCGCGGGAAACTGGCGCATTCCCGAGAGCAGCCTGCTGTTGTCGGGGATGCTCGGCGGATGGCCCGGCGCGATCCTCGGCCAGCAGATCTTTCGGCACAAGACCAAGAAGTCGGCCTTTCGCACGGCGTTCTGGAGCAGCGTTCTGCTCAACGTCATCCTCTTCGTCGTCTTCTGCTCACCCCCGGTGCGCACACTGCTCTCTGACAGCTTTGCCTTCTGGCTGGGGACGGCCTAGCCGACACGAGCCGGAAACCTCCGTGCGCGACCATGGGGCATGATCGACCTCGACACCTACCTGCACCTGCTGCCCAAGGCCGAGCTGCACTGCCACTTCGTCTCGGTGATGCGCCCCGAGACGCTGGTGCGCCTGGCTCGCAAGAACGGTGTGGCCCTGCCCACCGAGAACGTCGTCGACCTGCTCGACTTCGACAACCTCGCCGACTTTCTCGTGGTGTTCAACGCGGCCCACGAGGTGCTCGTCGACGCCGAGGATTTCGCGACTGTCGCATATGAAGGAGTTGTCGACGCAATCGCTGCGGGAAACCTCGTTTACCGCGAATACTTCATCAACCCCTTCAATTTCGTCATGCCCTACGGCGAGCTGGTGGATGCGATCGCCGACGGCCTGCGGCGCGCCGAGCGCGAGTTCGGGGTCGGCTTTCGCCTCATCGCGGCAATCAACCGGTCGCACGCCCCCGAGCGCGCAGTCGACCTCGTCAACACCGTGCTGGCGAACCCGCGCGACTTCGTGGTCGGCATAAGGCAGGACGACCTCACGCCGGAGCTCACCGAGGATCCGACGCGCTTCGCCGCCGCCTACGCGCTCGCCGGTGCGAACGGGCTGCGGCGCAGCGCCCATGCCGGCGAGACGATGACGGCGTCGGCGCAGAACGTGGTCGACGCGATCGAGGTCTTGGGCGTCGACCGGGTCGACCACGGGTATCGGGTCGTCGACGATCCGTCCGCTCTCGAGATGGCGAGAAGCTCGGGCGTCGCCTTCACCTGCACCCCGGTGTCGACCCGTGTGCTGAGCGGCTGGCAGTTCGACGGCGACCACCGCATCGTGGCGATGGTGCGCGCGGGACTCCCGGTGACCTTCGCCACGGATGACGCGGTCTTCTTCCAGACGGACATCGGCAAGGAGTACCGCGAGGCCATTCCCGCGATGGGACTGAGCGCGGCCGACGCCCGGGCCATCGCCCGCGCCGGCTTCGAGGCCGCGT
>JAAFHU010000133.1 GCA_013297645.1 Actinomycetota bacterium
GCGCCGGTGAACTCGCTGAGGATCAGCACGCCGTCGTTGTCGAAGCGGGCGGCGACGTACTCCTTGGCGACGAGGTTCATGCCGTCGCGCAGCGCAGTCACCAGCATGACGTCGGCCGCGAGGTAGAGCGCCACCATCTCTTCGCGCGGGTAGCCGTGGTGGTGGTAGCTGATCGCCTGGTGGCTGATTGTGCCGAAGTCGCCGTTGATGCGCCCGACGGTGAGCTCGATCTCGTCCCGCAGCTGCATGTAGGCGGCCACGCGCTCGCGGCTGGGGTTGGCGACCTGCACCAGGGTCACATCCTCGACATTGAGGGAGCCGTCGCGCAGCAGCTCGCCGAAGGCCTTGAGGCGGTGGCCGATGCCCTTCGTGTAGTCGAGGCGGTCGACGCCGAGCATGACCGTCGTCGGATTGCCGAGGCCCTCACGGATCTCCCTCGCGCGCTCCTGCACCTCTGGCCGCCGGGCGATCGCCTCGAAGCTCGCGGAGTCGATGGAGATGGGAAAGTGCTTCGCAATGACGGCACGGTTGCCGACCTCGACGATGGGAGCGCGGGTGACGAAGCCCGTGAGTCGGCGCACCGCGCGCAGGAAGTTGCTCGCATCCGCCACGCGCTGGAAGCCGATGACGTCAGCGCCGAGCAGTCCCTCGATGATCTGCGTGCGCCAGGGCAGCTGCGAGTAGATGCCGTAGGGGGGAAAGGGGATGTGGTTGAAGAATCCGATGGTCAGGTCGGGCCGCAGCTCGCGCAGCATCTTCGGCACGAGCTGCAGCTGGTAGTCCTGCACCCAGACGACCGCGCCCTCGGCGGCGATGGCCGCGGTCGCCGCGGTGAAGCGCTCGTTGGCGACCACGTACGAGTCCCACCACTCGCGGTGGTAGCTCGGCGCGGCGATCACGTCGTGGTAGAGCGGCCAGAGGGTGTCGTTGCTGAAACCCTCGTAGTAGCGCTCGACCTCCTCTTCGCTCAACGGAACGGGAACGATGCGGATGCCGTTGTTGTCGAAGGGCTCATACTCGACGTCGGCCTGGCCGACCCATCCGACCCAGGCTCCGTCGTTGGCCTGCATGACGGGTTCGAGGGCGGTGACGAGTCCGCCGGGCGACCTGGTCCAGCTGGCATTGCCGTCGGCGTCGACGACATGGTCGACCGGGAGGCGGTTGGAGACCACGACGAAGTCATAGCTGCCGGTGGAGGTCATGAGTAGTTCCAAGGTACCAGCCGTGCGTCACCTAGCATTGCGAGCATGGCGACTACTCAGCTATACCAGGGCGGCAAACTGGTGAAGAAGGACTTTCCCGTTGCCGACATCTCCGACCACCTCGCGACCAAGGGGTGCACGGTCTGGGCTGACTTCGTCAACCCGTCCGCCGAGGACCTCGCCAGCATCGAGGAGGAGCTCGCGCTGCACCACCTCGCCGTCGAGGATGCGGTGCACGACTTCCAGCGCCCCAAGATCGACCAGTACGACTCGCACCTCTTCCTCGCCGCCTACGCCGTCGCCCTCGACGAGACCACGGGTGAGCTCGAGACCCACGAGGTGAAAGCCTTCATCACCAAGCACGCGCTCATCACCGTGCACGAGAAGGACTTCGACATGACGGCGGTCGCCACCCGGTGGGAGAACGACCCCGCACTGTCGAAGCACGGCACCGCCTTCTTGCTCTGGGGTCTGCTCGACGCGATCGTCGACAGCCACTTCGAGGCCGTGCAGGCACTGGACGCCCAGATCGAGCAGCTCGAGGACGCCCTCTTCGACGACCGCCCCCGCGACAAGGAGGTGCAGCGCCGCAGCTTCGAGCTGCGCAAGAGCCTGGTTCTGCTTCGCCGCGTCGTCACGCCGATGCGGGAGGTCGTCAACACGATCATGCGCCGCGACATCGCCTCCATCGATCCGGGAATGCAGCACTACTTTCAGGATGTCTACGACCACGTACTGCGAGCGACCGAGTGGACGGAGTCGCTGCGCGACCTCATCACGACAATCCTGGAGACGAACATCTCGATCCAGGGCAACCGCATGAACCTCATCATGAAGAAGGTCACCAGTTGGGCGGCGATCATCGCGGTGCCCACTGCGATCACCGGCTTCTTCGGCCAGAACCTGCTCTTCCCCGGGTTCGGCACCTGGTGGGGCGTGCTGGTCTCGTCAGCGCTCATCGTCGCTGTCGGCGGAGCACTCTATCTCTCGTTCAAGAAGAGGGACTGGTTGTAGCGCACCGGGTCGCCTGAGCTCGAGCGACCGGGACGGTGACGGACATGCGGTCGCCGGGGAGTCGCCGGCGGCTCCAGTGCACAATCACATCGACATCACGCGGCTTCTTGCCTGATCGCTCCAATGCGAGGTGCAGCCTGCCATCGCCGTCGCCGATCCCGTAGTGCTGGAGTGCGCTGACGCACGCCAGCCTCCCGCCCAGTTTGCGTGCCGCCACCGCCGCTGGCGGCGTGTACTTGGTCGCCCACCAGCCCTTGCCCGCGCTAATGATTCGCCCATACGTGGAGTACAGCTGCACGAGTGACTGCCAATAGTCCGCCGCGTAGAGCTCGCTCGTGCGCGCTAGGCCGCCGAGGCGAAGGATGAGTATCTCGATGGGCAACATCACCCCATCGTCTCTGCAGATTGCGAGCGATCCCGCCGTCGCGGCGGATCTGCGCACATCTCGAGGCTGGGGAGGGTTGCGTTGTCCCCGGTCGGCACGCCGCCCCGAACGCGCTCACCAATACGAGGACATCGTGTCCCCCGCAGAATGGGGGCCACAGCGTCCTCTTATTGGTGAGTGCGCTGGCGACCGCCACGGTGGCCCCGGCCGGTGCGACAAGTCACGGGCGCCACACCGCCGCCCGCCCGGGGAGCGGGCGAGCGGCGGCAGCGTGCGAGCGCTAGGCGGTGCGGGGCAGCAGTCCGATAGCCCCTGCGCGGCGGGTGCGGCGGATGGCGAGCAGCGCGAGCAGGACGCTCGCGAGCGCGAATCCGGCGAGCACTGCCGCAGACGAGAGGGCGTCGGCGGCCGATCCCCCGGCGATGATGGCCTGCATGCCCGAGACGCCGTAGGTCAGCGGCAGGAAGGGGCTGATCCACTGGAAGGGCGTGGACAGCAGCTCGATCGGGTAGAGCCCGCCGGTTGACGTCACCTGAATGGCGACCACGAAGAGCGAGACGACCAGGCCGGCACGCCCGAGACCGACGGTGAGCAGGTAGTGGAAAGCGGTGAACGCGAAGGCGGTCAGCAGCGAGAAGCCCAGCGTCGCTGGGAGGTACGCCCAGCTGACGCCGAGCGAGATGTGGAGCAGGGCGACCAACAGCAGCGCCTGAGCGCCGGTCACCGCACCGGCGCGCAGCAGCGCCGAGAAGACGAGGCGTCCATTCTGCGCGGTGGAGGCGAGTGCGCGGCGGGTGACCGGGCGCAGCACCAGGAAGACGGCGAGAGCGCCGATCCACAGGCCGAGCGGCACGAAGAACGTTGCGATCGCCTGGCCGACCTCGCCGAGGCGGTTGTCGGTCGAGATGGTGAGCGTGACCGGGTCGGATGCCACTGCCGCCGAGGCCGCGACCTGGTCGGCGTCGAAGGCCGGCACCTGGGAGGCGCCGGACGAGAGCCCGGTTGCCAGGTCGGAGGCACCGGAGGAGAGGCCGTCGACACCGCTGACGAGAGCGGGGCCGCCCGCGGCGAGTGCCGCCGCGCCGGAGGAGCTCTGACTGATGCCCGACTGGATGCCGCGGATCGCGGAGGCGGTCTTGTTGCTGAGGTCGACGCCGCCGGTGCTGGCCGCGGCCAGGCCGTTGACGACGCCCTGCAGGTACTGAAGATCAGTCGCCGTCTCCGTGCCCGCCTGAATGCGGCCGTTGATCGATGCAAGCGTCTGCGACAGCGTCGTGACGCCCGAGGTGTAGCTCGCCACGCCGTCGCTGAGCTGGCTGAGCCCGGCGGCACCGGTGTTGAGCTTTCTCAGCCCGTTCGAGAGCTGCGATACGCCGCCGGTGTACTGCGACAGTCCTGAGCTGAGCTGCGATGCGCCCGACGAGATCTGACCCGCGCCGTCGGCGGCGGTCTGCAGGGACTCCCCGACGGTGCCGAACGACGTGTACAGCCCACCGATCACCTGCTCGGTGATCTCATTGCCGAAGGTGCCGACCATGCCCTGGCCGACCGCCTGCACAAGCGCGCCGGTGAGGTAGCTGTGGGCGTCATCCGTGCGGATCGAGATGTCGGCCTTCTCCGGTGCATCCGACTGGATCGACATGATCGAGCTGGAGAAGTTGGACGGCACGGTGAGGATCGCATAGACCTCGCCGCTCGCGAGGGCCTTCTCCGCATCCTCGGCGTTGGTGATCTTCCAGTCGAAGCCCTGTGCGTTGGCGCCCGTCAGCTCGGTGACGAGCTGGCGGCCGGCGAAGACGTTGGTCTCGGTGCCGTCGGCGTTCGTGGTCGTGATGAGGGCGTCTTCGTTGACGATCGCCGCGGGAATGGCGTCGAGCGCGGTGTCGCTCTGCGAGAGCGCTCCAACGAAGAGTCCGGCGAACGCGAGCGGCACGAGCACGACCGCGGCGAGGGCGCCGTAGCGCTTCCAGGTGCGGCGGGTGGCCTGCGGGTTGGCGGTGAGGAGAGTCATGCGATGCCTTCCGTGCTGCGCTGAGCTGTGGTGTTCGGTGCTGAGCTGTGCTTTGCCGCGCTGCCCTCTGCGGCGCGGCCCTCCGCTGCGCTGGGCCGTGCTGCGGTGGGCCGTGCGGTGCTCAGCTGTGCGTTGAGCGAGTACAGGTCGATAACGACCAGGGGGCGGTCGCCGGTGCGCGCCGGTTCCATCGCGCGGGCCGGGATCGGGCTACCGACGACGATGGTCGTCGTGGCAGGGGCGAGCAGGTGCACGGCCTCGATAAAGGCAAGTTCGTCATCGGTGCTCGCGAAGGAGTCCAGCTGGTCGAGCATGACGACCGGCGTGCGCTCGGCGAGGGCGACCGCGGCGAGCGCGACGGACCGCTCGAGCTGGGGCAGCTCGACGAGGGTGGAGCTGGCGCGCACGGTTGCGGAGCCGTCGGGCAGCACGGCGTTGACGCGCTCCAGCCATCCCCGTGCCTTGCGGGACGTCAACCACATGCGGTACCAGGGCTGCTTCAGCTCGAGGCGCTCGGTGAGCAGCTCGCCGACGGTGACGCTCGTCTCAGAGCGCTCGACGCCGCCGATGTCGGCGAGGGCGACGAGGTTCGCCACCCGCCCCGACTCCGATGGCAGCGGATGCCCGGACACCTGCGCGCGCCCGCTCAGCGGGTCGAGGCGGCCGGCCAGGGTCGCGGCCAGCAGCCGCCGGTCGACCGGGTCTCCGCTGGCGACGGCGAGGGCGCCGGCGGGCACGCCGATGGTGACCGGTCCGATCTGGCGCTCGCGGGATCCCGCGATCAGGTACTCGGCACTGATCGACTCGCCGGTCTGCGCGGTCGCCCAGGCGAGGTCGCCGATGTGGTGGCGCAACTGCTCGCCCTCGATGTCGAGGTTGGGCAGGAGGCGGCCGAGCCACTTCGGCATCCACCAGGCGGCGCGGCCGAAGAGCGTCATGAGGGCGGGCACCAGGGTCATGCGCACGAGGAAGGCGTCGAAGGCGACGCCGGCCGCGAGACCGAGGGCGATGGGCTTGATCGCCCCGGTGCCCTCGGGCACGAAGGCGATGAAGACGAAGAACATGATGAGCGCGGCAGCCGTGACCACGCGGGCGCCGTTGGCGAACCCGTGCTCCACCGACCAGCGGGCATCGCCGGTCTTGACGAATTCTTCGCGCATGCCGCTGACGAGGAAGACCTCGTAGTCCATGGCGAGGCCGAAGAGCACGGCCATGAGGATGATCGGCATGAAGCTGAGGATCGGCCCGGTGGTCTCGACGTGGAACAGGTCGGCGAGCCATCCCCACTGGAAGACGGCGACGAGCACGCCGAAGGTGGCGACGACCGACAGCAGGAAGCCGAGGGCCGCCTTGACCGGCACGAGCACCGAGCGGAACACCATCATCAGCAGGATGATCGAGAGGCCGACGACGACCAGCCCGAAGGGCACGAGCGCGTCGGTCAGCCGCTGCGAGACGTCGATGCCCACGGCGGTGGAGCCGGTGACGAAGATCTCGGTGCCGTACTTCTTCTCGATGTCGGGGGCGAGGTCGCGGATCGCCTGCACGAGCGCCTTGGTCTCGACGGAGTCGGGCGCGCTCGAGGGCGTCACCTGGATGATCGCCGTGTCGAGGCCGCTGTTCGGCAGTCCCTGGCTGACGTTGGCGACGTCGTCGAGCGTGGCGATGTCCGCCCCGATCGCGTCGAGGTCGTCGAGGATCGCGGTCGTCTGCGTGATGTCGACGGCGATGATGAGAGGGCCGTTGAAGCCGGGGCCGAAGGCCTCGGTCGTCAAGTCGTAGGCCTC
>JAAFHU010000134.1 GCA_013297645.1 Actinomycetota bacterium
ACCCGCCCCTCGGCCATGGCCCTGCTCCTCGCCTGTTTCGTCGCCGGAGTGCTGACGGTGGCATCGCCGTGCGTGCTGCCCCTCCTCCCCGTCATCGTCGGGGGGTCGGCGGTGCGCAGCGCGTCCGACCCGGCGATCGCCGACCGGCAGTGGTACCGGCCGATCGTGATCGCGGCGGCGCTGGCGGCATCCGTCGTGCTGTTCAGCCTGGTGTTGATCGCGACGACCGCTCTGCTGGGTGTTCCCCGCGTGGTCTGGCAGCTGATTGCCGGAGGCATCGTCGTCGCACTCGGCGTGACACTGCTCTTCCCGCGGCTGTGGGATGCGGTGATGGCTGCCACGGGAATCCAGCGCCAGGCCAACCACGCCCTCGACCGCTCGTACCGACGCGGCGGACTGCCCGGCGACCTTCTTCTCGGCGCGGCCCTCGGCCCCACCTTCAGCAGCTGCTCGCCGACCTACGCGCTCGTCATGGCGAGCGTGCTGCCCGCGTCCTTCGGCACCGGCGTGCTCTATGTGACCGTCTACGCGGTCGGGCTTGCCGCGACGCTTCTGCTCGTCGGGTTCCTGGGGGCCTCCTTCGCGCGCCGCCTCGGCTGGCTCTCGCGGCCCGACGGCTGGTTCCGGCGCGCGATCGGCGTGCTCTTCATCGTCGTCGGCCTCGCCGTGATCCTCGGCCTTGACCACCAGCTCCAGGCGCTGCTGCTGGAACAGGGGTGGTACGAGCCCTTCGCGCGATTCGAGGAATCCCTGACCGGTCGCCGCTGAGAGCGGCACTGCACCGAAACCAGAGTGCCGAATACCGTAGGCTGATCGCTGTGACAGACCAGGAATCGACTCCCGTGGCCGCCCCCCGCCGGGTCGTCGTCGCAGAGGACGAGTCGCTCATCCGCATGGACATCGTCGAGATCCTGCGCGACAACGGCTATGACGTCGTCGGCGAGGCCGGAGACGGCGAGGCCGCCGTCGCGCTCGCCACCGAGCTCAAGCCCGACCTCGTCATCATGGACGTCAAGATGCCGCTCCTCGACGGCATCTCTGCCGCGGAACGACTGCTGAAGAACCACGTCGCGCCCGTGGTGCTGCTCACCGCCTTCAGCCAGAAGGAGCTCGTCGAGCGGGCCGCCGAGGCGGGCGTGTTCGCTTACGTGGTCAAGCCCTTCACCCCGAACGACCTGCTGCCGCAGCTCGAGATCGCCATCAGCCGTCACGCGCAGTTCCTCGCACTCGAGTCAGAGGTCGCCGACCTCGTCGAGCGGTTCGAGACCCGCAAGCTCGTCGACCGCGCCAAGGGCCTGCTCAACGACAAGATGGGTCTCACCGAGCCCGAGGCCTTCCGCTGGATCCAGAAGGCATCGATGGACCGCCGGCTGACGATGCACGACGTGGCCATCACGATCATCGACCAACTGTCGCCCAAGAAGTAGACCGCGTGGCCAGCGAACTCCAGCTCGCGCTGGCGTACGAGCTGACGCCGCAGAACGCGCCACGCTTCGCCGCCGACATCGTCGCGCAGGCGGCAGCCCAGGGGGTCGTGCTCGACTACAGCTCCTCAACGCTCGACTGGCTCGACTCGGTGACGGCCAGCCTGCGCGCCGGGGGAGTCGCGGTCGAGCAGGTTCCCGAGGTGCTCTTCGGGTTCGGCTGCCTTCTCGGGGAGTGCGTCGCGCGCAGCACCGGCGGCGAATGGGTGGATGCGGCCTTCGACGTGCCTATCGGCCTCCGAGTGAACGGCGCCCTCCTCGACCCCGTCGGCTACGCCTTCGCCACGCTCGCCTCCGGACGCAGCTATGCGGCCTTCGCGCGGGCCGCGTAGCACGGGCACCGGTTCCACTATCGTGATTGCGCATGAGACGAAACAGAACGAGGGCAACCGGGTGACGATGGTGCACGGCGGCACCGTCGGCGTGGGCTAGACCGTGTCCTCCCCCTTGCGCGGCACCTGGCTTCGGGCGGTGGTGCACATCGGCCCGATGAAGTCCGGCACTACCGCGCTTGCCATCTCGCTGATCGAGTCCACGAAGAACGGGCGCCTGCCCGAGGGATTCGTCTATCCCGTTGCCGACATGTGGTGGGACGAGGGCAATCCGGTGGCCAAGCACCACTCGATCACCAGCCTGGGCATGGTCGGCCTGCGAGACCGCGACCTGGAGCGCACGGTCGCTGCGCGACGCGAGATCGTCACGGAGCGATTGGACAATCTGGCCGCTGTTCTGCGCTCGCGGGGTGACGGGCGGCACTCGGTCATGTTCATCGCGGAAGGCGCGTCGAACAGGGTGGACCCCGAGGTGCTGACGGACGCGCTGCTCGGGTGGTTCGACGAGGTCGTGTACTGCCTTGTCGCGCGAGGGCAGGTTGCCGGCATCGAGTCCTCCCTGTCGCACGCGGTACGCAAGAGCGTGTCGAGCACCGCGAGCTCGGCGCGGCCCCCGGTCAACGTCGAGGCAGTGCGCTCGCGGCGGTTCGACTATGCGCGCATCGTGGCGCGCTGGGGCGATCTTGAGCGTGCCCGATTGGTGGTCGTTCCCTTCCTCGAGCGCGACATCGCCACCTACGCACTGTTCGACCGGCTCTTCACCGCGGTCGGCCTGCCGCTGGCGCCCCGCGAAGAGGCCGTGGACGGCCAACGCCTGCACTCGGCTATCAGCGCAGGCGCCGAGCGCCAGCTGCGGTTTCTCGCTGCACTGCATCGCAGGCTGGCATGGCAGCCGGTGTGGAGCGCGCGGGTGCAGGCACAGTTCGCCCGGGTGAACGCGGAGGCCCTTCAGCGCAGCAAGCACCCCGACTCTGCTCATCGTCGCGCTCGACTGGGTGCGCGCGAGGCCGACCTGGTGCGCCGGCAGTTCCTGCAGTCGAACGCCGAGTTGCGGGCCTATCTCGGCGAGACCGCCCGCGATCCTGACTGGGTGGAGTGGTTCGCTGCACAGCGCCCCGTTCGTGACCATGCGGGGGCGGAATGAGCGACGCCCCGATCATGCGCGCGGTGGTGCACCTCGGCCCGATGAAGACGGGTACGACAGCGTTGGCCGCCTACCTCACCAAGTCCGCGCGGGCAGGACGTGTGCCCGCGGGCTTGGTCTATCCGGTCGACGACGAGTGGTGGCCCAAGGAGGGATCCGTCTACAAGCACCAGGTGCTTGTCGCGATCGGCGGCCTCAACCCGGCCCTCGTCGGCGGCCGCAACCGGGTAGTCAAGGATCCCGCCGAAGTGATGGAGCGGCTCCGCAGCCTGGTCGATGCCCACCGCCAATCGGCACGGGAGCGCGTGAGCTTCCTGTTCATCTGCGAGGGCGCAGAAAACTACATGGATCCCGAGGAGTTTGCGAAGAACCTGCTCTCGGTCTTCGATGAGGTCACCATCTGCCTCGCGATTCGCGATCAAGTGCAATCGGTGGCCTCACGCCTGTCACACGGCATCAAGGTGAACAAGGGCGGTGAGGTGTCGCCGGCGAAGGTGGTGCGGTACGCGCGGCACAACCTGTCCCGCGGCCGGTACGACTTCGGCAGGTATGTCGAGCGGTGGGGTCCGCAGCTCGGGGTCGACCTCGTCGTCGTGCCTTATTTCGAGGACGATATCGGCACCTACGACCTGGTCTACCGGGTGCTGGACGCGTGCGACCTTCCCCGTCCTCCCGCCGAGGACGGCATCGAGGGCCGTCGCATCCATCCGGCGCTGACGGCGCGCCAGCTGTGGACGCTCTGGGCGCTGAAGCGGGTGTCGCAGCGGGCCCCCGTCCGCCTTCTGCGCTCCGGGGCGCTGGCGGCATACGAGAGCATCCGGCTGCGCTCGCAGCGCGAGATGATCGACATGGGCTCGTCGGGGCGGCCGTGGCGGCCCTCCGAGAAGGACGCACGTCAAATTCGCGCGCTCTACCGCGACTCCAACGAGCGTTTCGCCGAGTGGCTCGGCGAGCGGCGCACCGAGCCGCAGTGGCAGCGCTGGTTCGACGCGCTGCGCGGTTAGCGCTGGTCGAGCAGCATGTTCGTCATGCGCACGGTCGAGAGCCGGCGGCCCTCCTCGTCGCGGATGACGATCTCGTGGGTGGCCAGGGTGCGGCCGAGCGAGAGGGCGGTGCACGTCCCGGTGACGAAGCCCGACGTCACCGACCGGGAGTGCGAGGCGTTGATCTCGATGCCGACCGCATAACGGCCGGGGCCGGCGTGGATGGCCGAGCTGATCGATCCGAGCGACTCGCCGAGGACCACGTGGGCACCGCCGTGCAGCAGGCCGATGACCTGGGTGTTGTCGAGCACGGGCATGGTCGCCACCGAGAACTCGGCCGACAGCTCGAGGAACTCGATGCCCATCTTGCGGGTGAGTGCGCCGCCCCCGGAGTCAGAGAGTCGCTCGACCAGAATTGGGTCGAGACCCTCGGGTAGTTTCGTCATCGCATCCTCGAGAGCTGTCGGCGGGCGCAGCTAGGCTGGCCTCGTGTCGGACATCGAAAAGCCTACCCTCATGGTCATCGACGGCCATTCGCTCGCCTTCCGGGCCTTCTACGCGCTGCCGGTCGACAGCTTCCAGAACCGGGAGGGGCAGCACACCAACGCCATCCACGGCTTCATCTCGATGCTCATCAACCTGCTGAAGAACGAGAAGCCCACCCACCTCGCCATCGCCTTCGACATCTCGCGCTACAGCTTCCGCACCCGGGTCAACCCCGACTACAAAGGCACCCGCGGCGAGACTCCGCCCGAGTTCATCGGCCAGGTGCCGCTGCTGCAAGAGGCCCTCGCGGCCATGAACATCGTGACGATCACCAAAGAGGACTACGAGGCCGACGACATCCTGGCGACATTGGCCACGCGCGGTCGAGCCGAGGGTTTCAGCGTGTACGTGGTGAGTGGCGACCGCGACACCTTCCAGCTGATCAACGACGACGTAACCGTGCTCTACCCCAACGCCCGCGGCGTCAGCGAGCTCAAGAGATACGACCGGGACGCGGTGTTCGAGCGCTACGGCATCGAGCCCTCCAGCTATCCCGATATCGCCGCGCTCGTCGGCGAGACGAGCGACAACCTCATCGGCATCGACAAGGTCGGCGAGAAGACCGCGATCAAGTGGGTGCTCAAATACGGCAACCTCGCCGGCATCCTCGAGCACGCGGATGAGATCACCGGTGTCGTCGGCGAGAAGCTGCGCGAGCAGCGCGAGCGTGCTATCCAGAACCGGCAGCTCAACCACCTCGTCACCGACGTCGACCTGCCGATCACCCTCGACTCCCTCGAGCGCCGGCCGATCAACGAGGCCGCGGTGCGCGAGGTCTTCGACAAGCTCCAGTTCAAGACGCTTCTCGACCGCGTCTTCAAGCAGTCCGACACCGATGGCAGCTCGCCCGAGGCCAGCACCGAGCCGACCGCGCCCGGCGTCACCGTGCCACCCGTCAAGACCCTCGTCGACGAGGAGCTCGCCCGCTGGATCGAGACCAACGCGGCGAAGGGTCCCTTGGGGCTGCGCGTCGAGACGCTCGACGGCCAGGTGAGCGGACTGGGCCTCGCGTCGATGGCGGACTCCGCCTTCGTGCCGTGGAAGAAGGGAACGGGCGACTACGTCGCACTCGAGCAGTGGCTCGCGAGCGACAGCCCCAAGTATCTGCAGTCGGCCAAGGCGCAGCTCAAGGTGATGCGGGCATCCGGCCTGGTCGTCAACGGCATTGCCTTTGACACCAGCATTGCCGCGTGGCTCATCAAGCCGGGCGCCAAAGAGAGCGACCTCGCGCAGCAGGTCTACGACTTCCTCGGCGACCGCCTGCCGCAGGCGAACCCCAACCAGCTCGTTCCCGACACCGAGGCGCTGAGCCCGGCGACCGAGGCGTGGTACATCCTGCGGGTCGCCGAGTACCTCACGGACAAGATCGAACCGGGCAGCCTCGGAGTGATGAACGACATCGAAATGCCCGTCATCCCGGTGCTGGCGACGATGGAGCTGCAGGGCATCACCGTCAACCACGACATTCTCTCCTCCCTCAACGGCGAGCTGGCCGAGACCTCGAGCGCGATCGCGCAGGAGGCCTTCGGCATCATCGGCAAAGAGATCAACCTCGGTTCGCCCAAGCAGCTGCAGGAGGTGCTCTTCGACCAGCTCGAGATGCCGAAGACCCGGGCCAACAAGACCGGCTACTCCACTGACGCCGCCTCGCTGACCGACCTGCAGGAGCAGAATCCGCATCCCTTCCTCGGCCTGTTGCTGCAGCACCGCGAGCAGACCAAGCTCATGCAGATCATCCAGACGCTCGACAAGTCGATCGACGCCTCGGGCCGCATCCACACGGTCTACGACCAGACCGGGTCGAGCACGGGGCGCATCGCGA
>JAAFHU010000135.1 GCA_013297645.1 Actinomycetota bacterium
ACCGCGTGGCCGTTGTAGGTGAAGGTCTCGCGGGCGATGTTCCACACCGCGCCGGTGAAGGGGGTGGAGCGCTCGGTGACCGTGACCGCGAACGGCTCGTCGGCGAAACGCTCAGGCATCCGCGGGCTCGGGCACCTCGAAGAGCCTGCTGGCGGCCTGGCGGTCGAGAGCTGCGCTGACGAGCCCGCGGAACAGGGGGTGCGCGTGGTTCGGGCGCGACCGCAGCTCGGGGTGCGCCTGGGTGCCGACGTAGAAGGGGTGCACGTCAGCAGGCAGCTCGACGAACTCGACCAGGTCGAGGTCGGGGTTGAGCCCGGAGAAGCGCAGGCCGGCCGCCGCAATCTGCTCGCGGTAGTGGTTGTTGACCTCGTAGCGGTGGCGGTGGCGCTCGCCGACGGTCGGCGCCGCATAGAGCGCTTCGACGATCGAGCCGGGGGCCAGCGCTGCCTCGTAGAGGCCGAGGCGCATCGTGCCGCCGAGATCGCCGCCCGCGAGGATGTCGACCTGCTCCGCCATGGTCGCGATCACGGGGAACTCGGTATCGGGGTCGAACTCGCTCGAGGATGCCCCGTCGAGACCGACCACGTCGCGCGCGTACTCGATGACCATGCACTGCAGCCCCAGGCACAGCCCGAGGGCCGGGATGCCGTTCTCGCGCGCGAAGCGGAGCGCGCCGAGCTTGCCCTCGATGCCGCGCACGCCGAACCCGCCCGGCACGCAGATTCCGTCGACGTCGCTGAGCTGTTTGGCAGCCCCCTCGGGCGTCTCGCAGGTGTCGGACGCGATCCACTTGATGATGACCTTGGCCTGGTTGGCGAAGCCGCCCGCTTTGAGCGCCTCGGTGACCGACAGGTAGGCGTCGGGCAGGTCGATGTACTTGCCGACGAGACCGATTGTGACCTCGTGCTTCGGGTCGTGCACGGTTGCGAGCAGCTCGCTCCAGCCGTCCCAGTTGACATCGTCCGCCTCGAGGCCGAGCTTGTCGATGATGTAGGCGTCGAGTCCCTGGTCGTGCAGCATCGTCGGGATGTCGTAGATGCTCGGCACGTCGACGGCGTTGACAACGGCGTCTTCGTCGACGTCGCACATGAGCGCGATCTTGCGCTTGTTGGACTCGCTGACCGGGCGGTCGCTGCGCAGCACGAGCGCATCCGGCTGGATTCCGATCGAGCGCAGCGCGGCGACCGAGTGCTGGGTGGGCTTGGTCTTCTGCTCACCCGACGCGTTCATGTAGGGCACCAGGCTGACGTGCACGAAGAACACGTTCTTGCGGCCGAGCTCGTGGCGCACCTGGCGGGCCGACTCGATGAAGGGCTGGCTCTCGATATCGCCGACGGTGCCGCCGATCTCGGTGATGATCACGTCGGGCTGCGGGTTGTCGGCGCTGAACGGCCCGGTGGCCTGCAGGCGCATGCGCCGCTTGATCTCGTCGGTGATGTGCGGGATCACCTGCACCGTGTCGCCGAGGTACTCGCCGCGGCGCTCCTTGGCGATGACATCGCTGTAGATCTGGCCCGTGGTGACGTTCGCAGCCTGGTTGAGGTTGATGTCGAGGAATCGCTCGTAGTGGCCGATGTCGAGGTCGGTCTCGGCGCCGTCATCGGTGACGAAGACCTCACCATGCTGGAACGGGTTCATGGTTCCCGGGTCGACATTCAAATAGGGGTCGAGCTTCTGCATGACCACGTGCAGCCCGCGAGCGGTAAGGAGATTACCGAGACTCGCGGCCGTGAGGCCCTTGCCGAGGGAGGAGACGACGCCACCCGTAACGAAAATATGCTTTGTAATCTGCTGCGCAGAAGTATCCACCACGGGGTTCTAGCCTATCCCGTGCGCGGCCACTTTCGCAGCGGCGCGCTCTACCGCTGCCGCGCGACGTCGAGCAGCTCGCGGGCGTGGGCGAGTCCCGACTCGGAATCGCTGAGACCGGAGAGCAGTCTGGCCATCTCGGACACGCGGTCTTCGCCGCTCAGCTGCTCGACGCTGCTCGCGCTGATATAGCCATCGTTGTCTTTGGAGACCCGCAGGTGATTGGTCGCGAAGGCCGCGACCTGGGCGAGGTGGGTGACCACGATGACCTGTGCACTCCTACTCAGCTGCGCAAGCCGGCGACCGATCTCGATCGCTGCAGCGCCGCCGACACCGGCATCGACTTCGTCGAAGATAAACGTCGGCACCGGATCGTTGGCGGCAATGACCACCTCGATCGCGAGCATGACCCGGGAGAGCTCTCCCCCGGATCCGCCCTTCGTCAACGGCAGGGGCTCGGATCCCGGATGCGGCTGCAGCAAGATCGCCACCTGATCCTTGCCACTCTGCGAGTAGTCGGTGCGATCGGTCACCTCGACGATGACCCGTGCGCTGGCCATAGCGAGCGCGGAGAGCTCAGCCGTCACGCTCTCACTCATGCGCTGCGCCGCGGCTCGGCGGATCTCGCTCAGCCGCTCGGCCAGCGCCACCAGGCGCTCCCGGTCGGCCGCGACTTCGGCGCCGAGGGCGGCGATGCGGTCGGAGTCGTTGTCGAGCTCGAGGAGCCGCCCGCTGCCGCTCTCCAGGTAGTCGATCACCTGGTCGAGGTCGCCGCCGTACTTGCGGGTCAGCTGGCTGAGCTGCGCCCGGCGCTCCTGCACGGTCTCGAGCTCGCGGCCGCCGTCGGCGTCGAGGTCGCTGAGGTAGCTCGAGAGCTGAGCAGAGATCTCGGTGACGAGGATCGTCGCGTTCTGCAGGGCCTCGGCGATGGGCGGTAGGGCGGCGTCATGCACCGCGACCTTCTCGAGGGAGCGCCGCGCGGAGTCGAGCAGCGCCAGTACGTCTCCCCCGCCGTCAACCGACTCCGCCGAGATGAGCTCATGGGCCTGGCTCGCGGCAAGGCGCAGGTCTTCGAGGTTGGTAAGGCGGTCGGCCTGCTCGGTGAGCTCGGCATCCTCGCCGCGCTTCGGAGACGCCGCCTCGATCTCAGCCATGGCGGCGCGCAGTTCTTCGGCCTCGCGCGAGCGCCGGTCCTGCTCGGCCACCAACACGTCAAGCTCTCCCTGAGCGGACTGCCAGCGGCGGTAGACACTTTGATAGTCGGCGAGCACGGAGCCCAGCTCGACGCCGGCGAAGCGGTCGAGCGCCTCCCGTTGCGCGGTTGCCGACCGCAGTCGCACTTGGTCGGACTGCCCGTGCACGACGACGAGCTGCTGGCCGATCTCGTTGAGAACACCGACCGGGGTGGTGCGGCCGCCGATGATCGCACGGCTGCGGCCCTCGGCCGACACGGAACGGGCCAGGATCAGCTCTGACCCGTCGAGGTCTCCGCCGGCGTCGCGCGCCCGCTCAGCGACCGCGCCGGAGGGGTCGACGACCCAGCGCCCCTCGACGACGGCCTGTTGGCTGCCGGATCGGATGACCGATGCGTCGGCCCGCTCGCCAAGCAGCAGTCCGAGGGCGGTGACCACCATCGTCTTGCCCGCACCGGTCTCGCCGGTGATCGCCGTGAAGCCCGGGCCGAGCGGCAGGCGCGCGTCACCGATAACTCCGAGCGAACGGATCCAGATCTCTTCAATCACGCTTTCACCATCACGGCCGCAGTGCCTCTTCGCCTTCTGGCCCGCGCCACCCGGACACCGACAGGTTGAACTTGTTGACCAGGCGGTCGACGAACGGCCCCTGGCTGAGACGGGCAAGGCGCACCGGGGTGGGCGACCGGCGCACGACGACCCGGGCGCCGCGTGGCAGATCGAAAGTGCGGCGGCCGTCGCAGTTGAGAACGCCCGTGCCCTGCGTGCGGTCGAGAAGCTCGACGGCCAGCGCCGAGTTCGGGCCGACGACCAGGGGCTTCGCGAAGAGGGCGTGCGCGCTCAGCGGAACGAGCAGCAGTGCGTCGACCGACGGCCAGACCACCGGCCCCCCGGCCGAGAAGGCATAGGCGGTCGACCCGGTCGGCGTCGCCATGACGACGCCGTCGCAGCCGAAGGAGCTGAGCGGACGGCCGTCGATCTCGATGACGACCTCGAGCATGCGCTCACGGCTCGCCTTTTCGACGCTCGCCTCGTTGAGCGCCCAGGTCTCGAAGACGACCTCGCGGTCGACCTTGACTCGCACGTTGAGCGTCATGCGCTCTTCGACGAGGTAGTCGCGGGCGAGAACGCGGGCGACTGTCTCAGTGAGACCGTCCCGCTCGCTCTCGGCGAGGAATCCAACGTGGCCGAGGTTGACGCCGAGCAGGGGCGCCGAGCAGCCGCGGCTGATCTCAGCAGCGCGAAGAATAGTGCCGTCGCCGCCGAGCACGATGACGAGTTCGATGTCGCCGATCGTGACGCCCTCGCCCAGTACGTTGAGAGTGAGGGTCGAGTCGGCTTCGAGGATGTCGCTGACGTCGCTCGACGCAACCACCGGCGTGAGGCCCGCCGCGATCAATTGCGCGCACACCTCGACGGCGGCGTGGAGCGACTCGGCCCGGCCCGTGTGGGCGACGACGAGTATGTGCCGATCAGCCGCCACGCGCACACCACCTTCTCACTTGATCGCAGAAACCTGCGCTACCCATTCTGTCGGATTGCTGCCGACACTCGTGCTGAGCCAGGCGAGATACTCCCTGTTCCCAGCGTTTCCTGCGATTGGGGAGGGGATGATGCCAGCGGTGCCGAGCCCGAGGTCCCACGCGGCCCAGAGCACGTTCATCACGGCGTCCTCGCGCAGGTGCTCGGAGCGCACGACCCCCTCGCGGATGCCGCCGCGACCGACCTCGAACTGCGGCTTGATGAGAACGACGTAGTCCGCATCCACTCCGAGTGTCTCGACGAGGGCGGGCAGAACCATGGGCAGCGAGATAAACGAGAGGTCGGCTACCAGCAGGGTCGGCTTCTCACCCAGGCCGGATGCCTCGGCCAGCGACTCCGCCGTCATCGACCGCGCGTTGAAGCCCTCGACCACGACGACCCGGGAGTCCGACCGCAGCTCGGGCGCGAGTTGCCCGTGCCCGACGTCGAGGGCGATGACCTGCCGCGCGCCCCGCTCGAGCAGCACCTGGGTGAAGCCGCCGGTCGACGCCCCACAGTCGAGAACAAGCCGGTCAGCGGCACTTATCGCAAAACTGTCGAGCGCGGCGATGAGCTTGTGGGCCGCGCGGCTGACGTAGTGGTCGAGCTCGGCGATCTCGATGTACTGGGTGTCGGAGACGAGCGCGGATGCCTTCACCGCCGGCTTGCCGTCGACCGTCACCAGATTGGCCGCGATCAATCGCGCCGCCTGGGTTCGCGAACGAACGAGCCCTCGGTCGGCCATCGCGGCGTCGAGCCGCAGACCGTCTACCATCGGTGCATCACCGGTTGTGGTCGGAGCTCTCCAGCACAGCCTGGAGCTCCTCGTGGATCTGCGCGAAGGCCTCGGCGCGCGCCTCGAGCGGCTGGTCCTCAATGAGGCGCAGGCGCGAGAGCAGCTCGTTGTCGGCGGGCTCGGTCGTTTCGCTCATGGTCACGAATATAGTTCAGGGGCGACGCGGAAGGCGTAGATGCCCTGCCCGGAGTCCCAGATGGCCGCGGCGCCGGCACGCAGCCGGTCGATGGGCGTCCCTGCCTCGACGACCGTGAGCTGCTCCCCCGCGCGCCGCACCGTCGCGGTGCCGACGGTAATCTCGGTGGCGCCATCCGTCTGCACGGTCAGCTTCTCAGGATACGGCTCAGCCAGTTGGCGCAGGTCGTCGAGGATGTAGGTGGGCCGCTGGTCGACGGCGGCCGCGAGCACCTGCTTGGCCTGGTCGATACCGGTCAGCACCAGCACGGACTCGAGGCCCGCGCGGTTGGCGCCGAGAATGTCGGTGTCCAGGCGGTCGCCGATGACAATCGCCTTGGTGGCCGCGAAGCGCTCGACCGCGAGGGTGAACATCGCGACCTCGGGCTTGCCCGCCACCACCGGAAGGCGGCCAACGGCGGTGTGCACGGCAGACACGAGCGTGCCGTTGCCGGGGGCCGTGCCGCGGGCGACCGGGATCGTCCAGTCGGTGTTGGTCGCGACCCACGGTATCCCCGTGTGGAGGGCGAAAGCCGCTTCGGCCAGGTGCTCCCAGCCCACGGATGGCGCGAAACCCTGAACCACCGCGGCGGGGTTGTCGAGCGCCGAGCGCGTGACGAGGAATCCGTTCTTCTCCAGCTCGACGGTGAGACCGTCACCGCCGACGACGAGGATGGTCGAGCCGGCCGGCACGAGATCGGCGAGCAGCCGCATCGCGGCCTGCGGACTCGTGACGACGTCCTCTGCGACCACCGTCAAGCCGAGACCGCTGAGGTGCTCCGCAACGGAGGCATCAGTGCGCGACGCATTA
>JAAFHU010000136.1 GCA_013297645.1 Actinomycetota bacterium
TGCTCTGGAAGGACGCCGTCAAGGCAGGCCGCACCCACCTCATGGACGCAACCCCGGTCACCCTCGGCCAGGAGTTCGCCGGCTACGCCCGCCAGGTGCGCCTCGGCATCGAGCGCGTGCAGGCGACCATCCCCCGCGTCGCCGAGGTGCCCCTCGGCGGCACCGCCGTCGGAACGGGAATCAACACCCCGCTCGGCTTTCCGCAGAAGGTGATCGCGTCGCTGGCAGCCGACAGCAAGCTGCCCATCACCGAGGCGAAGGACCACTTTGAGGCGCAGGGTGCCCGCGACGGCCTCGTTGAGGCATCCGGTGCCCTGCGGGTCATCGCCGTCTCGCTGACCAAGATCTGCAACGACCTGCGCTGGATGGGCTCCGGCCCCAACACCGGACTCGGCGAACTGCACATCCCCGACCTCCAGCCCGGCTCCTCGATCATGCCCGGCAAGGTCAACCCGGTCATTCCCGAGGCGGTCGTCATGGTCGGCGCCCGCGTGATCGGCAACGACGCGACCATCGCGTGGGCCGGCGCGACGGGCAGCTTCGAGCTCAACGTCGCGATTCCCGTGATGGGCACGGCGCTGCTCGAGTCGATCCGCCTGCTTTCCAACTCGACCGTGCTGCTCGCCGACAAGACTGTCGACGGCCTCGAGGCCAACCTCGAGCGCGCCCGCGCGATGGCCGAGTCGTCGCCGTCGATCGTCACGCCGCTCAACAAGCTCATCGGCTACGAGGCGGCGGCGAAGATCGCCAAGCACTCGGTCAAAGCAGGCCTCACGGTGCGCGAGGCAACGATCGACCTCGGCTTCGTCGAACGCGGCGAGCTGACACTGGATCAGCTCGACAGCGCCCTTGACGTCATGTCGATGACCCACCCCGGCTAGGCGCGGGCAATCAGCCCGACGCGAGAGAGCTCGTCGCCTCAATCCTCTCGCAGAGGCTGCTGATCTCGGCCAGCGAGAATGGCTTCGCGAGAAAGTCGTCCATTCCCGCCTCCATGCAGCGCTGCCTGTCGGAGTCGAAGGCGTTGGCCGTCAGAGCCACGATGTAGGGCTGTTTGGCCAGATCGAGACGGCGGATACGCCGTGTCGCCTCCAGCCCGTCAATCACCGGCATCTGCAGGTCCATGAGCACGACGTCGAAGACACCGGTGGCGACGCGATCGACCGCCTCGCCGCCGTCTTCTGCAATCTCGAGCCTGCATCCCACCTTCTCCAACATGGCCGTGGCCACCACGCGGTTGATCGGATTGTCTTCTGCGAGCAGAATGCGCAGGTCACTGACCTGCGAGCCCGGGCGCAAGAACTCGGGAGACGATTTCACGGGTGGTTGCGTGTCGACGCGTGGCGAGCCGAGGTCCAACACGATCGTGACGGTGAACACGCTGCCCACGCCGACTCGGGATTCGAGCGTCACGCCCCCGCCCATCAACTGCGCCAGCCGCGAGACGATCGCGAGTCCCAGCCCGGTGCCGCCGTGCACCCGGGTGGTACTCGGATCTCCCTGCCGAAACTCCTCGAAGAGCAACTCCCGCTCGTGCTCGGGAATGCCCGGACCGGTGTCGCGAACGCTCACGGTCACCGCGATCCGTCCGTCGGACGGCTCGGTCGAGATCACCAGCTCTATCCCGCCCTCGGTGGTGAACTTCACCGCATTCGACAGGAGGTTCGACACGATCTGGCGGAGCCGCAGTGGGTCGCCCCGCACGAGGCGTTCCTGGGTATCGACGGAGACTGAGAGCGACAAGCCGTGCGCTGCCGCCATGGGCCGGAAGAGCTGTGCGGCCGCCTGCCCTTCCGCTTCGAGATCGAACTCGATGCTCTGCAGCTCCAGCCGTTCGGCATCGAGCTTGGAGAACTCGAGAATCTCGTTGAGAAGCGCGAGCAGACTCTCGCCGCTGGAACGGATGACGCCAATCTGCTCGGTTTGCTGGGCATCGAGCCTCGACCGTTCGAGAAGCTCCGCGGTGCCGATCACCCCGAACAGCGGCGTTCGAATCTCGTGGCTCATCGTGGCCAGAAACTGGCTCTTCGCGCGGGTGGCCGCCTGAGCGTCGTCCAAAGCCCGCTCGAGTTCGCGGGTTCGCCTCTCAACCTGGGATTCGAGGTCATCCGCCAGTTGGCGAAGCGAGAGATTGGCCCGGTAGAGCTCGAGGCTTTTCGACTCAAGCATCTCCTCCGCCTGCTGCCGCGCCAGGCGCTCTCGCTCGATGCGCTTGTGCAGCCGAGCGATGTGGTCGTCGTTCATGAGACTGCCTCGCTAGACCCGGCGGATGTCAAACAGCACGGCGCCGTCGTCGGCGGTGGTCGAGGTGATGGCCAGGTCCTCCCCGAAGTGGTGGGCACAGCCCTTGATGAGCCCGACGGCGAGGTCGGCCATCCCCCGGGGAGAGCGGTACTCGAGGGTGAGATGGCTGTCGTCGACCCGCAGCGCCGTCAGACGCGGCAGTTGCGCATCGGGATAGAGCTTGAGCACTTCGGTGTGAATGACTCCCTCGATGCTCGCGAGAAAATCCAGTGACGTCGTCGCTGCGGGCATCAAGCCCGGATACAGCACCGTGAATCGAGCGAAGAGGTGCGACCCGAACGCCTCGAGCAGGTCGGGCACCGGAGTTGCCGATCGACGGGAGAGTTCGACCACCATGGCCACGATCTCTTCGTGGCTGTAGGTTCCGACGGCGGTGTAGGCCCCCTGGGAGGCCGGGCTGGTCGCCTCGATGAGGTCGTCGACCATGTCTGCCGAGAACGCCTGCTCGACCATGTCGAGAAACTCAGTGAAGATGACACCCTTCATGACGTTCTTTACCTCAGCGATCTGCCCTGACGACGGTGTACTGCGGGCACCTGATGGTACCCCCACCCGGGGAATTGCGCGGTCCCCCGTTCTCGCGTCAGAGCACCTCGGTGCCGGTTGTGGCCGTGATGTCGTGTCGACGACCCGTCCCGGACAACCGACGCACCCCGGTGAGGCGCACGCCGCCGACGCTGACGAGCACGACGGCCACCAGCCCCCAGCGCCCGACGAGCAGCAACACCGCTTCAGGCACCGTGAGGTGCACTCCGGGGCCGCCGAACGAGCTCAGCCACACATAGGTCAGAACCCCCGCGTGCATGATCATCAGCGCGAAGAGCAGTGCCAGCGTGCTGGCGAGCGCGCGGCGCGGCAGCGTATAGGCAATCCAGGCGGCACCCAGGCACGCGGCAAGGCCCACGACGGCCCACACGACGACCGCGGCCTCCGTCGCTTGCCCACTCTGGGCGAGCATCGCCGCCGCGCCGTCGAGGTCGCCATCGAGCACGGTGCGCACGAACTCGACGTCGGCGGCGTGCAGCCGGTCGCGCAGGACGACCACGTTCGCGAGCCCGAGGCCGAGCGCGGCAACGCCGACCCCCAGCGACATCATGCCCCGCAGGCGGCTGCGGGGCTGCGGCTGCGACGCGTACTCCCGAATGATTAGCGCTCCCCCGGTTGCGCAGAGCGCGACGGGGAGGGCCAGGGCCAGAGCCGCCTCGGCGAGCAGGGTGGAGCCCACCGGGCTCGAGGAGCGAATGGAATTGATCAAGCCCTGCGAAGCGGCACCGAGCACCGACGCCGCAAGCAGCCAGACGGCGGCGCGAATCCGCGCCGGGGTGCCGCGCGTGACCGAGACCAGCACGATTGCCACAATGGGCGCCAGGCCCAGGTAGAGCACCATCACTGCGGTGCCGATGACGACGACGACGTTGTACACGCTGCTCGAGGTCAGCCCCTCGTTGCTTCCGGCATTGCCGAACTGGCTCACCCCGATCACTGCCGCACTGAGGGCGAGTGCGCTTGCCAGCCGCGCGCGCGCAGTGACGCTTGGCGAATCCTGCCGACGTCGCTCGATGGGCCGCGGCGCCGCGAGGGCGAAGGTGACCGCGGCGAGCGCGATGCTCGCGGGGCTGAGGCCGGCCTCGGCGGCGTCGCGGGCATCCGCCAGCCATTGCTCGCGGTAGCGGTCGCGCATCGGCGCGGGCAGCATGCGCGCCGCGGCCCGGATGATGAGGTTCACGCCGTCACGACCGTCGTGGCCCGTGCACGGAAGCCCGCGATCGCCGAGCGCGCGGCCGTCGCCCCCTCGGCCGTCAACTCGTAGAAGCGCCGGCGTGGCCCCGTGCGCTCGTCGTCGTGCTCCCAGCTGGAGGTCACCCACCCGCTGGTCTCGAGGCGCTCAAGGATCGGGTAGACACTGCCCGCAGGGCGCCCGCTCTGTTTGATGACGGCGAGGCCCCAGGTCGGCCCCGCCGACACGGTGAGCACGGAGAGCACGTCGATGGTGGCGGGGGTGATGCGGGAGAGCGGCTTCATGCCGCCAACTCTAGCTATATAGAGATAGCCCTCGCTAGCCCCTACAGCTCTCGCTCGAGATACACGACCCGGCCGTCGCGCAGTTCTTCGGTGAGCCCCGCCGCAAAGTAGACGTGGCGTCGCACCTGGTCGTCGTCGAAGACGTCAGTCGTGACCCGCCGGGCGCCCATGCCCCGCGCGATCTCTATGAGGGCCTTGACGATGTCGACACCGTGCACGGAGTCGCTCATCTCGGCGGCGAGCTCATAGCCGATGACAACCGCGCCCGTCTCGTCGGGCGGGCCGGTGACTCCCGCGCCGCCCACGACGAGACCGTCAATGCGGCGCCGAACCTGCGACTGCCAGTACCAGTCGTGCTGGGGCGAACGGGCCTCGATCAGGTAGGCCTGCAGATAGTCAACCTGCACGTCAGAGGGGTAGTCGACCGCCCACTTCTCGCCCGGCGCGGGCCGCCGGCGCAGAACTCGCTCGACCTCGTCGGCCGCGAGGGGGTGGAGAATGACTTGGCCCGCAATGACATCCACCCCCTCAGTCTGACCCCTAGTGCGCCCGATTCGCTAACGCGGTGAGCAGACCGGCGCCGGTGGCCGCATCATCGACGGTGACGACGAAGTTGGCGCCCGACCTGCGCTGCACCTCGATCGCGCCGCCCGCCCGTGCGATCACACCCCAGTTTCCCGAGCGGCCGAAGCGCACGCCCCATCCCCCGTACTCGCCGACGGCCGACACCTCGATCGGCGCGGCGGCCACAACCGAATCGAGCGGGATGTGCAACCGCGGAAATCCGAACAGCCCGGTCACCGTCAGCCCACGCTGGTCGACCACTACGTGCCACGACAGCATGGTCAGCAGCGATGCGAGGAACAGCGCGACGATCAGCGTCGCCCACATGGGCAGGCCGACCACGGTGAAGAGCACGACGATGAGCACGATCGCCGCAACAGGGATCGCGATGACGCCGCGCGGCGAGCGCGCGGTCTCGGCCCAGTAGACGAGCTCGCCGTCGGCCAGGGGCAGCGCCGCGGCATCCGCACGCAGCCCGGTGCTCTGCGGCAGCCTCGGCGTCACCAGCGCGGCGAGCATCGCTGCCGCGAGTGCGACGACGAAGCCGATGAGCAGGGGAACCAGCACCGTCGAGGCGGGCAGGGTGGCCGGGTCGGCCACGCCGCGCTGCGCCAGCACGCCGAGGAACATCGAGAGCGAGATGAACACCCCGAACCACGTGGTCAGACCGACCACCGTGCGCGCGTAGAAGCTCGACGTGCCGTGGCGGAGGGGCGAGATCGAGAACAGCGCGGCCCCGAGAACGAAGGCGGGAACCAGAGTCGCGACGATCGCGACATAGGATCCGATGCCGTCCAGCCGGTCGACGGAGCCGTCGACCCCCCAGTGCACGGCGAGCATCGCCGGCAGGTCAGGGATGAGCAGCATGCCGACGATGCCCGCGGCGGCCGCGACGAGGGCGGGGAGGGTGATGAGCAACAGGATGCGTGCGGTCTTCATGAGTAGGCCTTCGTGATCATGGCGGTGAGAGTGGCGGGGGCGACGCCGAGGCGGCGGGCCTCGGCGACGAGCACGTCGACGTGCTTCGACAGGTCGGCGACCGAAGTGGCTCCCCCGGTGAGGATCGCGCCGCGCCCCCGCCGCAGCTCGATGAGCCCCTCGTCGCGCAGCTGTTGGTAGGCGTGCAGCACGGTGTGCACGTTGACGTCGAGGGACTCGGCGAGCTCGCGGGCGGCGGGCAGCCGCTCCCCCGCGAGGGCCTCGCCGCTGGACGCGAGGTGGCGGACGCTCGCGGCGATCTGCTCGAAGAGCGGTTCGCTGCTGCTGGTGTCGACCCTGATGAGCATGCACTCATCCTATTGTTCTAGTTCAACTAGCACAATAGTGACGGCGCAAAACAGGAACACCTGAGGCAGGAGTAAACCTCGCAGCCCGTT
>JAAFHU010000137.1 GCA_013297645.1 Actinomycetota bacterium
TGGCTTTCGGCACCGAGACCTCAGCACCCTCAGTGGCGGCGAGCGCCAGCGCGTGCAGCTCGCCCGCGCGCTCGCCCAGCAGCCCCGCCTGCTGCTGCTCGACGAGCCGACCAACCACCTCGACATCGCCGCGCAGCTCGAGGTGATGACAACCATGCGGATGCTGGCCACGCAGGGAATCGCCGTGCTGACCGCGCTGCACGACCTCAATCTCGCCACCCGGGCCGACCAGGTGGTGGTGCTCGCCGCCGGTCGCGTGGTCGCCGCGGGAGCCCCAGAGACCGTGCTCACGAGCGAGCTCATCGGCGCGGTCTACGGCGTCGCCGCCACCGTTCTCACGAATCCCGCGACGGGCGAACCCGTGATCGCATTCTCAACTGCCGCGCCTGAATCTGCACCGAAGCCGGAGTGAACGCGGCCCTCAGGCGTTCGCGGCGCGACGACGAGCGCAGCAGCGCGCGCCGCACGATGCGCAGGTCGCGCAGCAGCGACTCCGCGGGCGTCGGCGAGTAGGCCGTCTGCTCGAGGGCGGTGAGCAGGTTGGCGAGGGCGCGCACGACCTTCTCCGGCTGCTTCTGGCGCACGGCGATGGCGAACTCGCGCGGCGTGTTCGTGGCGGTCGTCCAGCCGAGGTCGGTCGCGGTATCGCGCAGCTCGGCCCAGGCGTCGACGGCCGAGCCCTGGCGGCGCACCCGCCAGTAGCGCCGCTGGCGGCGCCACGCGCGCACGACGACCGGCACGAGCGGCAGCAGCATGACGATGATCGCGCCGACGACGAGGATCGCGACGATCACGCGCGGCAGGGTCTGGTCGGGTGCCGCGGAGGGGGCGGCGCTATCGACGGACTCCGACTCGGTGGGAACCGGCTTGGGCGTGAGGGTCGGGCCCGACGTGGGGGCGAAGGTCGGCTGCGAGGTGGGCGCGGTCGTCGGGGCGGTCGACGTGTCGCTGTCGAAGCTCGGCGCGATGCCGATGCCGGGGGTCGGCTCGAAGCGCACCCAGCCGATGCCCTCGAACCACAGCTCGGGCCAGGCGTGCAGGTTGGCGGTCGTCACCGAGTAGTACGCCGGGCGGTCGTCGGTGGCACGGGTGAAGTCGCCCGGGGTGAAGCCGACCGCGATGCGCGCCGGGATCCCGAGGGTGCGCGCCATGATGGCCATGGCCGACGAGTAGTGCACGCAGTAGCCGCTCTTCTCCTCGAGAAAACGGCCGACGATCTCGGCGCTCGTGCCGTCGTAGCCCTCGTCGACGGGCGCGGTCTGCGAGTAGGTGAACTCGCCTCCGGTGAAGTAGTCCTGCAGGGCGATCGCCTGGTCGTAGGCGGTCGCGGCGTCGCCGACGACCGCGGCGGCCGTCTGGGGCACGATGTCAGGCAGGCCGTCGGGAATCTGCAGATAGGGAAGCAGGCCATTGGTGGTGGCCGCCGGCGCCGCGCGCAGCTGCTGCACCGTCGGGGCAACCGTCTGCGAGACGACCTCGTACTGCGTGCCCCGCACGCTGAGGTTCGGCGACGAGATGCTGAAGGTGTCGGCGGCGTAGCTCCAGTTGCCCTCCAGGCCCGTGATCGAGACGGCGGCGTAGGGGGCGGGAGCCCAGTGGCCACCCATGTTGACGATGTCGATGTCGGTCGTGCGCTCGATGACGTCGATGTCGCTGCCGACCCCCGGCGCCGCCGGGAAGTCGAGCAGGAAGTTGGCCTCGCGCACCCGCGGCGCCTCGGGCTCCCACGTGTCACCGCTGAAGTCGGTGATGACCGAGACGCTGAGATACTGCGGATCGGCGTTCTCGTTCGAGTACTGCAGAACCTCGGTGACGTTCGGCCGGCGCAGGTTGTCGCCGAGCGAGATGAAGGTGTTGATGCCGACGGCGAAGCCGGTGCCGTTGTCGGGCGGGGCGGGTGGGGTGATCGGCGGCAGCAGCAGCGGCGCTACGAGAGCAGCGGCGAGCGCGGTCGCGCCGACGCCGAGGGCTCCCCCGGCGCGCACCTCGCCGAGGTCGAGGTAGAGCACGAGCAGGTAGGCGGCTGCCGTCTGCACGAAGGCGAGCGGGTTGCCCTCCCCGCCGACGAAGAAGGTGGGGATGAGCAGGATCACCAGCAGCGGAACGCCGACGAGCGCCGGCCGCTTCGCAACCTGCGCGACGAAGTCGAGGCCGAGGGCGAGCAGTCCCGCGCCCGCCGTGAGCATGAAGACGATGCCGCTCGTCGGGTTGGCCGGCACAGCCTGCTCGGCGATCGAGGTCGAGCCCGCGGTGATGAGCCGGCCGAAGGCGAGCACCGTGTCGACATTGGGGATGAAGCCGAGGTAGCCGAGCCCGGGCGCGAAGGTGAAGGTGGTGCCGATGATGAGCACCACGAATCCGCCGAGCGGCGGAAGCCAGCGGAACCGCGTGATCGATCGCAGCCCGACGATCGTGACGGTGACCAACGTGGCGATGCCCATGGCGGCGAACCACCAGCTGGAGTCGGTGAGCGCGCGGTTGAGGCCGCCGAAGGCCGTGCCGAGGCCGACGAGCACCGCGAGGCTGATGGGCCAGCGCGGCCGCGGCGCCGGGGTGCTAGCGGCCGGCACTGGTCGCCCCCAGCTCCTCGGCGAGAACGCGCCAGGCCAGCGCGGGGCTCGTGCGGTAGTCGACCGGGATGACCCGCCATCCGCTGCGGCTCAGCTCGGCGGCCGTGTCGCTCTCGCGGTCACTGCCGACCAGGAAGACCACGCCGATCTCGAAGGGGCGCCGCAGCCCGAGCAACCACTCGAGGGTCTCGCGGTCGGGCTCCGAGATGATCGCGAAGACCGGTCCCTCGGCGGGGGCCGCGGCGGGCGTGCCCTCCTCGCGGGTGAGGTGGATCGAGGCCAGCGACAGCAGGAAGTCGTTCTCGCGGCCGACACGCGACTCGGCATCCGCGAGTTCGATGACCTGCCGCTCGGAGGTCTCGGTGACGTGCACGACGAAGCCCTCGCGGTGCAGGTGGATGCCGAGCGAGGCCAGCATCGTCACCGCCCACTCGAAGTCGCGGCTGAAGACCGAGCTGCCCGTGACGAGGCTGGCGTAGCCGTGGTGGTCGCCGTAGCCGCCCTCGCGGGTGTCGATGACGATGGTCGCCTCGGGGTAGGCGCGCTGCTCCTCTTGCCGCACCATGAGCTCGCCGTGGCGGGCCGAGGCGCGCCAGTGCACCCGGCGCAGCGCGTCGCCGCGGCGGTACTCGCGGGTCATCAGATCGTCGCTGTTGCCGACGCCGCTCGCCTGCACGAGGCGGGCAGCACCGTCGGGAGCCTCGAGCCAGACGCCGCTCTGCGGCAGCTCGGTGACGTGCGGGGTGACCACGAGCTCGTCTTTGCCGCCGACCGTCATGAAGCCGACGGCGAGGCCGAAGGGATCGCTGTAGGCGATGGCGAGCGGTCCGATGCGAAAGACGCCGCGCCGCGGCGGGGTGAGGGTGTAGGTGAGGCGCGCCCGCGACCGCGGGTCACTGCTCTGGCTGCTCAGCGGCCGCAGGTGCACGGGGTCGGTGGCCAGCGGGCGCCACGGCAGGGTGTCGTTCCAGAAGAGCGGGGCCGAGCTGATGCGGGCCAGGTTAGCCGTGTCGAGCACGACCGTCGTCGGCGTCGTCGCCGACACGGGCGACGGCGAGAAGCTGCGCGCCATGACGAGCCGCATGCTGCGGAAGCGGGCGAGCAGCACGGCGATGATGCTCAGCGCGACGAGCAGGCAGGCGACGAGCAGCAGCAGGCTGTTGCCCGCGAGGTAGGCCACGATCGCGAACACGCCACCGGCGACGAGAAAGATGATGCCTCGCGGAGTGAGGCGCACCGATCGCACCCGCTTCTGCGTGCTGGCTGGGGCTGCCACGAGGGCGTCAGTTGCTTCCGGTCGGCCCGAGCGGAACGGGGGTCTCGAAGACGATGCGCGCGATGATGTCGCCCACGGTCGAACTGTTCGCGGGGCCGTTGCCCATGGAGCGGGCGGATGCGACGACCCGGTGCCCGAGCACGGCACCGGCGAGCTTGTTGACATCGTCGGGCAGCACGAACTCGCGGCCGTCGAGGGCCGCGCGCGCCTTGGCCGCGCGCATGAGCTGCAGCGTCGCGCGGGGCGACGCGCCGAGCCGCAGCTCCGCGTCGTCCCGGGTGGCCTGCGCGATCGCCACGATGTAGTGCTCGACGGCCTGGCTGACGAAGATGTTGCGAACGGAGGCGATCATCTGCAGCAGCTGATCGGCCGTGACCTGGGGCTCCACGTCATCCAATGGGCTTGTCTTCTCGCGCGCCCGCAGCATCGCCATCTCGGCGTTCTGGTCGGGGTAGCCCATCGAGATGCGCGCCATGAAGCGGTCGCGCTGCGCCTCGGGCAGGGCGTAGGTGCCCTCCATCTCGATCGGGTTCTGCGTCGCGAAGACGGTGAACGGCGCCTGCAGCGCGTAGGTCTGGCCGTCGACGGTGACCTGCCGCTCGGCCATCGACTCGAGCAGGGCCGACTGGGTCTTGGGCGAGGCGCGGTTGATCTCGTCGCCGATGACGAGGTTGGCGAAGATCGGTCCGTGCTTGAACTCGAAGTCGCGCGTGGCCTGGTTGTAGACGCTGACGCCGGTGATGTCGGCGGGCAGCAGGTCGGGGGTGAACTGGATGCGGCTGACCGAGCAGTCGACCGTGCGGGCGAGTGCCTTGGCGAGCATGGTCTTGCCGACGCCCGGCACGTCTTCGATGAGCAGGTGGCCCTCGGCCAGCATCACCATGAGGGCCAGCTCGACCGCCTCGCGCTTGCCGTCGATGACCGTCTCGACGGTGTCGATGATGCGGCGACTGAGAGCGGTGAACTCTGCGATGGGCAGGGCTTCGGGTTCGTTCGCGACCGTGCTGTTCACCCCCTGAGTCTGCCAGATGGTCGCTGAGAAAGGATCAGAATGAGACTGTGAAAATAACTGTTCTCAGCGGCGGAGTCGGCGGGGCGCGCTTTCTGCGCGGACTGCGGGCGGCCGCACCCGACGCGCAGATCACCGCCATCGTCAACGTCGGCGACGACATGTGGCTCTCGGGGCTGCGCATCGCCCCCGACCTCGACTCGATCATGTACACGCTCGCGGGCGAGAACGACGAGCAGCGCGGGTGGGGCCGGGTCGGCGAGAGCGAGCGGGTGAGCGCCGAGCTGCGCGCCTACGGTGTTGGTTGGCCGTGGTTCACCCTCGGCGACCTCGACATCGGCACGCACCTCGCGCGCACTTCGATGCTGCGCGACGGGCTCACCCTGGCCGAGGCGACGGATCGCATCACCAGCCGCTGGCAGCTCGGCGTGCACCTCATCCCCGCCAGCAACGACGAGGTCGAGACGCACGTCGTCACCGAGTCGGGCGAGATGCACTTTCAGGAGTGGTGGACCCGGCACCGCGCCGCCCTGCCCGCGCTCTCCTTCGTGCACCACGGCCTCGCGGACGCATCGCCGGCGCCCGGCGTTCTCGAGGCGATCTCTGACGCCGACGTCGTGCTGATCGCGCCCTCGAACCCGGTCGTGTCGATCGGGCCGATCCTCGCCTTCGAGAGTATCCACGCCGCGGTGTCATCGGCCGCGCGGGTCGTCGGCGTCTCGCCGATCATCGCGGGCGCGGTCGTGCGCGGCATGGCGGATGCCTGCCTCACCGCGATCGGCGTCGCGACGGACGCCGACGCGGTCGCCCTGCACTACGGCCCCACGCTGCTCGACGGCTGGCTCGTCGACGAGACGGATGCTGCGCTGGCACCCACAATCGAGGCCGCCGGCATCACCGCCCGCGCTGTTCCCCTGTGGATGCGCGACCCCGCCTCGAGCGCGCAGGTCGCCGGCGACGCGCTACGCCTCGCCCAAGACCTCTAGTGTGCGACGGCCGCGGGTGAGGCCGTCGAGGTGCTCGATGCGGTCGACGTCGCGGCGGAGGGTGGGCCACGGGGTCGCGAGCTCGACGTAGCCGCTCGCCCCGTGCAGCCGGCGGGAGCCCGGGCCGAACGCGAGCTCGTGCGACGCCGCCACGAGCAGCACGGTGCCGTCGCCGTCGGCGTCGGCCACCATCGCTCGATCGTGCGCCGCGGCCTCGGCGAGCGCTTCTTCTAGCTCGCGAGGGTCGAGTCCGGGCACGTCGCCGAGCAGCACGGCGGTGCGTCCGGTGGTGTGCGACAGCGCGGCCTCGATCGCGCGATTGAGGCCGAGGCCCGGGTCGGCGACGATCTGTGCGCCCAGGGCTGCGGCATCCAGT
>JAAFHU010000138.1 GCA_013297645.1 Actinomycetota bacterium
AAGATCTTCACGCTCGTTCTGACCGGCATCGCCGTCGTGCTCACCAACCACACGCCGGAGCAGGGCAACTTCACCCTCTCGCAGGACTCGGTGTGGGTGCTGCTCAACGGCGTGCTCATCGCGTCCCTCGTGGCGCCCTTCGTCGAGGAGCTGTTCTTCCGCGGGCTGGTGCTGCGGGCCGCCCGCAACCGTGTGCTGCGCCGGGGCGGCTCGCCCGTGCGGGCCGTCGTCGTGGCGATCGCGGTGAGCTCGATCGGCTTCGCCCTGCTGCACCTGCTGCAGTCGACCGACGTGACGCTGCTCATCATCCTCGGCGGCAGCACGCTGGCCCTGGGCGTCATCAACAGCGTGCTGGCGATCACGACCGGGCGCATCGGCGCGGCGGTCGTCTCCCACGTGTTCTACAACGGAAGCTCTATCGCGCTCGCGCTGCTGCTGGGGCTTTAACGCCCTGTTCCGCCATGGACCACAGCCTCTTCGTCCGCATCGAGGTCGAAGGCGGTGTGCACGATGCGTACGGCATCGTTGATGGTGTCGGCGCGGGTGATGACCGAGATGCGGATCTCCGAGGTCGAGATCATCTCGATGTTGATGCCCGACTCGTAGAGGGCGGTGAACAGCTTCGCGGTGACGCCGGCGCTCGAACGCATGCCTGCGCCAACGACGCTGAGCTTGCCGATCTGGTCGTCGTGCTGCAGCGACGTGAAGCCGACCTCGGCCTGCTCCGCGGTGAGCGCGGTCATCGCCGTCTGCGCGTCGGACTTCGGCAGCGTGAACGAGATGTCGGTGAGCCCGCTCGCGGTCGACGAGTTCTGCACGATCATGTCGATGTTGGCGCCGGTCTTGGCGACGATGGTGAATAGGCGTGCGGCCTTGCCCGGAATGTCGGGCACGCCGACGACGGTGACCTTCGCCTGGCTCAGGTCGGCGGCGACACCGGTGATGATTGGCTCTTCCACGTTCTCTCCCTCTGTCGGGTTGACGACCAGCGTGCCCTCGTTGTTGTTGAACGAGCTGCGCACGTGCAGCAGCACCCCGTGCCGGCGGGCGTACTCGACGGCCCGGATGTACAGCACCTTCGCGCCGGCGGCGGCCAGCTCGAGCATCTCTTCACTGGTGATGCGATCGATCTTGTGCGCGCTCTTCACGACGCGGGGGTCGGCGGTGAAGACGCCGTCGACATCCGTGTAGATCTCGCAGACGTCGGCGTTGAGGGCCGCAGCGAGCGCGACGGCGGTCGTGTCGCTGCCACCACGGCCGAGGGTCGTGATGTCGCCGGTGCCGCGGTTGTAGCCCTGGAAGCCCGCGACGATCGCGATCGCGCCCTCGTCGAGCGCCTCGCGCACCCGGCGCGGGGTGACGTCGACAATGCGGGCGGATCCGTGCTGGGCATCCGTGATCATGCCGGCCTGGCTACCGGTGTAGCTTCTGGCCTCGACGCCGAGGCTCTTGATCGACATGGCCAGCAGCGCCATCGAGATGCGCTCCCCCGCGCTGAGCAGCATGTCGAGCTCGCGGCCGCTGGGGATCGGAACCACCTGCTCGGCGAGGTCGAGCAGGTTGTCGGTGGTGTCGCCCATCGCGCTGACGACGACGACAACCTCGTGGCCGGCCTTCTTCGTCTCAACGATGCGCTTGGCGACGCGCTTGAGCCCCTCGGCGTCGGCCACCGACGAGCCGCCGTACTTCTGAACGATCAGACTCACGGGTACTCCTGGATGGTTCTCGATGGGGGCAAAGGCCACGAACGGCCAACGAGAAATTGTATCCCGCGCGCGGCGCGCGTTACGGCTCGACGACCCTGCGGCCCTCGAAGGCGCGGCCGAGGGTGACCTCGTCGGCGTACTCGAGGTCGCCGCCGACCGGCAGCCCCGACGCCAGTCGCGTGACCCGCAGGCCCGGCTGCACAAGCAGGCGGGTCAGGTAGGTCGCGGTGGCCTCGCCCTCGAGGTTGGGGTCGGTGGCGATGATGACCTCGGTGACGGTTCCGTCGGCCAGCCTCTGCAGCAGCTGCCGGATCCGCAGGTCGTCGGGGCCGACGCCGTCGATCGGCGAGATCGCGCCGCCGAGCACGTGGTACAGGCCCTTGAACTCGCGGGTGCGCTCGACCGCCGAGACGTCTTTCGCCTCCTCGACAACACAGATGGTCGCGTGGCTGCGGCGGGGGTCGCGGCAGATGGAGCACTGCTCCTGCTCGGTGACGTTGCCGCAGATCACGCAGAAGTGCACCTTCTCGCGCACCTCGGTCAGTACCTCGGCGAGGCGGGTGACATCCACGCTCTCTGTCTGCAGGATGTGGAACGCGATGCGCTGCGCCGACTTCGGGCCGATGCCGGGCAGTCGGCCCAGTTCGTCGATGAGCTCCTGGACGATTCCCTCGTACACGGGCTAGTCGTCCTGCGAGGTCGGCACGACCCGGGGCTTGAGCGGCTGCTCCTCGATGAAGCTCGCGCCGAGCAGCTCGCGCACGACGGACTCGCCGTAGCGCTTGTCGGTCGGCTCGGGCTTCGGCTCGGGGGCACGGCTGACGCGCGGGGCGATCGCGGGAGCGGACTCGGGGATCGCGGCGACCGCCCATCCGCCGGGCTCGACCTCCGGCTCCGTCGGCTCGGGCGGGGCCTCGACGGGCGCAGCGGCCTCGACGCGAGCGATGAACTTGGGCCGGAAGCCGAGGATCGCGAGGATGGCTCCGCGCAGGTACTCGCTGACGCTGTCGCCGCTCGGGTTGGGCTGCTTGAAGGTCGCGACGTCGTTCTCGCTCGGGAAGGTCACCGTGAGCACGTCGTCGACGAGGTTGCGGGCCTGCGCCGTCTGCAGTACGACCCAGGCGCTGAGCTTGGCCTGCTGCACGTGTTCAAGCACCTCGGGCCACGCATCGCGCAGCTGCTGCAGGCTGACCGGTGTGCCGGGCGCGATATGCGGTGCGGGTGCCGGCACCTGCACTGGCTCGACCGCGGGCGGGGTGACTGCTCCCGACTTGACCTCTTCGACGATCTTCTCTTCGACGACGACGGGAGTGGCGGGGGCCTTGGTCTCGACAGGCTCGATCCGCGGAGCGGCCGCCGAGCCTGTCGATGCGTCGGCCACGCCAACCCGCCGCTCGAGGCGCTCGACTCGGGCGAGTGCTCCGCGCTCGGACTCGTCGGAGGCGGGAACGAGGATGCGCGCGACCATGAGCTCGAGGTGCAGGCGCGGGGATGTCGCCCCGGTCATCTCGGTCAGGGCGGCGTTGACGACATCCGCGGCCCTCGACAGCTCGGCCTGCCCGAAGACGCCCGCCTGCTGCGACATGCGCTCGAGCTGGTCCTGGGGGATGCCGCGCAGCACGGCGCTCGCGCGGTCGGCCGTCGCGCTGACGATGATGAGGTCGCGCAGGCGCTCGAGAAGGTCCTCGACGAAGCGGCGCGGGTCTTGTCCGGTCTGGATGACGCGGTCGACCGCACCGAACACCGCACCGGAGTCGTGGGCGCCGAGCGCGTCGACGATCTCGTCGAGCAGCGCGCCGTGGGTGTAGCCGAGCAGGGCCACGGCACGCTCGTACTCCACGTTGGTGCCCTCCGACCCTGCAATGAGCTGGTCGAGCAGCGACAGGGTGTCGCGCACCGAGCCGCCGCCGGCGCGCACGACGAGCGGCAGCACGCCGGGTTCGACAGTAACGCTCTCCTGCTCGCAGAGCAGTTGAATATATTCGAGCATCTGGGCGGGCGGCACCAGGCGGAAGGGGTAGTGGTGCGTGCGGCTGCGGATCGTGCCGATGACCTTCTCGGGCTCGGTCGTCGCGAAGATGAACTTCACGTGCTCCGGCGGCTCCTCGACGATCTTGAGCAGCGCGTTGAAGCCCTGGGGCGTCACCATGTGCGCCTCGTCGAGGATGAAGATCTTGAAGCGGTCCCGGGCGGGCGCGAAGACGGCGCGCTCGCGCAGGTCTCGCGCGTCATCCACGCCGTTGTGCGAGGCGGCGTCGATCTCGACGACGTCGAGCGAGCCCCCGCCGTCGCGGCTCAGTTCAACGCAGCTGTCGCAGACGCCGCACGGGGTGTCTGTCGGACCCTCGGCGCAGTTGAGGCAGCGCGCGAGGATGCGCGCCGAGGTCGTCTTGCCGCAGCCGCGCGGGCCGCTGAAGAGGTAGGCGTGGTTGACCCGGTCGGTACGCAGCGCCGTGCGCAGCGGATCGGTTACCTGCGACTGTCCGATCAGCTCGGCAAAGGTCTCGGGCCGATAGCGGCGATAGAGGGCGGTAACCACTAGGTAAGAGTAGCCGGGACTCCTGACGGCCGCAGGGGCTGTCCTGGCGCCGACCCCGACGGAAACAAGGACGGATTGCAACACTCCGTCCCAGAGCGACGTACGGCACGGCGTGTCGCCCACTGCTCCTCGTTTGGTGTCGGGCGAAGGGCTTTCCCACAGAACCGATTGGATGTGGGCACACCCCGGCGCCGCCCATCACCCTCATCGAGTGCAACTCTGCGATCTCGGCCATATCGCCCTCGCGCGCGACCTGTGCGCTGCCGGATGGACGCGCGCTCGACGGGAACGCGCTCTCAGCTCGGGCGCGGTGCAGCGCCTACAGCGCGGCACTTTCGCGTGTGCTCACATCAGCGCACCGCTGGCCTCGGCCGCCAGTATCGGTGGGGCGCTGACCTGCGTGTCGGTGCTGCGCGAGCACAACGCCTGGGCTGGCCACGACCACCGGGTTCATGTGCAGCTCTCCCCGCGATCATCGGCTGCGGTGCCATCCGACGTCCGGGCGCATCGCGAGGTAGCCCGATTCGAAGGCAATCGTTGGCGGGTGTCGCGCATGCAGGCGTTGTGGCAGGTCATCCGTTGTCTGGATGACGAGAACGCTCTCGCCGCCATGGAGTCGGCGATCCACACCGGCTTTCTCGCCGAGGCCCAGGTTCGGCGGCTGGGGGTTCTCGCTCCTCGGAGGTTGCACCCCACTGTCCGTCATCTTGTCGTGAACAGTGGATCGGGCAACGAGACCATAGTGCGACTGCGACTGCTCGCAGCCGGGTACGACGTCGAACCGCAGGGGTACGTGCCCGGCCTCGGACACCAAGACCTGGTCGTCGAAAGGCGGGTTGCTCTGGAGATCGATAGTCACGAATGGCATGAGGGGCAGCAGCGCGCGACTGACGCCGATCGCGATTTAGTGTCGGAAGGGCTGGGGCGCCACGTTCTGCGCATTCGCCCGGCGCATATCCACCAATCGTGGCCGCACACGCTCGCGGTCATCGACCGAGCGGTGCGAGACGCACGCGCGCGGCGCTAAACGAGGAGATTCGGTCGACACGCCGCGCAGAGCGCAGCATCGAGACGGCGTGTTGCAATCCATCCTCGTTTACCGTCGCGAGAAACCGGAAACTACTCGAGCGCGATGACCAGCACCACCGCGACGATGACCACCGCGAGGATGCCGACGGTGATCACGAAGGCCGAGAGCCACGGATGCGCCTCCACCCAGTTGAGTGCCTTCGGCTCGACTCGCATGACCTCGGCGGGGCCAGCCGGGCCCTCAAGCAGCCCGGGGGTGGCACCGGTCGCACCGACGAGGATGCCCATGTCTTCTTCGGCCCAAAAGCGACCGAACAGCCGCAGCAGTTTGCGGCCGTCTGCGGCAAACATGAAGAGCTCGGTGCGAGGCTGTTCGGCCGGGGCGGTGTAGCCGCGCACGAGCAGGGCCCGGTCGAAGTCGGACTTCGGGATCCAGCGGGTGCCGATGATGCTCTGCTTGCCGATGTGGGTGTCCGTGATGAAGACCCGCGCGCGGGCGAAGTAGAGGGCAACGCCTGCGAGGCACAGTGGCACGACGATGAGCAGGATCAGCCACAGCATCGGCCTATCCCGATTGATCACGAATTGCACGGCGATGAGCGGGATGAGGAACACCGCGCTGAACGCTGTGCCCTTCCAGTAGTTGGAGCTGGACGGCTTGAGCGTCTGAGTGATTGTCATGTTCCAATCAGCTGTAGGGCCTGCCGCGCGATCTCGAGCTCCTCGTTCGTCGGGATCACGAGCACCTCAACCGCGGCGCCGTCGGGCGAGATGCGGCGCTCGGCACGCGACTCCAGCTCGTTGCGGTCATCGTCGATCTCGATTCCGAGAAACTCCAGTCCGGCCAGGGAACGGCGACGCAGCAGCGCAGAGTTCTCTC
>JAAFHU010000139.1 GCA_013297645.1 Actinomycetota bacterium
CGGGCTTGCGGCAGCCCCCTCTTTGAGATCGGACAACAATATATGTGTGGAATCTTTGGCTACGTCGGCCCAGATGCCCTCGACTCCACGTCGGCCAAGATCCTCGTCAAGCACGCGCAGCAGCGCGGCCGCGACTCCAGCGGAATGGTGATCCGCAGCGCTGACAGCTACCACGCCTACCGCGCCGACTACACGATCGACCGCCTCCTCAAGAAGATCCCGCCGCTCGGCAACCTCTTCTTCGGCCACAGCCGCCTGGTCACCAACGGAACCGGCGACAACCAGCCGGTTCTGCGCGAGCAGATCATCGTGCTGCACAACGGCATCGTCGTCAACGAGCAGGCGATCTGGGACGAGCTGAAGAAATCGCCGACGCTGACCGTCGACTCCGAGGTCATCCCCGCCATCATCTCGTCGCACCTCGCCGACGGCGGCACCATCGAGACCGCCGCGAAGCGCGTCATCGACATCGCCGAGGGCGTGGTCGCCTGCGCCGCCCTCGTGCCGCACCTCGGCAAGCTCCTCCTCTTCTCCAACAACGGCAGCCTGTACGTAGCAGAGAAGTCGGGCGGCCTCGTCTTCTCCTCCGAGCGCTACCCGCTCGAGCAGATCAACGCAGAGAACATTCGCCAGGTGCTCAACGACGTCGAGATCGTCGATGTGCCCGTGCAGGAGGCCGAGATCGAGATCACCGAGTGGGCCAACCGCTCGATCGACCTCGTTCCGGGCCTCGGCGTCATCGCCGAAGAAGAGGCGATGCTCGAGTACCCCCAGCCCGACTTCCGGCGCTGCACGAAGTGCATCCTCCCCGAGACGATGCCCTTCATCAAGTTCGACGAGAACGGCGTCTGCAACTACTGCCACAACTACAAGCCGCGCAACCACCCCCGCCCCAAGGAAGAGCTCTTCGAGCTGATCAAGCCCTTCCGTCGCGAGAAGGGCGACGAGGTGCTGGTGCCCTTCTCCGGTGGGCGCGACAGCTCCTACGGACTGCACCTGATCATCCACGAGCTCGAGCTGCGCCCCGTCACGTACACCTATGACTGGGGCATGGTCACCGACCTCGGCCGCCGCAATGTCAGCCGCATGTCGCAGAAGCTCGGCGTCGAGAACATCATCGTGGCCGCCGACATCACCACGAAGCGCGACTACATCCGCCGCAACCTCAATGCCTGGATCAAGCGGCCCCACCTGGGCATGCTCAGCGTGCTGACGGCCGGAGACAAGCACTTCTTCCGCCACATCGAGACCCTCAAGAAGCAGACCGGCGTCACGCTCAACCTCTGGGGAATCAACCCCCTCGAGGTCACGCACTTCAAGTCGGGCTTCCTCGGTGTGCCGCCGGACTTCGAAGAAGAGCGCGTCTACAGCCATGGCGCCATGAAGCAGCTGCGCTACCAGTCGCTGCGCTTCAAGGCCATGCTGCAGAGCCCCGGGTACTTCAACCGCTCGATCCCCGACACGCTGCTCGGTGAGTACTACCGCAGCTTCACGACCAAGTCGGACTACTTCCACATCTTCGACTACTGGCGCTGGGACGAGAAGCAGATCGAGACCACGCTCGACGCGGAGTACGACTGGGAGCACGCCCCCGACACGCAGACCACGTGGCGCATCGGCGACGGCACCGCCGCCTTCTACAACTACGCGTATTACACGATCGCGGGCTTCACCGAGCACGACACCTTCCGTAGCAACCAGGTGCGCGAGGGCGACATCACCCGCGCCGAGGCACTGGCCCTCGTCGAGGAGGAGAACACCCCGCGCTACCCGAACCTCAAGTGGTACCTCGACGTCGTCGGAGTCGACTTCAAGCAGGCAATCGACGCCATCAACAAGGCGCCGAAGCTCTACAAGGTCAAGGACGCGTAAGGGCTGAGCCGGGCTCGGCTGCAGGCGCAGCCGAGCGCAACCGCGGCCAGAGCACGGCGAGGAGTCCCGCGAAGGCGAGTGCTCCCACGATCCACACGGCCAGCGGCCCCACGGGGAAGTGCGGCCACCACCATTCGGCGCCGGCGTCGAGGTTGAGCCCCTGCTGGTCGGCACCCGTCACGTAGCGGCGCAGGTTGACCTGCAGCGAAACAAGGTTCGCCAGCGCGAGCGCGCCCAGCACCGTGAACGTCTGCACCCGGGTGAAGCGCAGCTCGCGACCGGGCGGCATCGTTGCGAGCAGCAGCGAGAAGAGCAGGATGAGCGGCAGGAGGTAGCGCGGCTGCAGCGCCTCGCCGACCCGCATTCCGCCGACGGTCAGCACGTACACGGGCAGCCCGATGAGCACGATCAGCACGCCGGCGATGCTGATCGCCTTGCGCCAGTCGAGACGGCCGAGGCCGGCGAAGGCGACCACGACGAAGGCAGCGACCGCCGACCACGGCACGATGGCCGGCAGCACGGTGTCGAACCAGCCCAGTGCCCAGGTTCCCCACACGCCGGTCCAGAGCTGCGGCAGCATGAGCAGGTTGTAGGCGGCCAGGGCGAAGCCGCTGAGGGGAGCGTCCACCGCGGTGCCGCCGAGGCCGTCGCCGCCCTCGTCGATCGAGGCACCTCCGGAGAAGCCGATCGCCCCGGTGCCCGACTGGCCGGCGTTGACGAAGAAGAGCACAGCGATGGCGACGCCGACACAGCCGAGGATGAGGCGGATCCTGAACTCCGGAACCCGGCCGTGCGAGAGGATCGACGCGACCACGGTCGCACCGACGATGTAGACCCCCGCGTCACCGCGCGCGCCGGCCGCCATGATGACGCCGACGAGATAGAGGGCGCCCAGCGCCCAGCGCCGGCGGCCCTCGCCCTCGTACCAGCCGAGGAGCGCGAGAAAAGCGGTGCCGACACCGGTAATGGCCCAGCCACTGGGGTTGTTCGAGGGAATCAGGAACACGCCGAGGGGAACCACGGCCACCAGCCAGCCCCAGAGCAGGGTGCGGCGCCGTGACTCCGACAGCAGGACGAACAGCGCGGTGGTGAGCCCGACGAACAGGGCGGCATTGACGAGGCGCATGGTGAGGGCGCCCACTTGGATGTCCGAGCCGGCGAAGCTGTGCATGACGGCGTAGTAGACGGGCGGGTACTCGCCCGCGAAGTTGCCGCGGTCGGTCTGGTAGCTGCCCGGGGTGTTCCAGAGCTCCGTCTGGCAGGCGGCGCTCGCATCCCCGCCCTGCACGTAGCAGGTGAGCGCGCGGAAGCCGCCGTCAACGCTTCGGCCGTCGACCGCCTCGCCCGGCGTGCACTCTGCACTGCCGCCGACCGCGCACCAGGTGCTGACGATGTGGTAATCGTCGTCGGGGCCGGCGCCGATCGGCGACGCGAAGGCCCACGCGCCGAGCGCGATGAAGGCGAGCACAGGTGCGGCGTGAATCCAGCGCAGGCGCGCCAGAAGGGCTCGAATACGGCTCATGCCGTGACCTCCGAGATCGGGGCGCGACGCAGCCAGGTGACGCCGAGCAGCGTCATAGCGCCAGCGAAGGCGAGTGTGCCGAGAACCCACAGGAGGGTCGGGCCGACCGGTGAGCCGGCCCACCACCACTCCGCACCCGTCTCGAGGCTGAGCCGCTCCACATCGAAGCCGGTGATGTAGCGCCGCAGGGTGATGTAGAGCGCGACGGCGTTGGCACCGGTGAGCAGAACGATGGCGGGGATGACATGCCAGGGGCCGGGGCGCAGCGAGTCCTCCGAGCGGCGGGTCAGCAGGAGGAGGCCGCCAAGCACGATCACCAGCGGGAAGATATAGCGCGGTTGCACGTTCTCGCCGACGACGCTCATGCCGACGGTGAGGATGTACACCGGCAGAATGTAGAGCGTCGCGATGAGCGCCACCGCCATGATCGACTTCGCCGGGTACATGCGCCGCAGCCCGAGTGAGGCGAGCCCGATGAACACGACGAGGGTCGCGAATTCGACCATCGCGAATCCGGGCCAGGCCTCCATGCGCCAGCCCAGCCCCCACGATCCGAAGACGCCGGTCCACAGCTGCGGGATCGAGATGAGGTTGAAGGCCAGTACCGCCAGGCGATCACGCGACGCACTGTCGGGGATGCCGCCGTTGAGGCCGCCCTCGGCGACTCCCGCGTAGCCCGAGGTGAAGAAGAACAGCGCAGAGATCACAACGAGCGCGGCGGGCAGCAGAAGCTTCAGCCCGAAGGCCCTACTGCGCTCGAACGACAGCACGGAGGCGATGCCGAGGCCGAGGATCGAGTACACGGCAGCGTCGGTGCGGGCGCCGGCGGCGAGCAGCACAGAGAAGACGGTCAGCGCGCCGAGAGCCCACGTGCGCCGGCCGCTGGTGCGGAACCAGCCGAGTGCCGCAAGCCATGACGTGCCAACGCCGATCACTGCCCACGACCCCGGGTTGTTGGACGCGATGAGGAATCCGCCAAGGGGCACCATCACGAGCGTGAAGCCCGCGATCAAAGGCACGCGCAGGTTGGCGGGCAGCAGCACGGCGAGCGCCGTCACGAGGGCGACGAAGAGGGCAACACTGACCAGGCGCATGGCGAGCGCGGAGGACTGGATGTCGGTCGTGGCCAAGAGATTCATGACCGAGTAGTAGACGGGCGGATACGCCCCGATCCAGTTGCCGTGATCGGCGGCCACGCTCGGAGTGAGCTCGCTCGACCACACCTGGCACCCGGCGCTGGCCGTCTCGTCGGCGACGTAGCAGGGGGCCGTCGTAATGCCCGGCAGCACGATTCGCCACCCGTCGCCATTGACGGGGTCAGGGGTGCAGAGGTCGGTACGCGCCTCGTTGGCGCACCAGACGCTGGCGAGGTGGTAGTCGTCATCGGGCGAGGCTCCGATAGGCGACGCGAAGGCCCAGACGCTGATGGCCAGGAAGGCCAGGACCGGGGCGAGGTAGATGAGGCGGAAACCCCGGAGTGACGAGAGTAGTCGCGGTCGCTGCGGCGTCTCAGTCGTTGTCATTCGGGGTGGCCTTCTCGATGTCCAAGGCGAGGCGCTGCACGGCTCTGCGCAGCTCGTCGCGGGTGCGGGCGAGTTCGAGGGTGATCTGCATGAGCAGGAGGAACATGACGAAGAAGGCGCCGACGAAGAGCAGGTTGATCGCCGAGGCGATCCCGAAGAATCGGCTGACCCCCTCGAGCAGGCCCGGCCACGCCGAGAGCACGATCGCGGCGACCGCGGCGATGAGCCAGAGAACGGCGTACTTCTCCGGCAGCACGTACGAGCGCAGCAGCACGATCACGGCGACGAGCAGCACGACGGCCATGACGATGGCGAGGATCTGGGGGGTCATGCTGCCGCCTCCGCCTTCTGCCGCCGGTTGGCACTGCGCACCTGCGGCGGAACAGTGCGGATCGTCGCGAGGCCGAGGATGAACATAATGCGCGCCGTGTAGAGCGTCGCCTTGAAGACGGACTGCGAGGGCACACCGCCGGCCCGCTCGTTCATGTCGACCGGGATCTCGCGCACGGTCAGGTTCTGACGGGTGGCGAGCACGATCGACTCGACCGTGTCGCCGAGCCACTCGACCGGGTAGTGCTCGGCGAAGACGGCGAGCGCGCGCGGCCCCGCGATGCGGAAGCCGCTCGTGGCGTCGGTGAGACGGGTGCGCGCGAAGAGCGAGGTGACCCCGGCGATGAGGCGCTGCACACTGCGGCGGGCGGCCGAGGACTTGTAGGTGCCGCCCACCGCGAAGCGGCTGCCGATGACGATGTCTGCGCCGTCGAGGGCGGCGATGAGCTCGCCAATGTGCTCGGTGCGGTGCTGACCGTCGCCATCGAACTGGATGACGGCGTCGTAGCCGTTGCGCACCGCGTACTTGAACGCGGTGCCCATCGCAGCGCCGACGCCGAGGTTGATCGCGTGCGAGACGACGTGCGCGCCGGCCGCGCGGGCGATGGCGGCCGTGTTGTCTCGGGAGCCATCGTCGACGATGACGACGTCGCCGATCGGGTGCACCGCGGCGAGGGATGAGAGTACCTGGCCGATGGCCGCCGCCTCATTCAGCGCCGGAACCGCGACGAGTACTCTCATAGCGATTCAGCCTACCGGGACTTGCTCGCGCGGGAGATCAAGCGGCGGGCCGTGCGAACAGGCCCCTCGGCCCGCAGGTAGTGCCAGAACATCCGCGCATTGTGGGCTGCGCCATAGGGCTT
>JAAFHU010000014.1 GCA_013297645.1 Actinomycetota bacterium
ACGAGTCGCCGGCACCGATGGTGTCGCGCACCTCGACCCGCACGGCGGGCACATCGACGCGCTGCTCAGCCGAAGCGATCGTGGCCCCGTGCGCGCCGCGGGTCAGCGCAACGACCGACGGACCGAGGGCGAGCAGCACGGCGAGCACGTCGTCGGCATCGGGGTAGAGCCATGCCGCGTCCTCGTCGCTGAGCTTGAGCACGCTCGTCAGGCGGGCGATGCGCTCGAAGCGCGCCCGCGCGTCGGCGGGCATGAGTGCCTGGCGGATGTTGGGGTCGTAGCTGACCCGCGCGCCGGTTGTCTCGAGAAAGCGCTCGACCGCGTCCGCGCCGGGCGCGAGGAAGCTCCCGATCGACCCGACGTGCACCCAGTCGGCGGGCGCGCTGATGTCGGCGAGGTCCCAGCTGACGTCGAACTCGTAGCTCGCCGAGCCGTCGCCGCCGATGGTCGCGATCGCGGTGCTCGTGGGCTCGTCGCGCAGCGAGGCCGGCAGCAGCCGCACGCCGGCGCGGTGCAGGTGCTGCTCGATGATCGCACCGTCGCTGTCGCGGCCGATGCGGGTGAGCAGGCCAACGTCGACGCCGAGCTGGGCGAGTCCGTAGGCGACGTTCATGGGCGATCCGCCCGGGTGACGCACCTCGCTGGCGCCGTCTCTGACCACATCGACGAGGCTTTCGCCGATCACGAGCACGGTTTTCATAGGCCAAGACTCTCGCGTAGGGCGTCGATGACGCGCGTGGCACGCTGGTCGTCGATCGCCTCCATCTGATTGGTGAGGTAGGCGAAGCCCACCTGCGCGGCGGGGTCGGCGAAGGCCGACTGGCCGCCGGCTCCATCGTGTCCGAAACTCGCGGGCGTGAGAAAGCGCCGCGCCTCGGAGTCGAGCTGGAAGCCCATGCCCCACCGGGGCCACGGACCGGGCACATCCCATACCGGCGGGCCCTCGCTCTGCACGACGGTTGCGCTCTCGAGCACCTCGCTGCCGAGCAGCCGAACGCCACTCGTCTCGACGACCGTCGCTGACCAGATCGTGGCAAGGGCCCGCGCGGTCGCGATGCCGCCGGCCCCGGGAATCTCTGCCGCCTGAATCCGCGGGTCGTTGAACCCCTCATCGGCGGTGACCAGCTCGGGCGCGAGTGCCCCGCCGAGGGTCATGGCGACCTCGCTCCAGTCGGTGACCCCGGGGGTGCGCGCGGCGGCCTGCTGCGCCACCAGCTGCACGAGGGTGGGGCCGGCCTGCATGTGGGCGACGCGCTCGTGCACCGAGGGCGGGATGCCGATCCACGCGTCCTCGTGCAGGGGCTCGGTGAGCTGCGCGAAGTAGGCGCCGACCGAGAGACCGGTCACCCGGCGAATGACCTCGCCGACCAGCCAGCCGTGGGTGATCGCGTGGTACGCGTAACCGGTGTCCGGCTCCCACAGGGGCTCTTGTGCGGCGAGCTGGGCGACGACGACCGGCCAGTCGATGATCTGCTCGACCGTCAGCGGCTCGCGGGGGGCCGAGAGGCCGGAGCGGTGGGCGAGCAGGTCCTTCACCCGCACCGCCTGCTTGCCGGCCGCCGCGAACTCGGGCCAGTACTGCGCGACGGGCGCCTGGTAGTCGAGGCGCCCCTCCTGCACCAGTCGGGCGGTGAGCACGGAGACGAGCCCCTTGGTGCACGAGAAGATCACGCTGGGGGTGCTCTGCTCCCAGGGCGCCCGCGTGCGCTCATCGCGGGGCCCGCCCCACAGGTCGACGACGAGCTCGCCGCGGTGCCGAATGGCGAGGCCGGCACCCATGTCGGGCTTGCCCTCGAAGCCGGCCTCGAAGGCGTCGCGCACCCTGTCGAATCCGGGGGCGGTCGTGCCGTGCACGGTCATGCGTTCTCCTCGAGGCGTAGTCGGCCGGCCCACTCCAGGGGCACGGGGTCGCTGAAGTGGCCGGCGAATCCGCCGTCGTCGGTGCGGTTCTCGAATGCGAGCAGCACCCAGTCCCCCGCGCGGGTGCGCGTCGCGCGGCCGGCGTAGAGCCGCTCATCGACGAGCAGCATGGCGTCGTCGGCGGAGTACGGCCCCGACAGCGACTCGATCGGCAGGGCCCAGACCCCGCCAACGCCGCCCGCACGCGAGCCGGCGAGCGCGGGCGAGTCGCAGGAGAACAGCAGCACCGGGTGTCCGTCGACGGTGATCGTCTGCGGCACCTCGAGGTGCTTGAATCCCGCGCCGGTCGCGCTCAGGGGCGGCTGTACCACCCAGGTATCCAGATCGGATGAGGTCGCATGCCCGATGACGCCCCGGTCGAGCTCGTCGCCCGAGTTCGATCGCGCCGTGATGAGCATGTGCCAGCCCTCGCCGCCCGGATCGGCGAACACCCACGGGTCGCGCCACGCCTGCTCGGGCCACGAGGAGTCGCCGAGCAGTTCGTACCACCGCGGGTCGGCCGCGACCACCACATCCGGTCGCTTGGTCCACTCGTGCAGATCGCTCGACTCGGCCATGCCGATGGTCTCGATGTTGGCGTTGCTGTCGGGCGAGAGAAAGCGCGAGCCGGTGTAGAACATGCGCCAGAGCCCGTCGGCACCGCGCACGACGCAGCCCGTCCAGGTCGCCGACTCGTCAATGTCGCCCGGCCCGCCCGGCCCGAGCACGGGGCCGAGGTCGGTCCAGTCGCGCAGGTCGGTCGACACGGCGTGCCCGACCCGGGCGTTGCGGTGCCGCAGGTTCTGGTCGCCGAGCGACTTGGGCGCGTGCAGGTAGTAGAGGTGGTACTGCTCGCCGTCGTCGGCCAGCCAGAAGTCCCACACCCAGTGGGCGTCGAGGGAGAAGGTCATGTGTGCTCGTTTCGAAGAAAGGCGGCGGGCTCAGCCCTTGACCGCGCCCTGCAGGAGGGCCTGGATGAACTGCCGCTGGAAGATCACGAACACCAGGATCGTCGGCACGATGATGATGAGCGCCCCCGCATTGAGCAGCGGGATGCTCGACGAGTACTGCCCCTGGAAGAAGGTCAGTGCCCCGGCGACCGTGCGGTTGAGCGGGTCGGCGATGAGCACGACCGGCAGCAGGAACTGGTTCCAGGTCCACAGGAACAGTAGGATCGCGAGCGCCGAGAGGGCCGGTCGCGCCAGAGGCAGCTGGATGCTGCGGAACTCCTGCCACCGGCTCGCGCCGTCAACCCGCGCGGCCTCCGACAGCTCGGAGGGGACCCCGAGAAAGTGCGCGCGCATCCAGATGACGCTGAAGGGCATGTATAGGCCGATGAGCGGGAAGATGACGGCCCACTGGGTATTGAGAATGCCCAGGCCCTGCACCTCGTAGTACAGCGGGATGATGAGCGCCTCGAAGGGGATGGTCAGTCCGAGGATGAAGAAGATGAAGAGGAAGCGCGCCCCGGGGATGCGCAGGTTGCCGAGCGCGTAGCCGGCGAGGGTCGCGCAGACGAGGCTGACCGGCACGACGAAGACCACGATGAAGAGGCTGGAGCCCATGAGGCGCCAGACGTTGCCCTTCTCGAAGGCGGTGACGAAGTTGATCCACTGCGGGTCGCCCGTGAAGGTGAGGCCGGTCGGGTTGGTGTCGGCGGGCTGCAGGGCCGCCGAGAGCATGTTGACGAGCGGGATGATCGTCAGCACGAGCACCACGATGAGGATGACGCGCCCGAGGATCAGCTCGGTCTTGTTGACGATCACTTGCTGCTCGCTCTCGCCAGTCGCTGGATGGGAAGCACGCAGGCCAGCACGAGGATCATCAGCACGATGCCGAAGGCCGACGCGAGGCCGACGTTGCTCTGCGTGAAGCCGATGCGGTAGATCGAGATGCCGGGCACGAGGGTCGAGCGGCCGGGGCCTCCGAGGGTGGTCGTGTAGATGATGTCGAAGCTGCTCAGGGCGGCGATGATCGTGATTGTCACGAGCACGGCGATCTCCTGGCGAAGGCCGGGGATCGTGATGGTGATGAACTCCCGCCACCAGCTGGCGCCGTCGAGGCGCACCGCTTCATAGAGCGACTGGTCGATCTTGCCTATGCCGGTGAGGAAGAGCACGGTGCAGAGTCCGGTGAGCACCCACGAGCCGATGAGGCCGACGGCCGGCAGCGCGGTCTGGAAGTCGCCGAGCCAGGGGCGGGCGAGCGCGCCGAGGCCGATCGCGTTGAGAACCTGGTTGATCGCGCCGGTCTGCGCGTACATCCACGACCAGGCGATACCGGCGGCGGCCAGCGGGATGATCTGCGGAAGAAAGAGGATCGTCTGCGACAGGCTCGAGAACGGCCCCGGTCGCATCGAGCGGATGAGGGTGGCGAGCACGAGTCCCGCCGTCACCGGGATGAGGGTGAAGAAGGCAATCAGCACGAAGGCGTTGCCGATCGAGCCGAGCAGCGTCGAGTCGGTGAAGACCCGGATGTAGTTCTTCAGCCCCACGAATTCCGACGGCCCGACGCCATTCCACTTGTAGAAGGAGTACTGGATGCCGAGGATCAGCGGGTAGATGACGAACGCCGCGTAGAACACGAGGGCCGGCACCGAGAAGGCCCAGCCGGAGAGGGTTCCCCGCCGGGCGGCCGCTTTCGCAGCCGCCCGACGAGGGGCAATCGATGACTTCACTCTGTCAGCTCCTTGCCACGCCAGGCACGAGGCGTGTCACTGGCAGGGATAGTGGTTCGATTGCGGTTTCTCATGATCAGCCAGCGAGCTCCTGTGCATAGAACTCCTGCACGCGGGTGACGAACTCCTGTCCGGTGATCTGGCTGGTGACGAGCAGCTGCGACTCGGGGATGATCGAGCCGGCGTAGATGCCCGCCGTGGCGTTGGCCATGAAGTCGACCTGGCCGTTCTCTGCACCGATGACGGCCGACATGGCGAGGGCCTTCTCGATGAGCGAGCCGGGCTCGACCGTGGGCTGCTCCTGTGCGGGGTCTCCGCCGGGGGCTGCACCGGTCACGTCGGTGACGATCTGGCGCGCGGTCGGGTCGGTGTGGATCCAGTTGAGGAAGTACACGATCTCGTTGAGGTGCTTGGATCCCGCGGCGACCGAGAAGGAGTTCGCGGCGCCCATGGCGACGTGGTTCCCACCCTCTTCTGCCGTCGGCACGAGGAAGAAGTCGACGTTCTCGCCCATCTTCGCCTGCGTGTCGGCGGCGGCCCAGTTGCCGTTGAAGGTGAAGAGTCCCTCGCCACCCTGGAAGCGGCTCACGAACGACGCGTAGTCGATCGCGTTGATGTCGCTCGGGAAGTATCCCTTGTCAGCCCACGAGCGAACGAGGTCTGCGCCCTTGACGTTGCCGGGGGTGTCGTAGGTGGCACCGGGCACGTTGAGGATCCAGTCCATCATCTCCTTGGGGTCGTTGTACTGGTTCATCGCGGCCTGCACGACGAAGTTGACGACGCCGTCGAGGTCGCCGGCCATGATCGGCAGGATGCCCGCCTCCTTGGCCAGTGCGAGGTCCTCCTCGAACTCGGCGATGGTCGTGGGGACCTCGTCGATGCCGAGCGCCTCAGCGTGCGTCTTGTTCATGTAGATGCCGGTGACGCTGTAGCCGAGTCCCAGCTGGTAGAGCGAGCCACTGCCGCGCACGCCGTCCTCGTTGACACGCAGCGGTGCGAGCTGTGCCTCGGACCACTTGTCCCAGCCGTAGGCCTCGGCCCACGGGTCGAGGTTGGCGATGAGGCCGTCCTGCACCGTGTCGCCGATGGTGGGGAGGCGGATCAGGTCGGGCGGGGTGTCGCTGGCCAGCAGCTTGGGCGCGGCGGCCGTGAGGTTCTGGAAGGTGTCGCGGGTCACGTTGAAGGTGACGTTCGGGTGCTGCTTGGTGAACTCGGCAGCGAGCTCGTCGGTGAGGGGGAAGCCCGTCTCATCGGCGATGGTGAGAACGACGTCTTCCGTCGTCAGCTCAGTGCTGACGTCGACGTCGCTCGCGACCGGGGCGTTGCCGCCGGGCGCGCAGGCGCTGAGGGCGAGCAGGGCGGTCGCGGCGATTGCCGTGAGGGCCACAGGTCCGCGCGCGAGGCGTGCGCGGGTTCGAGAGATTGCCATCTCTTTGACTCCTTTGTCTTCTGTGATTGATGCAGACCGTCGGCCTTCCATCAACACCCAAGACGGGTGCATCCGGGCCTGGGATTCGGGCCGTTTCAGCGTTTCCGCTGAGGTTGGTGCGTGCTAAATGGGTTTAGCATGACTTATAGTGAGCTTACCGAGACGCAATGTCAATACCGGCGCATGGAATTCAGAGGGAGGACGCTCAATGTCGAGCAAACGGGCCACACTCGCCGACGTCGCGCGCCTCGCCGGGCTCTCGCCGACGGCGGCCTCGATGATCCTCAATGGCCGCCCCGACACTCGCCTCTCGCAAGACGCCCACGACCGCGTCAACGCCGCCGCGGAGGCGCTCGGCTACCGGCCCAACGTCGCGGCCCGCGGCCTGCGAACCGACAAGACCCTCACCATCGGATTCATCTCTGACGTCGTCGCCACCACCCGTTTCGCCAGCGGCCTCATCAAGGGCGCGCTCGAGGCGGCGGAGGCCGCGGGGCACGTCGTGCTCGTGCTCGAGACCGGCGGCGACCCGGCCCGCGAGACCGAGGCGATCGCCGCAGTGCTCGACCGGCAAGTCGACGGCATCATCTTCGCGACCATGCGCGCGCGCGAGCTCTTCGTGCCCGACATCCCGGCGGGCACTCCCGTGGTGATGCTCAACGCCAGCAACTCGCGCTACCCGACCTCCGTGCTGCCCGACGAGCGCGAGGGTGGCGCCCAGGCGGTGCGGCTGCTCATCGAGCAAGGCCACCGCGAGGGCATCGTGCTGCTCGGTCAGAACGACGAGGTCGAACGAGACGTATTCCGGTCGGCGACGGTCTCTCGGCGCGTGGCCGGCATCCGATCTGCAATGAAAGACAGCGGGCTCGAGTTCGTGGCCGAGGAGTCCATCTGGCTGTGGGAGCCCGAGGAGGGATACAAGTCGACGAAGGCCATGCTCGAGCGCGGAGTACCCGCGCGGGCGATCGTCTGCATGAACGACCGAATCGCGTTCGGGGCGTACCAGGCGCTCTCTGAGGCCGGGCTCTCGGTGCCGGGCGACGTGTCAATCGTCTCCTTCGACAACGACGAGCTTGCCGCCTATCTGCGGCCGGGGCTGACCACGGTCGCCCTCCCCCACGAGGCCATGGGCAAGCGCGCCGTCGAGCTGCTTCTCGCCGGCGCGACCGAGGGTGAGTCGCTCATCCCGATGCCGGTCGTCACCCGGGCGTCGATCGGGGCGCCCGCCTAGATTCCCCCGTCCCGCGATCCTGCCAGGGTTTCGCGGGACGGGGGTTGCTCACCTAGCTGGCCTGGGCCGCGCTCCACATCGTCACCTGCGTGGTGCGCACGCGGCGCGGCTGCTGCAGGGTGAAGACGATCGAGCCGGCGACGTCCTCGGGGGTCAGCACGTCATCGAGCCAGGCGTCGCCCGCCGTGCGGCCGCGGCCGATCGCGAACTCGGTGCTGACGGCGGCCGGGCACAGCGTGGTGACGCGGATTCCGGACTCGCGCAGTTCACGATCCACCGCTCCGGCGAAGATCAGCTGGGCTCCCTTGGTGCCGGCGTAGACGGCCTCATCGGCGCCGCCGCGGATTCCCGCGACTGAGCTCACGATGACGATGTCTCCGCCGCCTGCGGCGAGGAAGGTCGGCACGACACTGCGCACGCCGAACACGGTTCCGGTGAAGTTGGTGTCGATCATCGATTTCATGTCGTCATCGGATCCGTCGACAATGCCGCCGTACATGCCAATGCCCGCCGACGCGACGAGGGAGTCGAGGCGGCCGAACTTCTCGAGGGCGGCCGCGACGAGGCGCTCGCTCGTGTCTGCGTCGGCGATATCACCGGCGACCCAGGCCACCGAGTCGGCGCCCAGTTCGCTCTCGAGTTCGAGCAAGCGCTCTTCACGGCGCGCGGTGATGGCGACCTTGGCTCCGGCCTCGACGAGCAGGCGCGCGGTGGAGCGGCCAATGCCGGCGCTCGCTCCCGTGACAGCGATGACAGTGCCTTCCAGCGATCGGGTTTCGGCGGGCATGAGTACTCCTTGGGATTGGCAAACGTTTTCCAATGGGTAATCTAGCACCTGATGAGAGATGTGGAGAAGTGATGGCTGGCGTACCGCGCCGCGTGACGATTCGGGAGGTCGCCGTCGACTCCGGGTTGTCGATCGCGACGGTCTCCCGTGCGCTCACCGGCTCGCGGCCGGTCGGACCCGAGATCGCGCAGCGGGCGCAGGAGTCGGCGGCGCGGCTGGGCTACCGCACCGACTCCATCGGCCGCTCTCTGCGCACCCAGCGCACGAACACGCTCGGGCTGGTCATTCCCGACATCGCGAACCCCTTCTTCCCCTCCCTCGTGCAGGCGGTCGAGCGTGCTGCCCGGGACCAGAACCTCAGTGTGCTGATCGCTGATGCCGCCAACGACCCGGGTGTGGAGCAGGCAGCGCTGCGCAGCCTGATCGACCACCGGGTGGATGCCGTGCTCATCTCTCCCTCACACCTCACTGCGAGCCGCGCCGCGATCACCGAATCAATGGCCGCTGTTCCCCTGGTGCAGATCGACCGCGTCATCGACAACTCGCTGCCCTACGTTCGCGCGAATCAGTCCCGCCCGGTGCAGCAGCTGGTGTCCCACCTGCGCGCCAGGGGGCGACGTCATTTCGCCTTCATCGCGCAACCAGACACGATCGCAACCTCATTCGAGCGGGAGAGCGCGTTTCGCGAGCTGATGACCGATGTGCCGCTGCGCGTCGTCTCTGCGGAGACGTCTGCGGGCAGCGGGCGCGGAGCCGTGCGGGAGCTGATGTCACGCTGGCCAGAGATCGACGCGGTCATCTGCGCAAACGACCTGTTGGGAGTGGGGGCGCTGCGCGAACTGCGCACTCTCGGTCGTGCCGAGGTCGCAGTCTCTGGCTACGACGACACCCTCATTGCCGAGGCGCTGGGCCTGACATCGGTACGGCAGCCCGTCGACGAGCTCGCTGTGGCGGCGATCTCCGCAGTTCTCACGCCGGATATGGCGGCGACGAGACGAGAGCTCGAGTGCGCCGTGATCTTTCGCGAGTCGACCGGGTAGCAGTCGTGGCACGCGACCGGGCTCACCAGGCCTGAAGGCCCACACCCAGCCATTCGGCGAGGTAGTCGATCTCGCCGCGCACCATCTCGTGCTCCTCCGCCTCGAAGGGCAGGAACTCGTGCACGGCAGCGACGACGAGCAGCTCGCGCTTGCGGTCGACCTCGGCCTCGAGCATGCCGACGAAGCGGTCGCCCATGAGGATCGGATGCGCGAAATAGCCGTACGTGCGCTCGTGCTTCTTCTTGAACTGCTCGAGCACGTAGTCGAACTCGAAGAGCTCGCTCAGCCGCGGACGGTCGAACAGCATTCCGTCGTAGGGGTTGAGAAAGGCGACCCGCCCGCCCGGGTCATCGTCGAGTGCGGCGAGGGCACGCGGGTCGACGCGCCACTTCCAGCTGGAGCCCTCGACGGTCGCGGGCTCGCCCGCGTCGCCGACGGGCGCGTAGGGCGATTTCTGCTTGACGATGCCGACGGCCTGCAGGCGGCGCTCGTTGAGCATCCGCTCTGCTTCTTCGAGTGGATGCGCGGGCAGATCCTGCGGAAAGACCCGCTCCGCGAGGTCCCACCGCTTCGATCGCCCCTCCCGACCGACGATGGCGATCTCGCCCTGCAGCTGCAGCAGCTCGAGCATGATCGGCACCTGGTTGTGCCCGTACCAGCTGTCGTCCTTGACGGCGACCGCAGCCGTGTCGGGGATCTCGGTACCGAGCAGCGGACCCTCGGCCCGCAGTCGGGCGAGCACGTCTTTCTTGAAGGATGCATTTGCCTCGAGCCACTGGCGGCTGCGGGCGTGCTGCGGCTCCTGGCGCATGCCGGGCAGCATGAGCGGCAGCAGGCTCATCGGTTTGAAGGTGCCGAGGTGCTCGAAGAGGGTGCGGTCGTGCTCAACCGCCTGGGTCAGCTGGTGCGGCTCATAGCCGCCGCCGATACGGGTCCAGAGGATCGTGTGCTCGGCCGGCGCGATCGTGTTCGTCGGGTCGATCTTGATCTGCCCGAGCTGCTCGGCGACCTCGACCACGTCACTCGGTCGCTCAGCGTCGAGCAGCTGGGCGCGCACAACGATGCGCCGGGCCTGGTCGCGCGTGAGCTGGTGGGTCACGTGGTCGAGGGTACTCGCGAGCCCGCCTAGCTGCGAGACTCTACTGCTGCGCGGGCACGTTCTGCCGGCGGAGCGGTGCCCGCGTGGGATTCCGGCGAGCCGGTGCCCTGCTCGGCGAGCTGGCGCAGGCTGTCGTTCACGTAGAAGCTCCAGGCATTGGAGCAGATGTCGTAGCACTGCAGATCTGGCACGAGGCCGTGCTGGGTGAAGGTCAGCTGTGTGCCGTCCCCATTCGCCTCCAGCATGAACTCGAGGCGATCGCCGACCCACTCCGTCTGGTCCTCGACGAAGCCGAAGAAGTTGTCGATGACTGTCCACTCGACGAGGGCGCCGGGCTCGAGGCGGGAGACGCGCATGTGCACGCGGTGCAGACCTTCAACCTCGAATCCGAACTCATCGCCGACTGCCGTTGTGTCGCCGATCGTCGCGGTGTTCCACCAGCCCGTCACGTCGAGAATCGAACGGTAGACCTCGAGAGGGGTGCGGGCGATCGTCACGGTGGTGGTGTAGTCGGCTGTGCGACCCTCGATGAACTGGCGTAGCGCCCCGTTGATGTACATGCTCCAGGCACCCGAGCATGCGTCGTAGCACTCGAACTCGGGCACGAGCCCGCGGTGGGTGAAGGTGACTCTGGTGCCGCCGTCGGCGGGCTCGAGGTCGAAGACGATCTCAGTGTTCGTCCACTCGCCGCCGTCGTCGACGAAGCTGAGGTGGGCCTCGTCGATGTGCCAGACGATCCTCTCGCCGGGTACGGACTCGGTGATGCGCTGCACGCTGCGGTGCTCGGGCAGGTGCTCGTACACGAAGACGCCGCCGAGCGTCGCGGTGTCGCCCTCGATGTGGCCGCCCCACCAGGAGCGAACGTCGTTGATGGCGTCGAAGACCTGGGCGGGTGACGTGCTGACGGTGAAGGTGGTGGTGAAGTCGTTCATTGTGCTCCCTCTCTTAGTGCAACCCTAGAGTTGCATTAAATTAGCGGAAGCGCAATCACCTGGCGCGCGCCTCGGCAACGAGCCTGCCGCGCTCCGTCGACGGGAAGCGGTCGACGAGCTCGCGCACGCGCTCAGACGAGACGTTGGCCCCGAAGAGCTCGCTGCCGGGCTCCAGCGCGATGCCGGAGGCGAGCGGTCCGATGGCGACGGGATCGAAGCCGAGGGCGTCGATGAGGTGGGCGACCTGTTCGACGTCGGCGGCGGCATCCCCGGCTATTGCTATTGCCTTTCGACCGGGAGTGCCGGGCGGGCGGTGCCCCTCGTCGAGGTCGTGGTAGCCCATGTGGTTGAAGGCCTTGACGACGCGCGCCCGTGGCAGAAAGGCCTGCACGATCTCGCTGGATGACGTGCGCAGGTCGGTGAGGTCGGCGCGGTGGCCGTCGACCTCCCACCAGTAGTTCATGGCGTCGATGACGAGCGTGCCGGCAAGCGCATCCACCGGGATGCTGCGGTACTTGCCCAGCGGCAGCGCGAGGATGACGATGTCGGCCTCTGCCGCCACCTCAGCAGACGTGGCGGCAATGGCCCCCGGCGTCAGCACCTCGGTGATGAGGGCGATGCGCGACACCGGGCCGGACGCCGAGATCATGACCCGGTACCCGGCCGCGATCGCGAGGCGGGCGAGCACCGTGCCGACCTTGCCGGCGCCGAGGATTCCAATCGTCTGCACCGTACAACGATGCCCTATCTGCGGCCGGTGACTTCGCACGCTTCGCTCAGGCCCGACGCGTAGCGTCGGCGCATGAGCACCGAACCCACCAAGCCGTCCGAGGTAGACCCCGAGACCAAGACCGACGCCGAGGGCAAGCCGGTCGAGAACCCGTCGGGCTAGACGCACACCAGCGGCAAAACGTTGGGTTGCCGCCCGGCGGGCGCATCGCCACACTGAGACCATGGCCGATGACTTTGCGACCGTCTACAGTGAGCACCTGCCGGCTATCAGCCGCTACCTCGCCCGCCGCGTCGAGCGCGATGCGGTCGAGGACCTCGCTGCCGACGTATTCGCCCTCGCCTGGCGAAAGCGCGAGTCGGTGACGCGGGGCGAGGAGCTGCCGTGGCTGTACCGCATCGCCGCGAACCTGGTGGCGAACCACCGGCGCAAGGTGGCGGCATCCGCGTCGTTTATTGCCTCGCTGCGGCCGGCGGACTCGGCCCCAGCGGCCGACGACATCGTCATTGCCGACGTGCAGCTCGCGACCGCCTGGAAGCAGCTCAAGCCGGCCGACCGCGAGGTGATCGCCCTGGCGACGCTCGAGGAGCTGCCGATCGCGACCATCGCGACGGCCCTCGGCATCAGCGCGAATGCGGTGAGCATCCGGCTGCACCGCGCGCGCACGAGGCTCGCGGCGCTGCTGGCTTAGTCGCATTGCGAGGCGCTTTCGGACATACCGGGGCGTTCGTGAACGGCATCCTGTCCGAAATCGGCTCGCGAGGCGCGCGAATTGAAAGATTGGATGCCAGTGCGACATAACCAATACATGAACGCCAATAACGACGACATCTCCAATCGCCTGCGTGCCAGCCTCGGCGGCACCGAGGCACCCCTGCTCGGCACCGACATCGTGACCGGTGCCGCCGAGCGCCCGGCCCCCCGGCTCGTGCACCCCGCGCGTCGGGCCGCGATTGCCGGCGGCTCCACCCTCGCGGTTGCGGCCATCGCCGTCAGCGCACTGGTGATCGCGCAGCCCCTGCAGCAGGCCCCCCTGTTCACCGCCGCGGCCGGCAGCGGCAGCGGTGGCCAGGAGTCCGCGCTGAGCGCCGACTCCCGCCTCATGATGTGGACGAACTACGAGTACGTGCCGGGTGACGGCCTCTCGACCTCGCCGGGCGAGGGCCACGTCTACCAGCTGCAGCGTGTCGGCGACGCCGAGACCGTGCTGCAGAATGCTGCCGACGCCCTTGGCGTCGCGGGCGAGCCCGCCAAGTCGGCCTACTTCGATGAGGCCTACCCGACCTACGTGATCGGCGCCGAGGACGGCACCGCGCCGAGCGTCGTGGTCAGCTGGACCGGCACCGGCGACTGGTGGTACAACGATCCCGCCGCCTACCCGCAGTACACCTGCTCGTCCGACGGTGTCTGCGAGGAGCCCGCCGCGACAGAGAACCTGGCGCCCGGAGAGGATGAGGCGCGCTCGATCGCGCACGAGATCTTCACGGCGACCGGTTTCGAGGTGGATGCCGCAGACATCCGCGTGACCGCCGACGAGTGGCAGACCGTGGCGAGCGCCAGCCTCGTCGTCGACGGCACCCAGACCGCCCTCGACTGGAGCGTCGGCTGGGGCACCACCGGCCTCATCAGCTTCGCCTACGGCCACTCGGTCGACGTCGTCGACAAGGGCAGCTACAGCACGGTCTCGGCGCACGACGCCGTCGACCGCCTCGACGACTGGCGCTGGTTCGGCTCGGCCGGCCCGGAGTTCCAGACCGGCGTCAACCTGCTCGCCGCGAGCGACCTCGCCCGCAGCGAGGGAGCCCCGACGGCAGACACCCCGGTCGAGGAGACCCCCACGGCAGAGCCGTCCGAGGCACCCGTCGACCCCAGCACGGGTGAGCCGGGCACCAGCGAACCGGGCGACCCCGGAACGGTCGAGCCTGCGCCCGAGCCGACCCTCGTCGACCCGACGCCCGAGCCGGTTCCCACCCCCGAGACCGTCGTCGTGACGGTGGAGGACGCAACCGCGACGCTGCTGCTGGTCTGGGATGCCGATGGCAACGCCTGGCTGGTGCCCGGCTTCGCTATGCCGCACCCCGATGGCTGGTTCAACAGCGTGATCTCGCTCATCGAGGGCGTCATCACCCTGCCGGAGCCGCTCGCCATCGAACCGCTCGACGGCGAGATCGCCTACTAGTCAGACCCGCCCGGTCTCGAAGGCCCACATCGCCAGCTCCACCCGGTTGCGCAAGCCCAGCTTGAGCAGGATGGACGCGATGTGGGCCTTCACCGTGCCCAGGCTGATGAAGAGCTCGGCGGCGATCTCGGTGTTGATGCGGCCGCGGGCCAGCGCGACCAGCACCTGCTCCTCGCGCGGGGTGAGCGGCTCGATCGGGGCCGGCGCGGCCGGCCGGGCGCGGGCGAAGGCAGCGAGCAGGCCCACCGTCACGGCGGGGTCGATGAGCGCATCGCCGGCCGCGGCGGCGTGCACGGCCTGCGAGAGCAGGGCCGGGCCGGCGGTCTTGAGCAGGAATCCGCGGGCTCCTGCTTTGAGGGCCGCGTGCACGTACTCGTCGAGGTGGAAGGTCGTGATGACCACGATCGCGAGCGGATCGGCTACGGCGGGCCCGGCGAGCAGGCGGGTCGCCTCGATGCCGTCGAGAGCGGGCATGCGGATGTCGAACAGGCCGACGTCGGGACGCAGCTCGTGTGCGAGCCGCACCGCCTCAACGCCGTCGGCCGCCTCACCGACCACCTCGATGTCGGGGTCCGCGTCGAGGATCATGCGCAGGCTGGCCCGGATCATCGGCTGATCGTCCGCCAGCAGCACCCGGATCATGCCGCGCCTACCGGGAGGGTCGCCTCGACGGTCCACCCGCCGGCCGGATCCCAGCCGGCCGTGAAGGCTCCGCCGAGCAGGTCAGCGCGCTCCGCGATGCCGATGATCCCGAAACCGGCGGTGGATGCGCGGCGACCAGCACCGCGGCCGTCATCGTGCACACGAACGGATGCCGCGGCCGCGGTGACGGTGACAACCACGTCGATGGCGGTCGCGCCGTCGGCGTGGTTGCGCGCGTTGGTCACCGACTCCTGGGCGATGCGGTAGATGGCAGCGACCAGCGGTGCTGGCAGGCTGTCGATGTCGCCGTCGATACGCACCCGCACGGGCACCGGGCCTCGGGAGGATTCCAGGGCCCGCAGGTCGTCAGCCCCCGCGCTCGGCGAGCGCAGGCCGGTGGCGTCCTCCCGCAGCACGCCGACGAGGGAGCGCATCTCTCGCAGTGTCACGGTGGCCTCTGCCTCGATCTCGCGCAGGGCGTCGCCTGTTGCGTCGCCTGCGGCGAGCCCGGCCTGCGCCCGCATCGCGATCGCCGAGACATGGTGGGCGACCGTGTCGTGCAGGTCCCGGGCGAGCCGCTCGCGCTCGAGCAGCCTCACCTGCTCCAACCGCTCGACGCGCGCGACGGCACGGTTGCGAACGAGGGCGCCCAGGGTGACGGGGATCGCGATGACCGCGAGCCCGCCGATGAGGTCGCCGGGCAGATCAGCGGAGAAGGCAAAGGAGACGACCGATCCGACGGCAAAGACCGCGCCGCCGACCAGAAGGTCCCGGCCGGACCCCCAGCGCACGAGCGCGTAGAGCACGATCAGCGCGAACGCCGAGCTGTAGAGCGATATGGGCGCAATCCCCGCCAGCAGGCGCACGATGTCGAAGCCCGCGGACGACCCGAAGACCACCACCGCGACGACTCCCGGATGGCTACGCCTCCAGAGAAGCGCGACGATCGCCCCGAGTTGGATGAGTACGGCAGGGAAGAGCCAGGCAACCTCGATTCTCACCGCGCCCTCGAATAGCGCGAGGGCCATGAACAGCCCGACGAGCACCCAGTCCCGCCAGACGCGTCGCGGCGCGCCCGGGGCCGGCGGCAGCGCCATCACCGTGCGCACGAACGAGGTCACGGCTGAATCCTACGAGTCGGCCGGCGGCGGATGATCCACTCGGCAACGGCGAGGTTGACAACCCAGCCGGCGATGAGAGGCACTGTCGTCGTATTTGCTGCGGCATCCCCGACGATGAGGAACCAGATGAGGCTGGTGAACACCTGGGTGCCGGCGCCGACGGCAATGGCGTAGGCGCGGATCATCCACGCGCGGTGCCGGGTGAAGTCACGGCGCAGCACCGCGGCGAAGCCCAGGGCAAGCGCGGCGATCATGCCGATGCCGACCACCCAGCGGGCCACCCAGAGCGCTCCGTAGGAGTCCGCGGGCAGGGCGTACACAAGATTCATCCAGAGGCCGGATGCCGCTGCCGCCACCCCCATGGGCACGAGCACCCGCCCGGCCACGCGATGCCATCGCGGCCGCCGGCGGCGCAGCCCCGCGTGAAACTGGAATGCGCCGAGCACGGAGTAGACGCTCACGCTGATGATGTGAGTGATCACGGGAACCGGCATGCCGACGAACCGGGCGTTGTCGGGTGTCGCCTCTGCCCCCGAGAGAAGCGAGCTGAAGCGCATCGCCCCGGCGATGAGCGGCACGAGCACGAGAAGGATGAGCGCGGCGGGCACGAGCCAGTCGCGGCGGGCACGGCGGCGAACTGGAGGCGTCGGAGCGATTGTCTGGGTCATGCACCGATGGTCGCGCAGTGCACTGCCGCCGGCATCGGCCGAACGGCCAGACCCCGGTGCGACGAGGGCGGTCTAGGGCGCTGCGGGGGGCGCGGTCGGACCGGCCTTGCGCCCCTGCAGCAGCTTGACGATGCCAATGGCTGCGGCGCCCCACACGGCGGCGTCGTCGATGAGTCCGAGCGGCCCGGTGAGCAGCTCGGGGATGATGTCGACCGGCGAGATGCCATAGACGAGCGCGCCGATTCCGACGAGCACAGCGGCGAGGACTCTGCGGCGTGGGGTCATGAGACGAGGCTAGCCGACGGCGCCGTTAGTCTGGCTGAATGCTCGAGAACCCCGCCCGCGGCGCCTGGATCCAGGGCACGGATGCCGCCACCGCCCGAGCCCTCGCTGCCAGCCTCGACTGGATCGCCATCGACCAGCAGCACGGCCGCGCCGACGACCGCGCGATGCTCGACCTGCTCGCCGCCACCGCCGGCCTCTGCCAGCGCTACGTGCGCGTGCGCTCGCTCGACGCCGGGCTTATCGGCCGCGCCCTCGACGGCGGCGCAGATGGCGTCATCGTGCCGCAGGTCTCGTCGGCCGCCGAGGCGCGCGCCGTCGTCGCCGCCAGCCACTACCCGCCCCGCGGCGACCGCAGCTGGGGGCCGCTCGTCGAGCACTCCCCCGAGGTCGTCGTCGGCGTCATGATCGAGAACGCGGCCGGTCTCGCCGCCGTCGCCGAGATCGCCGCGAGCGGCGCCGACCTGCTCTTCGTCGGCCCCTATGACCTCGCCCTCTCGCTGGGAACCACCGTGGATGCCCTGCTCGACGAGCAGACCACTTTGGCCGCCGTCCGCGACGCCGCGATCGCCTCCGGCATTGCCATCGGAGCCTTCGCCGGAACGCCCGCCAGGGCCGCCCGCTTCGCGGGTCTTGGCTACCGGCAGATCGCGGTGACCACCGATGTGCAGCTCGTCGCGGATGCGGCGGCGCAGGTGGCGGCCGCGACTGCGACCCTCTTCGAGTAGTCAGCTAGCCCAACACAAAAGCTGGTCAGATGTTTTTTTGCGAAGGAGGGGAAACGGAGGAATTGAACTCCAACTCGACCCTAAGGGCTGCCTAGGCGATGCACCGGGTTAGAAACTCGCGCAGCTTGGGTTTCCTAGAGGGGGGTTCGATCACTTTGGGCTATCTGGAGTTGTGGGCAAATTATGTGCAGCCCCTACTCCATGAAGCACCCGGCAAAGAGTCACTTGGGTACGTCTCCGCTATCGTCCTCGACCCCTAAGCCGGAGAGCTCGAGGGGCTTCGAAGGACAGTTCGGATTCCGCTTTGAAGAACATCAATGTCGGCGATGAGAGTCGGCGAGAGCTCCACCCCCGCAACAGTCTCGGGCGCGACACCTAACCAGTCCTCCGCCACCCAAGCCGCCACCAAGACGTTAATGGCGTCTCCCTGCTCGCCGTTTTTTACTCGTTCCACAATGGCAGCGAGCAGAGTGTCGTACTCGCCCTCAAACTCCGCTCGCGCGTTCGCCAGCCCAAGCGGGTCGAAGGCCCAAGCCAAGTCGCGCAGTCGTGCTTGATCTACATTCGAATATTCGCTCAGCACGCTCATAGAAATCTTGCCAATTTAATTCGAAATGCGGATGACGTAGTGGCGTACATTGTCGTCACCATACCTCGCGAGTTGATTGCGATTCTAGACGTCGCTCCAATCAGCAACATAGTCGGGCCATACCTTGAGCCGATGATCGTCGCGCTCACTGGATTTCTTAGAGTGCTGAGCACCGAGAGCGTGCTCACGCCATACGGGTGCATTGAATTTGCGGTCGGCCCCGCCAACATGGCATCCAGACCATGTTTGGTGAAGCCGGTGATGCGACCACCTGTGAGCAAGGATGGAGCCTTGATCGTCAAGTAGGTCAAGATCCGCGATCCGACTGCCGGTGCACCAATTCCCGGGATGAACAAACCGAGTCCAGTGGACACAACGAATCCCGTAATGTCCTTCGCCGCGCGCTCTCCCGGACTTTCCTCGTAGTTTTCGGTACCGCAGATGTCGGCACCCGAGATGTAGTCGCTACATCTACCGCTCAAGTCCAGCTGGTTGATCGGATCGGCCGGATAGTCGTACGAGTTGCTGACCCCGCCCTCAACCGGGTCGACCTCGAGGAACCTGCCCAGCGCCGCCACATACTGCCGCGCCCCCATCTCCACGGTCGCGATCGAGCCGCCGTGCTCGTACAACTTGCCGTGCCCGCCGACGAAGGCGAGGTCCGCATCCCCCGGCGTGGTGTCCACCACCGCATCGTCAGCGGCGGTCGTGCCGAGGTCGCCGGTGGCCAGATCGATGGGCTGCCCGAACGGGTCGAAGCTGCTTCGGCCTGGGTCGCGAAGGCCGCTGTCGTCGGCCTGCAGGATCGTGTCGCCGTGCAGGCTCGGGTAGAACCAGGCCACCGTCGTACCGTCATCGGTGCGCGTCGCGCCGCCCGGCAGCCCCACGCTGCGCTGCATGACGGCGCCCCCGGCGCTGAGGACCGCGCCGGCCGTGTACTTGGTGACCGTGAATGTGGTGCCCGAAGCCTGGGTGCGCTGCACGATCGAGCCGGACACGTCCCGCAGGTAGGTGATGATCGTGCCGTCGTCCAGGGTCGTCGTCGTGTGGTTGTCGGAGACGTCGTAGGCGATCAGCTGGTCGGCCAGGCGGGTCGTGTTGCCGTGCGCGTCGTAGGCCAGCGTCGGCTGCGCCGGCGCCGTCGCGGTGGTCGACAGCGCCCAGCCCGACACCGGCGAGGCCCCATCGATCGGCGTTGGGGCGATGGTGGAGGTGAGGCGGTCGGCGTTGTCGTAGCAGTACTCCACGCCGGCGGAGGCCACCACCGCACCGCCGTCGCCGAGGCGCTCGTCGGTGAACGAGGTGCGGTTGCCGTTCATGCCGGCCGACACGCTCGCCCCGCAGCCGTCCGAGTTCGCGTAGCCGTAGGTCAGGCGGTGGCCGGGCAACACGTCGGTGCCCGGCAGCTCGGCCTCAATGAGGCGGCCGGCGGCGTCATAGGAGTAGGTCCACGTGTCCGCGGGCGGCAGTCCGTCGGTGAGCGTGTTCTGGAGGATGCGCCCCGACTGGGACCGCACGACGCTGTCGGTGACGCTGTCGCCGTCGCCGGCGAAGTCCCACGTGAGGCCGGTGCTTGCGCCCGCCGCATTGCGGGTCAGGTCGATCAGGCTGGTGCCGTTCGAGTAGACCACCTTCTCGAGCAGGCCGCGCCGGTCGACGATCGCGTCATTCGCCGCGTAGTACGTCAGCGTGGCGACGACGGGCTGGCCTGCTCCAGTGTTAGCGCTGACCGTCAGCACTCTGCCGTCGTCATCGTAGGTGAACGACTGCGTGGTGGTGGTGTTGGGCGTGGTGGTGGTGATCGCGGTCGTGGTGGCGACCACCCGACCGGTCTTGGCCTCGTAGGTCGGGGTGGTCGTGGTGCCCCACACGTCGACCGACTGCACGGTGCGTCCCAAAAGGTCGATTCTCGTGAATACCGTTCCTGCCAGGTCGCTCGCCGAGCTCAGCAGCGGGTTGGGCAGCGGCTGGCCGGGCTCGGTGACCTTGTAGTCGAAGGTCGCGGTGCGGGCCAGCGCAGCGCCGAACGCAGAGTACTCAACCTTCGTCGTGCGCCCCCGGGCGTCGAAGGTGGTGCAGGTCCAGGTGGCGTCGCCGGTGCGCTTGGTGCCCTTGACGCGGCCCATGATGTCGTAGATGTACTCGGTGACGACCTTTGTGCCGTCGCTCGCTGTCGGGCTGGTCGAGGACTTGAGGAACCCGGACTGCGGCACGGTGGCGAGCAGACCACAGATGGGGGAGCCGAGTGGCTCCCTGTCACCCCAGTAAGCGAGGGTGAGCCCGCCGGTGGATGCCGGCTGGCTGGTGGCCACCGCGGCGGGCAGGCGCTTGGTGAGGCGGCGCTGCCAACCGGTGGGGTCGGCGAGGAACTGGTTGAGGCTGCCGCCGGTTGTGATGGTGAGCAGGTCGGCCTTGGGGTCACCGGCGAAGTTGCCCCGTCCGATGACCTGCTTGAGGGTCACAAAGCCCTTGCCTATCTGCGCGCCGACCGCGGCGAAGGTGCCTGCGGCGTTGCCGGGGCCGGCGTGGACTTTGAGGGTGCCGTCGGTCGTGACGCCGAGGAGGTCGACTTTGCCGTCGCCGGTGAAGTCGCCTGCGCCCAGGGTGTGGGCATAGCCGGCGAAGCCGGAGCCGATGATCGGGTAGGAGCCTGTGAACCCGCCGCCCGAGCTGCCAGCACCCGCGTAGAGCTGCACCGCGCCGTCGGTGTAGACCGCGATGAGGTCGGCCTTGCCGTCGCCCGTCCAGTCCCCCGGGGTGAGGACGGTCTTGAAGACGGCCCAGTCGGTGCCGATGGTCACGCCGGAACTCGAGAGGAAGCCGCCGGTGCCGTTGCCGCGGTAGAGGTCGAGGTTGCCGTTGGAGCGGACACCGATGAGGTCGGGCTTGCCGTCGCCGGTCCAGTCGCCCGGAGCGAGCACCTGCACGAAGGCCGCCCAGCCGGCGCTGCTGATGACCGTGCTGGTGCCGAGGCCGCCCGTGCTGGTGCCGGGGAAGAGCCGCAGTACACCGCTCGTCTCGATGACGATCAGGTCGGGGATGGCGTCGCCGTTCCAGTCGCCGGGGGCGAGCACCTGCTTGTACACGGCCCAGCCAGTGGCGAGTGTGCTCCCTGATCCGATGCTGAAGGGGGCGGGCGCGGGCTGTTCGTAGGTCGTCTCGGTGCGCAGCGCGAGTCCCGCGGGGTCGAGCACCGTAGCGTCGGGTGCGCGCAGCCACGGGTGGTCGTAGACCAGCTCCGTCTCGAGGTCGGGCACCTGCGCGCTGTCGAGCCCGGGGCCGACCGGTGCGGAGTCCTCGGTGAGCGTCTTGACGGCGAGGCCGTAGTCGGGCGAGAGGCTGGATGCCGGCACGGGCACGAAACCGGCTCCGATGTCCCACAGCAGCTCGAGCTGGGCGCCGAGGGTCGCGTCGGAGTACTCGACGCGGATGCGTTTCGCTCCCGGCTCGGTGATCTCCACGTTGGCGGTCGACGTGCGCAGCGCGCCCGGCGACCAGTTGCCGATAACGAGCTGGTCATCGATCCAGACCCGCGTGTAGTCGTCTGCGTTCGTCTGGATCTTGAACGTGCCCGTGCCGGTGAACTTGATGAGGCCGGTCAGCCGCAGCGACCAGGCGTCTGTCACACCGGTGATCGGTCCCGCGGTCGCCCAGTCCTTCGAGATGGTGCCGCCGTTGTTGAACCGGTCGAAGCTGGTCGGCGCCCCGGACAGAGAGCCGTTCGCGTAGTACGCAGCATGCAGGCCGGTCAGGCTGTCGTACTCCGTGATTGTGTGCGCCGCGAAGGGGCAGGCTGCTGGCACGCGGTTCGCGTTGAAGCAGTCTGCTGACGCAGGGCCGTAGACATCGGTAGGTCGGTCGTTCCCGTCGTAGATCGTCGTCGTCTTCAGGCCCTGGGCACTGGTCGTGGAGAGGATCTGGTCTTTCGGCGACCATTCCTGCCTGCTGGTTAGGCCGGACGGGCTCGTGTCTGTGAGCTGCCGCCAGGCGGCATCGTAGGTCACCGTGCGCAGCGCCTGCCCGCCGGCCAGGAGGTTCAAGCCGTCCACGGCCACGGTCGTCTGTCCGGTGCCGTAGACGAAGGTCTTCTTCGGGCGCAGTGACGCGGTGAGGCCGTCCGGAGCCGGCAGGGTCACCGCCTCGACCTTGTCGGTGCCGTCGTAGTACTTGATGGTGGTCGACTGCAGCGCGCTGGCCGTGACGGTCGGGTTCGCCATGAACCAGTCGTTGGCGAGGGAGTCGGTGATGGAGCTTATGCGGTTGTCGGTGTAGGCGAAGGTGGTCGTCTCGCCGCCGGGGTCGGTGATGCGTTCGAGTTGTCCGCTGATGTTGTAGTAGAGGCGGGTGGTGTCTGCGTCAGACTGGTGGTCGGGATAGATGATGCGGCACAGCATCCCGGACGGCTTGCCCGGGTAGGCCGGATCGACGGGGCACACGTCCGCAGCGGGCAGCGTCGGACTAGCGAGATCGCCGACGTAGACGAAGCGGATGGAGCGGCTGAACGACGCGGAGGTGCCCGCGACCCTCGAGAGTGCGTCGGAGATGGTGTCGATCTGCCCGGCGCCGCCTCGGTAGGAGATCACCGGGGCGGCCGGCTTGAGGGTGTCGCCCGTGCCCGTGACAGACACGACCCGGCCCTGGGCGTCGAAGGAGTAGACGGTGCCGTCGTCCTCGGTGAGCACGATGAGACCGGAGGCGTCGGTGGACATGACGCCGTACTCGCCCGCCGGGGTCGTGAACGAGCCGGTGGAGCCGGTCACTCGGGCGTAGGTATGGACCTTGCCGGACACATCGGTGAGCGCCACCGACGTCTCGCTGACCTTCGCGAACGCGTAGGCGCCGCTGGACCCGGCGATCGCCGTCGATGCGCCCCATCCGGGCGGGAGCGCCTGGTAGGACGTCGTGAACCAGTCAGCCGGGACCTTGAATGGCGCCCCCGCCCCCTTGCGCGCCCAGAGCTCGATCTTCGCGTTGCCGCCGGCGTCGTAGTAGTCGACGATGACCGGGTAGGTCGGGGCGGTCGTGGCGGTTATGGCGGTTGTGAACTCCTTGGTGGTGCCCCACTGCACGCCGACCGGCTGGCCATCGGCCCACTGATCGGCTACCACGATCTTTCCACCCACGGTCACCCGGGCGCGGTCGTCGCGCTCGACGCCGAACGTGTAGATGCCCTCGGGGGCGGAGATGAAGCCGTTCCACTGCACCAGGAACTTGTCGACTGGCACGGCCGGGCCGGCGGACCCGGTGCTCCAGTCGAAGGAGACCTGCGGGTCGCTGCGCACCAGCAGCGGCGTCTTGCCCGCCGTGGTGAAGGTGGGTGTCTCCTGCCCGGCGTCGAAGTAGCTGCCGGTGAGCCCGCGGAATTTGTTGGTGACCGCCTGGGAGTTGTAGCTGAAGGAGAGCCCCATCGGGCCGCCGACTGTATTGACCATCGGGGATGAGAAGCCGAGAGCGACGTTGCCGCTGGCGAGGTTGACTGTCACCGGGCCAGCGCTCTCATAGGGCGAGGGCCCGGACGTGCCGAGCCGCAGGTCCACCTTGAATTTGCCGACCCAGTCGGAGGCCCAGCTCTGGGTGCCGTCGTTCGTCTCCACGAACCAGGTGTACGAGCCGCCATCGTGCAAGACGCCCGTCGGCACTATCCACTCGGTGGAGTCCTGCCAGCCCGACTGTGCGAGCGCGCCCGTCCTGCCGTCGGCGCCTGTGGCGATGCGGAACTGATACTTCACCACGTTGGCAGGGTTGGTGGGGTCCGCCGATACCACCGTAGTGAACTTAGGTGTCACCGTCGTCTGCACAGACCCCTCCGCGGGCATGGAAGTCAGGCGGGGGCCCACTGGCGCCGGCGCGTCCACAGTCCAGGAACGCTGGGACGAGCTGCGCTCGGTCGAGGTGCCGAGATACCCGTCGTAGCCACTGGCGCTCTTGACGTAGGCCTTCCAGTAATAGGTCTGGCCCGGGATCAGCCCCAGGTTCTGGGGCATCCGCTGCTCATTGTTCAGATTCCAGTCGGGGGTGCCGGTGATGACACCGGCGTCGAACGCCGCACCCGAGCCCGTGCTGATCTTGTACTTGTAGAACAGACCGCTGCCCACCGGATCCGAAGACGTGACCTTAAACGTCGGGGCCATCGGGCCGACCACGCCGTCCGCCGGGGAGGGGCTGACAAGCGCCGTCACACTGGGGAAGTCGACCCAGTCCAGGTAGAGCGCGGCGTCGAAGCCCTTATAGCTGTAGGTGGAGCCCTCGTTGCCGGTGAAGTAGAGGTTGCCCCACTGGTACCCGCTCTTGATCCACGTGGCGTACTGCTGTGCGAGGCCGGTTCCCGCGTTGCCCCAGGAGGTGCCGCCGGTGACGGTCAGCTCGCCGACGTAGCTGCCCAGGCAGCTGTAGCCGGTGCAGCTCGTCGTGTACATGCCGCCGGTCTGGGTGGATGTAGTGCCGGCGCGGTAGGCGGTCAGCAGCCACGCCCCGACGATCTGCTTGTTCATCAGGCCCGAGTACGGGAAGCTCACCAGCGTGCGCCAGTAGACGTCGGAATTGCCCTCGCGGGTGTTGCCGACCTGATTGTAGGCGGAGCTGGTAGCGCCAGTGGACTTGTAGGCTCCGACGTAACTCTGCGACAGCGTGCTGGTCTGAATCGTGGGGTCGACATAAACCGGGTACTCGCGCAGCGGGTCGGACAGCCACGCGTACGACGGCGACATCGTCAGCAACCACTCGTCGCCGACCTGGCTGAGGGAGGTAGCCACCGGGGATACTGCGGCCTCGCGGACCTCGAAGACGTCCGACGAGTCCCACATGACGGGTGCGGGCACGACGAAGTGCACTTCGCCGTTCGCGTCGGAGAAGAGGATGTCGCCGGCCGCGCCAATGGTCAGCTCGAGCCCCGGAGCTTCGACCGTCCACCGGTATACAGCGTCCTGCGCCGCGGGCAGCTCGCCCAGCACGAGGGTCTCCTTCACCGAGTTGAATCCGACCTCGTAGTGCAGGTCGACGTCGTCGAAGACCCCGGGGTAGGTGACGGTGTGCTGCCCCGCCGTGCTGCGGCGGTACGCAGACCTGGTCAAGGTGCTGTCAGCCGCGTCCTCGAGCGTGAAGTTCACAGCGAACCCATCGCCCTCGACGGAGAACGCGCCCTCCGCCGACGCGGTCGGCGCGAATGCGGGGCTCAGCGGGTTCGTCTCAACACCCCACGCGCCGTCGCCCAGCGCTGTCAGGGACGTTTGGATCTCGACCAGCTCGCCATCCACGTCCATGTTGATCGGAGTGACCGACAGCGCTGTTGTGTTGGAGCCGTCCTCGTTGAGATACGTCGTTGTGAGCTCGGTGCGCTCGACCGCCTCAGACAGCCCCTCAACGAATCCCGGAGTCTCCGACTCCAAGTCGATGCCCGCGGGCGTGTTGTAGAAGAGCGCCGGGTCAGTTGTGGAGGCCTCCGGGGCGAAGAACTCGCCCGCGGGGATAGCCACGGGCTCCACGATCAGCGGCTCAGACACGGGCACGGGCACGTCGGCGCGCGCCATTGGCGCCGCAATCGCGACCTCCATCGGGACGAACAGGCCCACAACCAGGGCCGCGACGGTAACGAAGACGAGGAGGACGGCGCGCTCGGAGCGAAGGGCAGCGGACAACGTTCTACTCCGAACACACGCAGGGCGAGCGCAGTACGTGTACGTCGTCTCGAACGGGGCGCAGAGTTGCCTCGTCGGTCACGACGGTATCGACAGAGGGCCGTGGACCAACAGGTCTGTGACGAGAATTCATGCGTCGGCAGCGGCCCCAGTTCGGGGGAGGGGGGTACAACCGAGCCCGCGTGGATATCTGCGTGGCCCGCGGAATCCCACCCCTCAAACCAAAAAAACCGCCGGTCAGGCGGTTTTTTTGTGAAAGTGCGGAGACGGAGGGATTTGAACCCTCGGTACCCGTTAGGGTACTCCACCTTAGCAGGGTGGTGCACTAGGCCGAACTATGCGACGTCTCCAGTACAGCAGCAATCATAGTCACTGGGAGGCGGCGGCCCGAATCCGGGCCGCCGCCCCACAATCAGAAGTTGGAGCGGCCCACCGAGCAGGTCTGGTCTGCCGCGGTCTGCCCCTTGACGCCCGCAACCGTGGGCAGGTCGCTGGTGACCGGGGCTGCCGTCTCCTCCGGGTCGACAGGCAGGGCCGTTGCGTTCGGGTCGACGACCGATCCGCGGTCGGTACCGGGGGTCAACGAGAACGGCTGGTCGGCGAGGATCAGGTCGAAGACCTGCTTCGCGAGGGCCGCGTTCGGCTTGACCTTGCCCTGGTAGATGCCCGGCTGCCCGGTCACGCCCGGATACTGCACGAAGGTCACCTGCGAGAGCTCGAGGGTGCTCAGCGCCCGCGCAATCGCGATGAGGGTGTCGGGGTTGGCGAAGTTGCTCGACAGCTTCATGTTCGAG
>JAAFHU010000140.1 GCA_013297645.1 Actinomycetota bacterium
GCCAAGCTCCCCGCCCCGGCGGTGCCGCGCGGCGGCGGCGAGCTCGTGCTGATCGTCGATGATGAGATCGCCATCCGGCAGTCTGCCCGTGTCGCGCTGGAGAGCTGGGGATATCGCGTGGCGGTTGCCGAGAACGGCCAGGAGGCCCTCGAGTTCATTGGGCAACACCCGGGTAAAACGGCGCTGCTATTCAGCGACATGGCCATGCCGGGCATGGGCGGTGCCACGTTGCTGGCGAAGATGGACGCCACCACGCCCGCTCTTCCGGTATTGCTCTCTAGCGGGATGCTTCTGGGCAACCAGGCGATCGACCCCCGGCGCGGGTTCCTGCCCAAGCCCTATACCGCCGAGGCGCTTCGAGCCGAGGTCGCCCGGCTGCTCGGCAGGAGCTAGTGCTCTCGGAACACCGGCCGTGCCGATTGGAAGGCTGCAAGCCACCGGAGAGTTAGCTCGTAGGCTTGCCCCATGCCCTATGTCGCCGATGACCAGCGTTACGCCGCAACCGAGTACCACCGGGTGGGGCGCAGCGGCCTCAGACTTCCCGCCGTCAGCCTCGGGCTGTGGAACAACTTCGGCAACGACAAGCCGCTGGCGACGCAGCGCGCGATCATCCTGCGCGCCTTCGACCTCGGCATCACGCACATCGACATCGCCAACAACTACGGACCGCCGGCCGGCAGTGCGGAATCGAACTTCGGGCGCATCCTCGCTGATGACCTTCGGCCGTACCGCGACGAGCTGATCATCTCGAGCAAGGCCGGCTACGACATGGCCAACGCCGACGGCCTCGTCGGCCCGTACCAGGAGTGGGGCAGCCGCAAGTACCTGCTCTCGTCGCTCGACGCGTCGCTGAAGCGCACCGGGCTCGAGTACTTCGACATCTTCTACTCGCACCGCCCCGACCCCGAGACCCCTATCGAGGAGACGATGGGTGCTTTGGCGAGCGCCGTGCACGCCGGCAAGGCGCTCTACGTCGGCATCTCGAACTACAGCACCGAGCAGACCGTGGCCGCTGCTGCGGTCTTGAAGGATCTCGGCGTGCCGCTCACCATCCACCAGCCCCGCTTCAGCATGTTCGACCGCCACATCGAGACCGAGGGCCTGCTGCCCGTGCTCGACGAGGTTGGCGCTGGCTCGATCGTCTTCTCACCCCTCGCCCAGGGACTGCTCACCGATCGCTACGCGAACGGCGAGATTCCCGACGGATCCCGCGCGAGCGAGGGCCGCTGGTTGAAGCCCGGGCCGATCAGCGAGACCTATCTGGCCCGTGTGACGGGGCTGACGGCCATCGCCGAGAAGCGCGGCCAGAGCCTCGCGCAGCTCGCACTCACCTGGGTGCTGCGCCACCCGCAGGTGACGAGCGCGCTCATTGGCGCGTCGTCGGTCGCCCAGCTCGAGAACAATTTCGAGGCGACGAAGGCCGCCCCGCTGACCGCTGCAGAAGTCGAGGCCATCGAAGAGTTCGCGGTCGACGGCACCCAGCTGCGCTAGTGGGCTACGTCTTCTCGCTGATCGGCGCGCTGCTGTTCGGCGCCAACGGCAGCGTGACCAAGGTCGTCATCGCGGGCGGGCTGACTCCGCTGCAGCTCACCCAGTTTCGCGTGCTCGGCTGCTGCGCGATCGCCGGCATCGTGCTGCTCATTACCGATCGCGCCGCATTCCGGCTGTCGCGGCGGCAGATCCTCGTCATGGCAGTGCTCGGCGTCGCCGGGGTCGCTATACTGCAGGCAGGCTACGCGGCCGCCCTCGAACTGCTTCCGGTCGGCATCGCCCTGCTGTTCGAGTACACGGCGGTGCTCTTCGTGGCGATCATCGCCTTCTTCTTCCTCAAAGAGCAGGTGCGCGCACGGCTGTGGGTCGCCATCGCGCTCGTGCTCGGCGGCCTCGCGGTCGTCGCCGAGATCTGGGCGAGTGAACTCAATGCGCTGGGCATCGTCTTCGCGCTGCTCGCGGCGGCGGCGCTGACACTGTACTTCCTCGTCGGCGAGCGCCAGGTGGGCGCCACCTCGCCGCTAGCGGTCGCCTTCTGGACGATGCTCTTCGCATCCGTCTTCTGGGCCTTCTTCAGTGGATGGTGGCAGGTCTCGCCCGCCACCCTCGTCACCCCGGTATCGCTCAGCGGCAACCTCGCCGCCGTGATCGTGCCACTGTGGGCGCCTCTCGCGTGGAACGTGGTCTTCGGCACCTTCCTGTCGTTCCTGTTCTCCTTCCTCGCGCTCAAGCACCTGCCCGCGACCGTCGCCGGAATCACGGCGTCGAGCGAGATCATCTTCGCCTTCGTCATCGCCTGGATCTGGTTGGGCGAGGGCCTCGGCATCGTGCAGCTCATCGGTGCGGCGGTCGTTCTCGTCGGCATCGTGCTCGCCCAGACGGCCCGGGTCAACAAGGTGATCGACGCCGATCTCGCCCTCAAACCCCTGGATGTCGGTACCCCCTCGTAGAATCGAACAAAGATTCGAACGTCGTCGCCTAGGAGGCCCGTATGCCCGCTCTCGTTGACTCCATTGCCCTCGTCGAGCTCGGCGACGCCCTCTGGCGCGTCACCCGTCCCGACGGCGACGTGCTCGGCTACGTGGAGAGTTTTCCCACGGCGGCCGGCACCCGCTACCGCGCCAAGCGCATGCTCGCCTCGCAGCGGCGCTTCGTGCCCATCGGCGAGTTCTGGGTCATGAACGACGCGGTGGACTGCTTCCGGTAGCCGACGCTCACCCAGCGCCCGGAAAACAGCAGAAACCCCCATCGACGAGCGCCGTTCACGGCGCTACATTGGGGCTCTGTCGGTTGCGACGACAGTTGTGTTGTCTTTTTCCAAGTGGCCGTCAACCTAGGACGACCGCGCAAGCGTCAGGTTAACGTGATCCCGAAATCCGCTCTCCTCGCCCCCCTGCTTATCGGGGGCGGCATCCTTCTCACCGCCAGCGTTGGCGCGACCCTCGGCCTCAGCGGTGTCATCTCGCGGCCAGAGGTCATCGATCCCCTGTCGGCCAGCAGTATCGACTCCCGCAGGGCTGACGCCTTCGACTGCGTCGGTGGCGCGGTCGTCACCTCCCTGCCCGCCGGCCAGCGCGTGCTGATCGTGTCGCGCAGCGCTGACTCGCAGTGGGTGGGGGTTCGCAACCCCAGCGCCACCGAGTCCACGGTGTGGCTGCCGGTGCCCGTGCTCACTCTCGATGACAGCGAGACCCTCGGCGACACCTTGCCCGTCGGCGGCGTGTGCCCCGAGACGACTATCACCCTCGACTCCGTTCCCGAGGAGGCGGAGGAAGAGCAACCCTCCGGGCCGACCGGAGATACGGGGGCACCGACCATCGACGCCCTCAGCACCAGCTCGACTCCGATCGGATGCGACAACAACTTCCCCAACACGCTTGCCACGCTGACCGCGACCGCCTCTGACGACACCGGCGTCACCGCGGTCGCCCTGAGCTGGACCGGGGCCTACACGGGCAGCGGTGCCATGCAGCGCAGCGGGGCCAGCTGGGTCTTCACCTTCGACGCCGGTGGCGACGGCTTCAACTATCGCGGCGATGTGGTGTTTACCGCCGTCGCCACCGACGCCGCGGGCAACAGCAGTGCCGCGGCATCCGCAACCCTCTTCGTCGATTGCGTGGTGTGACCGCTATGACCTCCCTCACTCGCCGCCCCTGGTTTATTGCCACGGCCTCCGTTGTCGCGCTGGCTGTCGGCGTCGGCGCCTACGTCGTCGCCGCGCCCTTTGCCCAGCCCGCACACCGCGCTCCCGAGTTGCTGGAGGCGTGGACCGTCGAGCCGAACGACGGACTGAGCCCACTCGACGCGACCGTCGAATCGGAGACCGTCGACTCGGCTACCGCACCGCCGAACAGCGTCGTGGCCGAGTCGGACGGTGGTGCCGCAGTCACAATCGAAACTGCCATGGTCGAGCACCTCGCAGCCGCCGACGCGAGAATCCTCACTGGCGAGGCCGATCTCACGCTGCCGAGCATCACCCGCAGCGCGCTCGGAATCGGGGTGACCGATCCCTGCGCCATTGTGGGGGCATCCGACCCCGAATGCCCCGACGGAGCGCGGGCGACCGTGCTCGACACCGGCTGGGAGTCCGACCTGCAGCTGCGCTCGAGCTACCGCTCGCTCTGCGGGGTGCCGCCGGGCACTCTGCAGCCGCTGAACACCGCGGTGTTCGAGGTCTTCTCGACCCTGCCGGTGAACCTGACGATCACCTACCACGTGAATGACGAGACTCGGCAGCAAACCGTAGCCACCACCGGCGAGGCGCGCGAAGAGTGGGAGGCATCCGACTCGGCGGAGTGGATCTCGCACTGCATCACGCTTCCTGACCTCGTCAACGGCTGGAGCGACACGGTTCTCATCGAAGGCGTCGACGACTTCAGCTCGCACGCCGAGATCGAGAGCTTCATCTCGATCAGGAGCGCCGACATCATTCCGCCGTCGTGGGTCGAGCCGATCACGCCGGCCGCCGTCATGATCTCGGTGCCGGCTATGGACGTGAGCAGCTTCCGTTTCGTCGCCTTTGCCGTGCCCTTCGGGCAGGAGGCCGCAGCCTGCGACTTTGACGACGAGAGCGACCTGCCGATCCAGCCGGTGGCCGTCGTCGACGAAGGGCTGAGCACCGCCGAACTGGACGCGCGCAACTACGACCGGCGCTACTTCGAGCGCCACAGCGCCGCCTTCATCGTCCCCGAGGGGTCAACGATCTCGGTGTGCGCCGGGTGGGTCGACGACCACTTCTGGAGCACCACCGTTCCCGACCACGTGTTCAGCGAGGTGCTGCACAGCCCCGACTACGCGATGCCGGTCGTCACCATCGACGACGTGCAGATTCCCACGGGCAACCCCTGGAGCGGCGTCCGGATCCGGTCGGCGGTCGGATTCCTCGACACTGACTGCGGGGACTGGAACTTCGCGATCATCTACACGGACTACCCCCTCTGCGACTACCAGACGCTGGCCGATCGCTCCATCTACTGGGACGCAGCCGTCATCATTGAAGCGAAGGTCACCGCCTTCGGCTCCAGCGGCGCCCGTCACTACGTTCTGCCGGTCGCGCCGCAACGCTGCGGGGTCGGCTGTGTGCTGCCGGCAACGCAGTATTTCGACATCCCGCTGGAATCGCAGAGCAACCCCTGCCTCGGAAACGGATGCGCCCAGTCCCATGTCGGCACCGCGAGGCTCAAAGTGGAGTGGGTCGAGGGCAACGATTCCTGGGCCGACTCGTGGACCCGAGCCGGTGCCGCCCGACCCGGTGCCGCGGCCCCGGTGCTCGATCGCCGCGCGATCGTGACGCTCGGCGCCATGAGCGCCGACGGGCAGAGCCAGTCCGCGCAGGTGCGTATCGCGGCCGACCGCGAGAGCAGCATGCACCTCATCGTGAACCGGTCCCGCACGGGAATTGCGGTCGAGCGCGTTGTCGACGATGCCACTTTCGTCGCCACCCGCACCGTGCAGCTGCCCGACCTGCCCGCCGGCCAGGACTACGCGATTACCGTCGAGCTCACCGACCGCGAGGGCCATACGAGCATCTACTCGGCGAAGCCCTACCTCGAGGCCGCCTACGAAGAGCCTTGGACGACCTACCGCCCGTGGGTGGGAGGGGCATTCCAGACTGACCCGATCAACCTCGATACTGACGTCACGGTGTCGCTGTCAACGAGCGATGGCAGCGCCTTCTTGTACGGCAACTACAGCGTGCAGATTGGATCGACAGTGTGGTCGACCACGGGAGGCGGCTACGGACGGTGGACCTGCGGCGAGGGCGTTCAGACCCTCGAGCTCTCTGAGTCCACGACCCTCACCAGCCTTCGGCAGTCCAACAGCGTGGCGGTCTCGGTCGAATTCCGCCTCCCACGGCTCGTGGGCGGGGAAGCGCCCGGGTGCGCTTCGTCTGCCGCGGGCGAGGCCGAAGTGCTGAGGGCGACGACTCCGCTGATTGCCTACGCCCGGGTGTCGCTCGCCGACGTGCGGGCGGGAGCGACCGTGACCACGAGCGTAGAGGGCCTCATCGTGCAGATCAGGATGGCGCCGAGCGCCCCCTAGCAGCGCAGGTACTTGGGGGTGGTGCCGGCGACCGTGAAGGTGTCGGACACGATGGTGGTCGAGCCCAC
>JAAFHU010000141.1 GCA_013297645.1 Actinomycetota bacterium
AGGTAGCCGAGGATCAGCATCGCCTGCAGCACCCCGAAGGCGGAGTGGCTCTCGGCCATGAACTCGGTCACCTGGGTGAAGGCGAACACGAAGACCAGGTCGAAGAACAGCTCGAAGGTGGTGACCCGGTGGCCCTCGTTCGCGGTCTTGGGGCGCGGGAAGAAGCTGCGCACGGTGTCCGTCATGCACGAAAGGATAGCCGCCGCACGGACACGCGTGCTGGCTAACCGGGCTGCGCCGGTGGTCGCAGGTACCGTGGGGATATGGCTACGAGCACCCGGGGAACGTCGTCGCGTTCGCGCACGACCACGACGCGATCCCGCGCGACGCCGAGCCGCAACGCCCCGACCAAGAGGCTGCCCGTCGCCAAGACCCCACCGCCGAGCGAGCCCGGGCTGCTCTCGGTCGCCTGGATGGGCCTCGCGCACGTCGTGGGCGGCGCAGCCCGCCTGCTGGGCAAAGAGACCCTCGCCAAAGAGGAGCGCCGCGACGGTGTTCCCTTCTTCATCTTTGTGCTCGCGATCGCCGGGGCGGTCGTCGAGTGGTTCCTGCCCAATGACGCGGTAGCGGTCGCCCTCGACGCCTACACCTTCGGCGGGCTCTTCGGCCGGGTCGCCTACGCCCTGCCGGTCATCATGCTCGTCTTCGCCGTCTGGCTGTTCCGGCACCCGGCCAGCGTGCACGACAACACCCGCATGGGCATCGGGGTCGGCATTCTGCTGACCACGATCGCCGGGCTCTGCCACGTGCTCGGCGGCCAGCCCACCCCGGCCGACGGCATGGAGGTGCTCGCCCGCGCGGGCGGTGTCACCGGCTGGCTGGTCACGCTGCCCTTCACCGCGGCCGGGGCCGGGTGGCTGGCCGTGCCGTTCATGGTGGTGCTCGCGGCCCTCTCGATCTTCATCATCACCAAGACCCCGCCGAACCGGGTCGGCGCCCGCCTGCGCGAGCTCTATGCCTACCTCTTCGGTGCAACGCTCGCCGAGCCCGCACCGAAGAACACCGAGACCTCGCCGCTCGAGTTCGGCACGCTGTCTGACCTCGGTCTCGGCACCGAGGACGAGGCGAGCCTGCCCTGGTGGCGTCGCAACAAGCAGCGCGAGGGCGAGCAGGCCTTCGACAGCCCGGTCATCGCGCGCGACCTCACCCAGAACCTCGAGCCGGCGCTCATTGACGACCGCCCCTCGAGCGGCCTCAACGAGACGGCCGACTTCGGCATCGAGCTGCTCGAAGACCTGCTGCGCGCGGAGGACGCCGTCAAGCGCTTCACCGGCGAGATCGAGCCGACCGGCGCGACGGGCCTGCGCGAGGACGGCCCGGTGGGCGTGCTGCCCGGATTCCACACCAAGGCGAGTGAGAAGGGGCCGGCCGGCGAGTTCGACGAGCCCGCACCCGCGCCGGCTGTGGCCCCGAAGCCGAAGGCGAGCGGTCCGTACCGGCTGCCCGCGGCATCCGCGCTCGTCGCGGGGACGCCGCCGAAGGCGCGTTCCGCGGCCAATGACGAGGTCGTCGCCGCCATCACCGAGGTGCTCAAGCAGTTCCAGGTGGATGCGGCCGTCACCGGCTTCAGCCGCGGCCCCTCCGTCACGCGCTACGAGCTCGAGCTCGGCCCCGGCGTCAAGGTCGAGCGCGTGACCGCGCTGGCCAAGAACATCAGCTACGCGGTCGCGTCGAACGAGGTCAACATCCTCTCGCCGATTCCCGGCAAGAGCGCGATCGGCGTCGAGATCCCGAACAAGGACCGCGAGATCGTCTCGCTCGGCGACGTGCTGCGCTCGGGCGCGAGCACCAAGAGCACCCACCCGATGACCATCGGCCTCGGCAAAGACGTCGAGGGTGGCTTCGTCGTCGCCAACCTCGCCAAGATGCCCCACCTGCTCGTCGCCGGCTCGACCGGCTCGGGCAAGTCGAGCTTCGTCAACTCGATGATCACCTCGGTGCTCATGCGCGCGACGCCGGCCGAGGTGCGCATGGTGCTCATCGACCCGAAGCGCGTCGAGCTGTCGATCTACGCCGGGGTGCCGCACCTCATCACGCCCATCATCACGAACCCGAAGAAGGCCGCTGAAGCGCTCGCCTGGGTCGTGAAGGAGATGGACATGCGCTACGACGACCTCGCGTCCTTCGGCTTCCGGCACATCGACGACTTCAACCGCGCGGTCGTCGCCAACGAGATCGTGCTGCCGGCGGGCAGCGAGCGCAAGCTCTCGCCCTACCCCTACCTTCTCGTCGTCGTCGACGAGCTCGCCGACCTCATGATGGTCGCGCCGCGCGACGTCGAAGACTCTATTGTGCGCATCACGCAGCTGGCGCGGGCCAGCGGCATCCACCTCGTGCTCGCCACGCAGCGCCCCTCCGTCGACGTCGTCACCGGACTCATCAAGGCGAACGTGCCGTCGCGCCTCGCCTTCGCAGTGTCGTCGATGACCGACTCGCGCGTCATCCTCGACCAGCCGGGCGCCGACAAGCTCATCGGCCAGGGCGACGCGCTGTTCCTCCCCATGGGGGCCTCGAAAGCCATCCGCGTGCAGGGCGCCTGGGTCAGCGAGGATGAGGTCAGCGCCGTCGTGCAGCACGTCATCAAGCAGGCGCGCCCGGAATATCGCGAGGATGTCGCCGCGGTCGCCGAGAAGAAGAACATCGACGCCGACATCGGCGACGACCTCGAGCTGCTGCTCGCGGCCACTGAGCTCATCGTCAGCACCCAGTTCGGCTCGACCTCGATGCTGCAGCGCAAGCTGCGCGTCGGCTTCGCCAAGGCCGGGCGCCTCATGGACCTGCTCGAGAGCCGCGAGATCGTCGGCCCGAGCGAGGGCTCGAAGGCGCGCGACGTGCTCGTCACCCCCGACCAGCTGCCGGCCGTGCTCGCCCGCCTGCGCGGCGGCGATGCTGCAGCTCCCTTCGATCAGGTTGCCGCGTCACTCGGCGGCTACGATGAGGTCGAGGTTTCTGACGAAGACGCCTGGAACCTGACCGACCGGGAGTAGCGCGTGGCAACTGGCCGCATCATCAGCCGGGGCGATACCCCGGCGAGCAACGCGAACATCGCGAACATCATCACCGTGGTTCGCATCCTGCTGGCCCCGCTGTTCATCTGGATGCTCCTGGCCGACGATGGCGAGTTCGGCGGCCTCCGCTACGCCGCCGCGGCCCTCTTCGTGATCGCGATCGTCACTGACAGCCTCGACGGCCACCTGGCGCGCAGCCGCAACCTCGTCACCGACCTGGGCAAGATCCTCGACCCGATCGCCGACAAGGTGCTCATCGGCGCCGCGCTCGTCGCTCTCTCGCTGCTGGGCGAGCTGTGGTGGTGGGTGACCATCGTCATCCTCGTTCGCGAGATCGGCATCACCGTCTACCGCTTCATCGCGCTGCGCGACCGCGTGATCGCCGCCGACTGGAGCGGCAAGATCAAGACCGTCGTGCAGGCGGTCGCCGTCTCGCTCCTCCTCTTCCCCTTCTGGGTGCAGCTCGGCGAGTGGTACCACGTCGTCGGCTACGTGCTGATGGGGGTGGCCCTCGCGCTCACCGTCTACAGCGGTGTGGACTTTCTGGTGAAGGCGTGGAGAAGTGGCCGATCTCGCTCCTGAGGTCGTCGCCCGGCTCATCGAGCGCGGGATGACCATCGCCGTGGCCGAGTCGCTCACCGGTGGCCAGCTGGTCGCCAGCCTCGTCGACGTGCCCGGGGCATCCGCGACGGTTGTCGGGGGAGTGGTCGCTTACAACACGGCCATCAAGCACAGCGTGCTGGGCGTCTCTGCCGCCCTGCTCGCGTCGCGGGGTGCGGTCGACCCCGACGTGGCGCGGCAGATGGCCAGCGGGGTGCGGGGCGCCCTCGCCGTCGACGGACGACCAGCGGATGTCGGCCTGGCCACCACGGGAGTCGCCGGCCCCGACCCCCAAGACGGCAAGCCCGTCGGCACCGTCTACCTCGGAATCGCGATCGGCGACCGGGTTCAATCGATCGAGCTGTCGCTGTCGGGCACACGCAACGAGATCCGGTCAGCAACCGTGCAGCGTGCCCTGGCCACCCTTTTGGCCGCCCTCAACGAATAGAGGGAATAGCGGGGGTTTCCATCTCGTTACAAGTAGTGATTTCACATCAGAAACAAAGAGTGCACTGGTTAGAGTTTTCACAACCGGGTGGGTTAGTGTTACTGCCCACCCGAAAAAGAGGAGGGTCCAATGATTCTGGTTCGTCAAGAAATCGGTGACGTGCTCCGCGACTTCCGTTTGCAGAAGGGTCGCACCCTCCGTCAGGTTGCGAGCAAGGCGAGCGTCGCCCTCGGCTACCTCAGCGAGGTCGAGCGTGGCCAGAAAGAGGCCAGCTCCGAGATCCTCGCGTCGGTCGCTGATGCGCTCGACACCCCTATCTCCGTCATCATGCGCGAGGTGGGCGACCGCCTCGCGGTCATCGAGGGTCTCAACGCGATCCCCGACACCCTGCCCGACGAGTTCATCGCCGAGTTCGACAGCGGTCTCATCTCGCGCTAGTCGCGAGCAGACAGAAAGCCCCGGCCAACACGGCCGGGGCTTTCTTCGTCTGCGGGGCGCGTCGCCGACCTCGCCTAGGCTTGAGCGGTGCGATTGAGTGAATTCTGGCTGGCGATGGCCGATGAGTTCGGCGAGGCCTACGGCCGCGTCCTCGCGCACGACGTGGTGCTCGCCGCGGTCGGCGGGCTCACCGCCGAGCAGGCGCTTTCCTCTGGCGTGCCGCCCCGGCAGGTGTGGCTCGCGCTCTGCGACCTGCAGGATGTTCCACTCAACCGCCGTTACGGCGTGGGGCAGCGCGAACCGAAAAAATAGTCGGCGTGTTGCCATCGAACATTAGTTCGATTCTCGGTAGTGTTCCTCCATAGCGTCTTTCGAAGACGAGTTGTTCACTGTTCGCCCGTCGCTCCGACGAAATGTCGGAACCCGAGCGTACGGTGAAGCCAACACCAGCCTTTGTCGGGAGGTTGGGGGCCTTGCTCCACCGGTCCCCAGCGGATCGGCAGCCTATGGGCAGCAACCTACAATCCCCGGAAGGGACAGCATCATGGCTTCAGCAGCAGACCGCGAGAAAGCACTCGATACAGCACTCGCGCAGATTGACCGTCAGTTCGGCAAGGGCTCCGTCATGCGCCTCGGCAGCGACGACCGCGCACCCGTCGCCGTCATCCCCACCGGGTCCATTGCATTGGATGTCGCGCTCGGCATTGGCGGGCTGCCCCGCGGCCGCATCGTCGAGATCTACGGCCCGGAGTCCTCGGGCAAGACCACGCTGACGCTGCACGCGATCGCCAACGCGCAGCGCAACGGCGGCATCGCGGCCTTCATCGACGCCGAGCATGCCCTCGACCCCGAGTACGCCAAGGCGCTCGGCGTCGACATCGACTCCCTCCTCGTCTCGCAGCCCGACACCGGCGAGCAGGCGCTCGAGATCGCCGACATGCTCGTGCGCTCCGGCTCCATCGACCTCATCGTCATCGACTCCGTTGCGGCCCTCGTGCCGCGCGCCGAGATCGAGGGCGAGATGGGCGACTCCCACGTCGGCCTCCAGGCCCGCCTCATGTCGCAGGCCCTGCGCAAGCTCACCGGTGGTCTCAGCACCACCAACACGACGATGATCTTCATCAACCAGCTGCGCGAGAAGATCGGTGTCTTCTTCGGAAGCCCCGAGACCACCGCCGGCGGCAAGGCGCTCAAGTTCTACGCCTCGGTGCGACTCGACATCCGTCGCATCGAGACCCTGAAAGACGGCACCGAGGCGGTCGGTAACCGCACGCGCGTCAAGGTCGTCAAGAACAAGATGGCGCCGCCCTTCAAGCAGGCTGAGTTCGACATCCTCTACGGCGTCGGCATCAGCCGCGAGGGCAGCCTCATCGACTTCGGCGTCGAGCACGAGATCGTGCGCAAGTCGGGCGCATGGTACACCTACGAGGGCGACCAGCTCGGCCAGGGTAAGGAGAACTCGCGCAACTTCCTGCTCGAGAACCCGAAGATCGCCCTCGAGATCGAGCAGCGCATCATGGCGAAGCTGGGCGTCGGCCCCGAGGCGAAGGCCGCGAAGATCGCTGCCGCCGCGGCAGCACTGGCCGCCCCGCCGGTGCTTACTAAG
>JAAFHU010000142.1 GCA_013297645.1 Actinomycetota bacterium
CGACGAGCTCTTCAACGATGATCGTTGACACGAGACCTCCAAGAGTGGGCAGCCGACCAGACTACAACTGCCGTGGGCCCCCCGATAGGTCGGGTACCGTATACGGAGTCACGACGAGCGAAGAAGGGGTGTGGCCGTGTATCTCAAGAGCCTCACCCTCAAGGGCTTCAAGTCCTTCGCCCAGCCGACCACCTTCGCCTTCGAGAAGGGCGTCACCGCCGTCGTCGGGCCGAACGGCTCGGGCAAGAGCAACGTCGTCGACGGCCTCGCCTGGGTGATGGGCGAGCAGGGTGCCAAGACGCTGCGCGGCGGCAAGATGGAAGACGTCATCTTCGCCGGCACGACCACTCGCGGACCGCTCGGCCGCGCCGAGGTCATTCTGACGATCGACAACTCCGACGGCGCGCTGCCGATCGAGTACACCGAGGTCACCATCAGCCGCACGCTCTTTCGCAATGGCGCGAGCGAGTACGCGATCAACGGCGAGGCCTGCCGACTGCTCGACGTGCAAGAGCTGCTGAGCGATAGCGGCCTCGGCCGCGAGATGCACGTCATCGTCGGCCAGGGCCAGCTCGACAAGGTGCTGCACGCGAGCCCGGAGGAGCGCCGCGGCTTCATCGAAGAGGCCGCGGGAATCCTCAAGCACCGCCGCCGCAAAGAGAAGACGCTGCGCAAGCTCGACGCGATGCAGGCCAACCTCACCCGGCTGAGCGATCTGGCCGGAGAGATTCGCCGCCAGTTGAAACCGCTCGGACACCAGGCCGAGATCGCCAAAGAAGCGCAGCAGATCGCCGCGACCGTGCGCGACGCCCGCGCCCGCCTGCTCGCCGACGAGGTCGTCGAGCTGCGCGAGGCGATCACCGCCTCGAGCCGCAGCGAGAGCGAGCGCAAGACCGAGCGCATCGTGCTGCAGGAGCAGCTCGACCAGAACAAGCTGCGCGAGGGCCGCATCGAGCAGGCGCAGGTCGGCGACGCCGTCGACATCGCGCGCCGGGTGGCTTTCGGCCTCGAGTCGGTGCAGGAACGTCTGCGCGGCCTCTACAGCCTCGCCAACCAGCGCCTCGCGCTGCTCGGCCAGCAGGCCGACGGCCCGTCGTCGGGGTCGACCGTCTCCCAGCAATCCGTTCAGGACGCACTGGATGAGGCCACCCGCCTGCGTGCCGACGTCGCCGAGGCCGAGGTCGCCGTCGGTCGCGTCAGCGCGCTCGCGGCCACCGCGAAGGCCTCCCTCGACTCCCTCGACGAGGAGATCGCCGCCCAGAGCGCCCTCGTCAGCCGCCACGACCTCGAGCTCGCCGGTCACGCTTCGCGGGTCGACGTCGCGCGGTCGTCGCTCAACGCAGCCAGCGGCGAGCTGCTGCGCCAGCAGTCCGCCCTCGAGCAGGCCGAGGCCCGCCGCGAGGCGGCCCGCGCCGACCTCGACGAGCTCGGCGAGACGACCGGCGATGTCGACGACACCCTCGCCGTCGCCTACGAGAATGCGGAAGCCCTCGTGGCCGCGCTCGTGGCGGAGGTCGAGGAGATCCGCGACGAGCTGCACGTCAGTGAGCGGGAGCGCGACGCGCTCGCCGCCCGCAACAGCGCCCTCAGCCTCGCGGTCGACCAGAAGGACGGCTCGACGGCCATCGTCGAGGCGGGCGTGCGCGGCATCCGCGGCCTCGTCGCCGACCACGTCAAGGTGCGCCCGGGCTACGAGGCGGCCATTGCGGCGGCCCTCGGCTCCCTCGCCGACGCCGTGCTCGCCGACGACCACGACGCCGCGCTGAGCGGCCTCGACCACGCGCGCGCGAGCGACGCCGGCCGGGTCGAGATCGTCGTGGCCTCCGCCGCGTCCGCTCCCTCGCTCGGCGCCCTGCCGGCGGGGGCGATCGCCGCCGCCGACCTGGTGACGGCCCCGGACGGCATCACCGGCATCCTCGCGCGAGTCGTCGTCGTCGACGACCTCGATGCGGCTCGTGCCGCCTGGTCGAGCCTGCGCTCCCTGCCCGACGTCACCATCATCACCAAGAACGGCGACGTGCTCACCGAGTACGTGCTGCGCGGCGGATCGGGCGCCAAGCGCAGCCGCCTCGAACTCGTCGCCGAGCGCGACAGCGCCGCCGAGCGGCTCGAGACCGTCAGCACCACGATCGAGCGCACCAGCTTCACCCTCAGCGAGAAGCGCGCTGACCTTGAGCGCGCCCGCGCCGGCGCGGCGGAGGCACTTGCGACTCTCAGCGAGTTCGACGCCGCCCGCGCCACGCACAGCGAGCAGCTCGCACGACTGCGGGTGCAGCTCGAAGCCGCCCAGGCCGAGTGGGAGCGCCTCAGCGCCGCCGTCGGCGTCAGCACCGAGGCGGTTCGCACCGCCGAACTGGATGTCGAGAAGGCCACCGCAGAGCACGACCGCTTCGCCAGCACCCCGCGCCCCATGCTCGACGTCAGCGCCCGCGACGGACTGCTCGCCGAGCTGGAGGCCGCGCGCCAGGCTGTCGTCGACGAGCGCATCCGCGTCGAGACCGCCCGCGAACGGGTGCGGGTCGAAGAGAGCCGCGCCGAGTCGCTCGCCGCGCAGCTCGAAGCCGAGCGCGCTGCCGCCGAGGAGCAGGCGCGGCTGACCGTGATCCGGCGCCGCCAAGTCGCGTCCGCCACCTCCGTCATCGAGTCCCTGCCCGCCGTGCTCGACGCCGTCGACCGCTCGGTCAGCGAGGCCCGCGTCAGGCTCGCCGCCGCCGAGTCGGAGCGCAGCGCCCAGAACGAGGAGCTCGCCGAGCTGCGCCGCCAGGAGAGTGGCCTGCGCGAGCGGCTCGCCGCGGTCAGCGACAGCGTGCACGGCCTCGAGATGCAGGTCTACGAGAAGAAGCTGCACCTCTCGACCCTCCTCGAGCGCGCAGGGGAGGAGCTCGGCCTCGTCGAGGACGTGCTCGTCGCCGAGTACGGGCCGCTCGTGCCGGTGCCCGGGGAGGGGAAGGGTGCTGAAGCGATCGAGTACAACCGCGACGAGCAGAAGGCCCGCCTGGCGCGAGCCGAGCGCAAGCTCAGCGAACTCGGCCGCGTCAACCCGCTCGCCCTCGAGGAGTTCGACGCCCTCGAGCAGCGCCACAAATTCCTCACCGAGCAGCTGACCGACCTGACGAACACCCGCAAAGACCTGCTGACGATCATCGACGAGATCGACGAGAAGATGCAGGACATCTTCGGGGCTGCCTTTGCCGACACCCAGGCGGCCTTCGCCGAGGTCTTCCCGGTGCTCTTCCCCGGTGGCACCGGCAGCATCGAGCTGACCGACCCCGACGACCTGCTCGGCACCGGCATCGAGGTGAGTGTGCGACCGGCCGGCAAGAAGATCGAGCGGCTGTCGCTGCTCAGTGGCGGCGAGCGCTCCCTCGCGGCAGTCGCCCTGCTCGTCGCGATCTTCAAGGCGCGGCCCAGCCCGTTCTACATCCTCGACGAGGTGGAGGCTGCGCTCGACGACGCCAACCTCGGACGCTTGCTCACGATCTTCCAAGACCTGCGCGCCAGCTCACAGCTCATCATCATCACCCACCAGAAGCGCACGATGGAGATCGCCGATGCTCTCTACGGCGTCTCCATGCGCCAGGACGGCGTCAGCGCCGTCGTCGGGCAGCGCGTGAACACCGAGGTCTCGGCCTAGCGAACTCCCGGACGACCTCTAGCCGAGGCGCTTGCCGGTCGGGTTGATCACCCGGTACCAGCGATAGCCGTACCCGTCGAGCTGGATGGTCGTGGTGCCACGGTCGTCCAGCTCGACAGTCTCGTTGCCCACGATCAGCCCGACGAGCTCGTCGCCCGGCTCGGTATCGGGAACCCGAAGGCTCACTGACACCGGGTTGCCCGAGAAGTTGTGCAGCGCGATCATGCGCCCCTCGGCGCCGGTGAGGCAGTGCGCGAACACCGCTGGCGCATCGTGCGCGAGCAGCGTGAACTCGCCCCAGCCCATCTCGGGCGATGAGCGGTAGCGCTTGATGAGCCGCGTGACGAAGTGCAGCAGCGACTCCCGGTCGTGGCGCTGGGCGCTCACGTTGACGTGCTCCGGACCGAATCCGTCGTCGACGAGGGGCAGCGGCAGCTTGCTGGGGGCGGCGTTCGAGAAGCCGCCGTTCTTGCCATCCGTCCACTGCATCGGGGTGCGCACCGACGTGCGGTCGCCGATGTCGAGGCGCTCGCCCATGCCGATCTCCTCGCCGTAGAACAGCACCGGCGTGCCGGGCAGGCTGAACATCAGGCTGTAGACCATGCGGATGCGCCGCGGGTCGCCGTCGAGCATCGTCGGCAGGCGGCGAATGATGCCCCGGCCGTAGACCTGCATGCGCGGCTCGGGGCCGAAGGCGTCGAAGACCTCCTGGCGCTCCGCGTCGCTGAGCTTGTCGAGGGTGAGCTCGTCGTGGTTGCGAACGAAATTGGCCCACTGCGATTCGACGGCGACCGCGGGGCGCGACTTGATCGCGGCGATGAGCGGGGCGGGGTCGTGGCGCGCGAGCGAGAGGTAGAGGTTCTGCATGGTGATGAAGTCGAACTGCATCGTCAGCCCGTCGGCATCGGCGCCGCCGAAATAGTCGAGCTGATCCGCCCGCGGCAGGTTCGCCTCGCCGAGCATCATCGCGTCGCCCGAACGCCGGCCGAGAAACCCGCGCAGCGATTTCAGGAAGTCGAGGGGCTCGGCGAGGGCGCCGTCGGTCGTCTGCGCCCCGCTGGGGTCGACGAGGAAGGGCACGGCATCCACTCGGAATCCACTGACGCCGAGTTCGAGCCAGAAGCCCATGATCTTGACGATCTCATCGCGCACCTTCGGGTTGGTCACGTTGAGGTCGGGCTGGAACTTGTAGAAGTTGTGCAGGTAGTACTGGTTGGTCTTCGGGTCGAGCTCCCAGATGCTGTCCTCGACGTCGGGAAAGACCGGCTCCACCTTCTTGCGCGGCGGGTGGTCGCGCCAGACGTAGTAGTCGCGGTAGGGGTTGTCCTTCGATTTGCGCGCCTCGACGAACCACGGATGCGTGTCACTGGTGTGATTGACCACGAGATCAACAATCACGCGGATGCCGCGGTCCTTCGCCATGCGCATCATTTCGACGAAGTCGCCGTGGTTGCCCAGCCGCGGGTCGATGCCGTAGAAGTCGGCGATGTCATAGCCGTCGTCCCGGTCGGGGGTCGGGTAGAAAGGCATAAGCCAGAGGCAGGTGATGCCCAGCTGGTGCAGGTAGTCCATGCGGTGCGAGAGCCCCTCGAAGTCGCCGATGCCGTCGTCGTTCCAATCGAGGAAGGTCTCGACGTCAAGGCAGTAGATGACGGCGGACTTCCACCACAGGTCGCTGGTGTCGGTGATTCGCATGGCTCCACGCTGTCAGTGCAGCATGGCAAACGACCGGGGATTGACTCGGTACTAGCCTTGGTGCATGGCAGAGCGCTCGACACCGTGGTCCCTCGGCGGGGCTCTGCGCGGGCTCTTCGCCGCCAAGACCATCGACGATGACACGTGGGACACCCTCGAAGATGCGCTGATCAAGGCCGATTTCGGACCCGACACCAGCGACGCAATCGTCAGCGAGCTGCGCGACGCCGTCAAGAAGTACCGCACGACCGACCCCGCCGACCTGCAGCGGATGCTGCGCGAGGTCATCGAGACCCGCCTCGTCAAGTACGACCCCACCCTCACCCTCACCGCCCGCCCCGCGGTCGTGCTCGTGGTCGGCGTCAACGGCGTCGGCAAGACGACGACCATCGGCAAGTTCGCCAAGTTCCTCACCGGCTATGGCCGCACGGTGATCGTCGGCGCGGCCGACACCTTCCGGGCGGCGGCCGTCGAACAGCTGGCGACGTGGGCGGAGCGCGGCGGCGCGGCGATCCAGCGGCCGCAGCAGCAGGGGCAGGATCCCGCATCCGTCGCCTTTCAGACGGTCGAGCGCGCGCAGCGCGAGGGCATCGAGATCGCGATCATCGACACGGCCGGCCGGCTGCAGACCAAGAGCGGCCTCATGGACGAGCTGGGCAAGATCCGCCGGGTGATCGAGAA
>JAAFHU010000143.1 GCA_013297645.1 Actinomycetota bacterium
TGCGGCTTGGTGTACAGCACGACGGTGCGCACGATCGCCCCGCTCGCCTCGAGCAGCTGGATGACGAGGGCGAGGGTACGGCCGGAGTCCGAGACGTCGTCGACCAGCAGCACCCGCTTGCCGTCGAGCGACGCCTCGTCGAGCATCGGCGGCAGGATGACCGGCTCGGGCAGCCGGGTGCCGACGCCGGTGTAGAACTCGACGTTGAGGGCGCCGCAGCTCTTCACGCCGAGCGCGTAGGCGAGGCTGCCGGCGAGCAGCATCCCGCCGCGCGCGATGGCGATCACGATGTCGGTCTCGAAGCCACTGTCGGCAATCTGCTGGGCGAGCTCGCGGCTCGCCTCCCCGAACTCCTCGTAGGAGAAAGACTCGCGCTCGTCACTCATAACTAGACGCTATCCCTTTGGCGCGAGCGCGCCGCGCACGACCTTGTGCGGGGCCGCCTGCGCTACCGGCTTGATGGTCACCAGGTCGAGGTTCACGTGGGCGGGCAGCTCGAGCGCGTGCACGATCGCCTCGGCAATGTCGTCCGCGACGAGCGGCTCGACGTCCTTGTACACGGCGTCGGCCCGCTCCTGGTCGCCATTGAAGCGGACGAGCGAGAACTCGTCGGTCTTGACCATGCCGGGCGCGACCTCGAGCACGCGGATCGGCTCCCCCGCCAGCTCGAGCCGCAGCACGGCGACGAGGGCGTGTGCGGCGAACTTGGCGGCGTTGTACCCGCCTCCGCCCTCGTAGGCGACGTGGCCCGCGATCGACGTGACGGTGAGGATGTCGGCCGAGCCGGCATCCCTGGCCCCGTCCCGCAGAAGTGGAAGCAGCGTGCTCGTCGCACGCTTGACCGTCATGACGTTCATCTCGAACATACGCTGCCAGTCGCTGGCCTCGCTCGCCTCGACGGTGTCGAGCCCGAGGGCCCCGCCCGCGTTGTTGACGAGGGCGTGCAGCGGCCCGAGGGTCGCCAGGTAGTCGCGCAGCGCGTCGACGTCGTTCTGCACGGTGAGGTCGGCGACGAAGGTCAGTGCCCCGGTCTCGGCGGCGAGCGCGGCGAGCCGGTCGGCGCGCCGCGCGACGCCCACCACCTGCCAGTCGTGCGCGCGCAGCAGGCGAACGGTCGCCGCTCCTATGCCAGAACTAGCACCGGTGACAACCGCGAGACGTGAACCCATTCCTCAAAAGTACCGCCGGTAGGCTCGTTGTAATGACCGTCGCCTTCACCCCTGCACGCCCCCGCGTTCCGTTCTGGGACAACGCGCGGTTCATCAGCGTGACGCTCGTCGTGATCGGCCACGGTGTTCAGCGGCTGACGAGCGATTCCGACAACGCCCTGGTGCTCTACCTGTTCATCTACGCCTTCCACATGCCGGCGTTTGCGATCATCAGCGGCTACTTCTCGAAGGCCTCCCCGCCGACGACGCGGCGCATGAAGAAGGTGCTCACCGACATCCTGCTGCCCTACGTCATCATGGAGACGATCTGGACGGCCGTGCAGTTCTTCGCCGAGGGCAACAAGAATTTCAATCCGACGAACCCGAGCTGGACGCTGTGGTTCCTGCTCGCGCTCGGCATCTTCCGCCTGGTTCTTCCCTACCTGGTGCTCGTGCGCCTGCCGCTGCTGTGGGCCCTGCTGCTCTCAGTCATGGTCGGCTACTTCAGCAATGTTGACAGCACCTTCTCACTCTCGCGAGCGATCGGCATCCTGCCCTTCTTCGTGCTCGGCTGGCAGCTGCGGCAGTGGAGGGTGCTCGAGCGCTTCCTCGCCCTCGGCCGCGGCGTGTGGGTGGTACGCGGCATCGCCATCGTCGTCTTCGCCGCGTGGCTCGCGGTCGTCATCGGCGGCATCCAGCAGTGGCGCGCGATCGACCTGCGGTTCTGGTTCTTCTACGACGACTCCTACCGCGGACTCGGCGAGGGAGAGTGGTGGGCCGGCCTCGTGCGTCTGGGCCTCATCGTGCTGGCGGTGCTGCTCAGCGGGGCGTTCTTCGCGCTCATCCCCCGCAGCGACACGTGGATCACCGCCCTCGGCCAGGCGACGATGTACGTCTACCTGCTGCACAGCTTCATCCTCTACCCGCTGCGCGAGACCGGAGTGCTCAAGGGCGAGCACAGCTCGGCGGTGTGGCTGGTCGGCATGGTCTTTGCCTGCATCGCGATCTCGATCCTGCTGACGGCGCCCGTCATACGCCGCGTCTTTCGGCCCCTCGTCGAGCCGAAGCCCCGGTGGCTGTTCGTTGAGGAAGACGACCAGCCAGCCGGGGCGTCACGGACGGATCCGACGGGATCTCGCCGCACTTAGTGCAGCGACACCCGCTTCGGCAGCACGAACACGAGGAAGAAGCTGACCACCGCGAAGGCGGCGCTCACCCCGAGTGCGACCGTGGCAGCCGGCCCGAAGTGGGCCGCGAGCACTGACGTGGCCGCGAGGTCACCGTTGGCGTAGGTGCCGTCCATGACACCGGCCTGGATGTCGCTGCCCACGGTGTCGAGGTCGGCCACGCCGAACAGCACGCTGCCGATCACCGCGATGCCGATGGCCGAGCCGATGCGCTGCATGGTGCCGATGACACCGGATGCCGCACCGGCCTCGGACCGGTCGACCGTCGCCGTGATGAAGCGCGCGTTCGGTGCGATGAACAGGCCGGAGCCGAAGCCCGCGATGAGCATCGGGCCCAGAAGGTCCCAGTTGGTGAGGTCGGTCGTCGGCACGACGAGCAGGATCACAAAGAGTGCGATCAGGCCGATCGCGAGCAACCCGACACCGATCGCCAGCACCGTGCGACCGAGGCGCTGGGCGAGGCGGTCGCTCTGCGATGCGCCGATGATCGATCCGACGGCGAAGGGCGTCGAGACCAGTCCCGACTCGAGCGCCGTGTGGCCGAGGCCACCCTGCCAGAGCAGTGAGATCGTGAAGAAGATGCTGGTGAAGGCGGCGAAGTAGACGAGGGCGAGAATGACGCCGCCGGTGAAGGCCGGGTGCGAGAACAGGTGCGGGGGCACGAGCGGCTCCTGGCCGCGCGCGACGACGGCGCGCTCCCAGAAGGCGAAGAGCACGAGCAGCACGATGCCGCCGGCGATTGAGAGGTAGGTCCAGAGTGGCCAGCCCTCATCCTGACCCTGGATGAGCGGAACGAGAATCGCGACGAGCGACCCGGCGAGAAGCACGAGGCCGACGAGGTCGGTCGAGAGCTTCTTGCCCTCCGATCCCTTCGGGAGCAGGATCGCGGCGGCGACGAGCGCGATGACGCCGATCGGGAGGTTGATCGCGAAGATCCAGCGCCATCCCGTCTCTTCTCCAATGGCCTGGATGAGCAGGCCTCCGACGATCGGCCCGAGGGCGCTGGAGACGCCGATGACGGCGCCCATGATCGCAAAGGCCGCGCCGCGCTTCATCGGCGGGAACATCAGCTGGATGAAGGCGGTCACCGGCGGGAAGAAGATTCCGCCGCCGAGGCCCTGCACGACGCGGGCCACGATGAGCGTCGTCTCGTCCTGCGCGAGGCCGGCCCAGAGACTCGCGGCGGTGAAGATCGCGAGGCCGGTGAAGAAGACCCACTTGTGGCCGAAGCGGTCGCCGACGCGGCCGGCAGGGATCAGCACGAGGCCGAAGGCCAGGGCGTAGCCGGAGATGATCCAGGCGAGGGTGGACTCGCTCGCGTCCAGGCTCTCTTGAATAGTCGGCAGCGCGACGTTGACGATCGTCGTGTCGAGCAGCGACATGAACATGCCGGCGAGCAGCACGGCGAGTGCCAGCCAGGCCTGCCGCGGCGTCACGGTGACCGCCGGAGCGGTCGGGGTGGTCGGTGTGGTCATTTCTGTCATGCCTTTCTGGATTTCTCGTCGGCGACGATCTCGGGCAGGGCCCCGAGCAGTTCTTCGTGGTACGCGATCTCGGCGCGCAGTCGGTGGGTGTCATGGCGCATGACGTGCTTCTCGGTCAGCGTCAGGTACTGGGCGATGTGCTCGACGTGGCGCTGCTCGTGCTCCAGCCGCGCTCGAAACTCAGCGAGCCTGGTTTCGAGCACGTCACGCAGGCCGTCGATGTTCTCGACGCCCAGCCGCGCGAGGGCGAGGTCGAAGGGGTCGTTGCGGTAGGCGATCGTCGAAAGCGCCTCGTGGCGGATCTCGGTGAGCGACGCGCGCCCGGCCGCGGTGATCGCGTAGACCTGCCGCTCGGGATAGTTGCCCTCGCGCTCGAGGCGCACGGGCTCGATCAGCTCTTCGGCGGCGAGGCGCTTGAACGCGCCGTAGATCGCGCCCGGGGTGACGTCGGCCCACTCGTCGATGTGCTCCTCCTCGGCGAGCAGGCGCAGGGCGTGGCCGTGCATGGCCCCGCGCTCTTCGAGCGAGCCGAGAATGAACAGACGGATGGATGACACGCGACTACTCTTGCACGACTAGTCGTATAAAGCCAGCGCCGCATCCGGCCAATTCTGTAGGCCCGCGGGGCGTTGCGTTACGCCCCGTGTCGCGCTCCGTTGCCGCACGCACTCCCCGAATCTAGGCTCGCTAAATCGACGGGCACGGTACCCGCCACAGATTTGAAGGAGACGCTCATGAGCGACTGGCAGTTTGAAACCAAGCAGGTGCACTCGGGCGCCCAGGCCGACCCGACGACGAACGCGCGCGCGACGCCGATCTACAAGACGACCTCGTACGTCTTCAACAGCACGCAGCACGCGCAGAACCTCTTCGCGCTCGCCGAGTTCGGCAACATCTACACGCGCCTGATGAACCCGACGACCGATGTCGTCGAGCAGCGCGTCGCCGCGCTCGAGGGCGGCACTGCGGCTCTCGCCGTGGCCTCCGGGTCCTCGGCCATCACCTACTCGATCCTCAACATCGCGGGCGCCGGCGACCACATCGTCTCGTCGTCGTCGATCTACGGCGGCACCTACAACCTCTTCAAGTACACCCTCGCCAACCTCGGCATCGAGGTCACCTTCGTCGAGGACCAGGATGACGCCGCCGAGTGGGCAGCCGCAGTGCGACCCAACACCAAGGCCTTCTTCGCCGAGACCATCGGAAACCCGAAGATCAACATCCTCGACATCGAGAAGGTCGCCGACGTCGCCCACAAGAACGACATCCCGCTCATCGTCGACAACACGATCGCCACGCCCTACCTCATCCGCCCCTTCGAGTTCGGCGCCGACATCGTCGTGCACTCGGCGACGAAGTTCCTCGGCGGCCACGGCACGGTCATCGCCGGCGTCATCGTCGACGGCGGAAAGTTCCCGTGGGCCAAGCTCGCGGCGAAGTTCCCCGGACTCACCGAGCCCGACCCCAGCTACCACGGCGCCAGCTACACGGGCGTGCTCGGCGATGCGATCGCCTACGTCATCAAGGCTCGCGTGACGCTGCTGCGCGACACCGGCGCCGCCCTCAGCCCCGACAGCGCCTTCGCACTGATCCAGGGACTCGAGACGCTGTCGTTGCGCATCGAGCGTCACGTCTCGAACACCCAGGAGATCGCGGAGTGGCTCGAGAACCACCCCGACGTCGCCTCGGTCAACTACTCGGGACTGCCGAGCAGCCCGTGGTACGCGGCAGCGAACAAGTACGCCCCCAAGGGCGTCGGCGCCGTCGTCTCCTTCGAGCTCAAGGGCGGCGTCGCGGCCGGCCGTGCCCTCGTCGAGAGCGTGTCGCTGTTCAGCCACCTCGCCAACATCGGCGATGTTCGCAGCCTCATCATCCACCCGGCGTCGACCACCCACTCGCAGCTGACCCCCGAACAGCAGCTCACCACGGGTGTGACGCCGGGCCTCGTTCGCCTCTCCGTAGGCATCGAGAACGTCGCCGACCTCAAGGCCGACCTCGAGGCCGGCTTCGCCGCCGCCCGCAAGGTCGCCACGGAGTCGGCTTCGGCCTAAGCACCACCGGGTTTCGATCCGCCGCGTCGCGGCTACGCAACCACCGAACGGCCCGTTGCTCGTAACAGAGCAACGGGCCGTTCTGCTTTAGCGGATACTTGACCAGACATGGACTGGCAGACCCCCGAAGACACC
>JAAFHU010000144.1 GCA_013297645.1 Actinomycetota bacterium
CTTCGGGGTCGAGTCCCGCGGCGCGCGCCTGCTCGAGGCCGGCGGTGAAGCGGGCGAGGTGCTGCTGGTCGACCGCGTCACCGGCGCTTGAGAGGTGGCTGAACAGACCACGAACACGGATCGCCCCGGCCGCTTCCAGCGCAGCCGCCCGCTCGAACACCACGGCCCAATCGCGCTCGGCAACCCCGTTGCGGCCGAGTCCGGTGTCGAGCTTGACCTGCACGTTCGCGCGGCCCTCGGCCGCGGCCACCCGCTCGAGCTGCTCGAGGTAGTGCACCCCGAGGTCGATATCGCGGCTCACCGCCTCGTCGAAGTCGGCGAAGGGATCGTGGATCCAGGCGAGCACAGGCGCGCTGATGCCGGCATTGCGCAGTTCGAGCGCCTCATCCACGTCGACGACCCCGAGCCACGACGCCCCGCCCTCGAGGGCGGCCCGCGCCGACTCCACGGCCCCGTGGCCGTAGCCGTTCGCCTTGACGATGACCATGGCGTTCTGCGACCCGCGCAGCGCCGCCACGTTGCCGGCGATCGCGCCGACGTTGACGAGTGCCTCGCGCAGGCTCATGACTCTGCCACTACGTAGGCGACCGCGATGCCGCCGTCGTGGCTCATCGAGAGATGCAGGCGCGTCGCGCCCTTCGCACTCGCCACGTGCGCGGCAGCCCCCGAGAGCACGAACCGCGGGTTGCGGTCGTCGCCGCTCACCACCTGCATGTCGTGCCAGTGGATGCCCGTCGAGTCACCGAGCGCCTTGATGAGCGCCTCCTTGGCGGCGAAGCGGCCGGCGAGCGAGCGCAGCGACAGCACCCGGTCGGGGGTGCTCAGCTCCGCCTCGGCGAACAGTCGCGACTTCAGCTTCGGCGTGCGGTCGAGGGCTCGCTCGAAGCGAGCGAGATCCACTACATCGACACCGATGCCAATGATCATTCGACCGTGACGGACTTCGCTAGGTTGCGCGGCTGGTCGACGTCGAGGCCCTTGGCCGCCGACAGCTCCATGGCGAAGATGTGCAGCGGAACGACGGCGAGCAGCGGCTCGAACAGGCTGCCGGCCAAGGGAATCGGAATGACCTCGTCGGCGAAGGGCAGCACAGCTGCATCGCCCTTCTCGGCAATCGCGATCACGCGGGCACCGCGGGCGCGGATCTCCTGGATGTTCGAGACCACCTTGGGGTGCAGCGACAGCGGGTCGCGCGGGCTCGGCACGATGACGAAGACGATCTGGCCGGGCTCGATGAGCGCGATCGGGCCGTGCTTGAGCTCGCCCGCGGCGAAGCCCTCGGCGTGGATGTAGGCGAGCTCCTTGAGCTTGAGGGCTCCCTCGAGCGCGACCGGGAATCCGACGTTGCGACCGAGGAAGAGCACCGACTTGGTGTCTGTCATCCAGTGCGCCAGCTGCTTGATCGAGGCAGCCGACAGCAGCACCTCGGCGATCTTCTCCGGGATGTCGTTGAGCTCGGCTGCCGCGGCGGCGATCTCGTCGGGGTTGATCGTCGACCGCACCCGCCCGAGGTGCAGGCCGAGCAGGTAGAGCGCGGTCACCTGGGCGAGGAAGGCCTTCGTCGACGCGACGGCGACCTCGGGGCCGGCGTGGGTGTAGAGCACGGCGTGCGACTCGCGCGGGATCGACGAGCCCTGGGTGTTGCAGATGGAGAGCACCTGGGCGCCCGCCTCCTTGGCGTACTTGACGGCCATGAGGGTGTCCATGGTCTCGCCCGACTGGCTGATCGAGACGACCAGGGTGCGCTCGGTGAGAATAGGGTCGCGGTAGCGGAACTCGTGTGAGAGCTCGACGTCGACAGGGATGCGCGACCACTTCTCGATCGCGTACTTGCCGAGCATGCCGGCGTAGGCGGCAGTGCCGCAGGCGATGATGACGATGCGGTCGATGTTCTCGAGAATCTCGTCGCCGATGCCGTCGAGCTCGGGCAGGCGCACGCTCTCGGCGACGACGCGGCCGAGCAGGGTCTTGGCGACCGCCTCGGGCTCCTCGCTGATCTCCTTGGCCATGAAGCTCGACCAGCCGCCCTTCTCGGCGGCGGAGGCGTCCCAGTTGATCTCGTATTCCTTGGTCTCGACCGGGTTGCCGTCGAAGTCGGTCACCGAGACGGAGTCGGTGCGGATCGTCGCGATCTGGTCCTGGCCGATCTCGACGGCGCGGCGGGTGTGCTCGACGAAGGCGGCGACATCGCTACCGAGGAAGTTCTCCCCGTCACCAAGACCAATAACGAGGGGCGAGTTGCGGCGTGCTCCGACGACCACGCCGGGCTGGTCCTCGTGCACGACGAGCAGGGTGAATGCGCCGTGCAGGCGGGCGACGACCTGGCGCAGGGCCTCGGTCACATCCTTGGTCTCCTGGTAGGCCTTGCCCACGAGAAGCGCGGCGACCTCGGAGTCGGTGTCGCTGGTGAAGACGGCGCCCTCGGCGAGCAGCTCTTCTTTCAGCTCGAAGAAGTTCTCGATGATGCCGTTGTGAATGAGGGCGAGCTTGCCGTTGTCGCCGAGCTGGGGGTGGGCGTTGCGGTCGGTCGGGCCGCCGTGGGTGGCCCAGCGGGTGTGGCCGATGCCGGTCGCGCCGTCGGCGATGGGGTTGCTCTCGAGCTCGTCGACGAGGGCCTGCAGCTTGCCCGCCTTCTTGCGGGAGTCGAGGTGGCCGTCGACGTCGATGACGGCGATTCCCGCGGAGTCGTAGCCCCGGTACTCCTGGCGGCGAAGGCCCCCGAGGAGCACCTCGATGCTCTTGCTGTCTCCGACATATCCAACGATTCCACACATGGTCGAGAATTTTACGCGAAAGGAGGGGGCAGCCGCCGACAGTAGGCTTTTGAGATGCCAGACGCGGGCCACCTCACGCCTTTTCTCGAGATCGACCGTGCCGACTGGGCAGCCCTCGCGCCGGCGATGGAGGCCCCGCTCAGCGAGGCCGAGATCGCGCAGTTGCAGGGCGTCGGCGACAAGCTCGACCTGCGCGAGGTCAACGAGGTCTACCTGCCGCTCAGCGGGCTGCTCAGCCTCTATGTCAACGCGGCCAAAGAGCTGCACCAGTCGACGACCGCCTATCTCGGCGCCGCGGAGGCGACGACCACGCCTTTCGTCATCGGGGTCGCCGGCTCGGTCGCCGTCGGCAAGTCAACCGTGGCCCGCCTGCTGCAGTCGCTGCTCGCGCACTGGGAGGGCACGCCCCACGTCGAGCTCGTGACGACCGACGGGTTTCTGCTGCCGAACGCCGAGCTGCAGCGCCGCGGCCTCATGGAGCGCAAGGGCTTTCCCGAGTCCTACGACCGGCGTGCGCTGCTGCGCTTCGTCAGCCAGGTCAAGAGCGGCGCCGCCGAGGTGAGCGCCAACGTCTACTCGCACCTCAGCTATGACATCGTGCCCGGCGAGCAGGTGGTCGTGAAGCAGCCCGACGTGCTCATCGTCGAGGGGCTCAACGTGCTGCAGCCGGCCGTCGCGGGCCACCGCCTCGCCGTCAGCGATCTGTTCGACTTCACCATCTATGTGGATGCCCGCACGGCCGACATCGCCACCTGGTACGAAGAGAGGTTCCTGCGCCTGCAGCGCGGCGCCTTCAGCAACCCCGACTCGTACTTCCACCGCTTCGCATCGCTCAGCGAGGATGAGGCCCGCGCCCGTGCCCGCAGCATCTGGGAGTCGATCAACGAGCCCAACCTCGTCGAGAACATCCTGCCGACGCGGGCGCGTGCGTCGCTCGTGCTGCGCAAGGACGCGAAGCACGCGGTCGACAGCGTGCTGCTGCGGAAGATCTAGAGCGCGAGCTCGGCCTTCACGACCGCGGCGAGCTGCTCGGCGATGCGCTTCGCCGTGGCCTCGTCGGCCGCCTCGACCATGACGCGCACCATCGGCTCGGTGCCCGAGGGGCGCAGCAGCACGCGGCCGGTGTCGCCGAGCTCGGCCTCGGCGGCGGCCACGGCATCCGCAATCACCGTGTTGCCGGTGAGCCCGTGGTGGTCGACGTCGCGCACGTTGATCATCAACTGCGGAAAGACGGTCATGACCGACGCGAGCTCTTTGAGCGTCTTGCCGGTGCGGGCCATCTCGGCGACGATGTGCAGGCCGGTGAGGATCCCGTCGCCCGTGGTGGCGAACTTCGACATGATCACGTGGCCCGACTGCTCACCGCCGAGGCTCAGGCCATGCTCGGTGAGCGACTCGAGCACGTAGCGGTCGCCGACCGCGGTCTGCTTGACCGAGATCCCGTGCTCCTGCATGGCGATGCTGAGGCCGAGGTTGCTCATGACCGTGGCCACGAGTGTGTCGTCTGTCAGGTCGCCGCGCTGCTTCATCGCGAGCGCGAGGATCGCCATGATCTGGTCGCCGTCGACGATCGTGCCCTCGTGGTCGACCGCGAGGCAACGGTCGGCGTCCCCGTCGTGGGCGATGCCGAGGTCGGCGCCGTGCTCGAGCACGGCGGCAGAGAGAACGTCGAGGTGGGTCGATCCCACGCCGTCGTTGATGTTGTAGCCGTCGGGGTCGGAGCCGATGACGGTCACCTTCGCGCCGGCGTCGGTGAAGACCTCGGGCGAGATGCCCGCGGCCGCGCCGTGGGCGCAGTCGATGACGACGTGCAGGCCGTCGAGGCGGTTGGGCAGCGTCGAGAGCAGGTGCACGACGTAGCGGTCCTCGGCGTCGGCGAAGCGGCGGATGCGCCCCACTTCGAGGCCCGTGGGGGCGAGCTTCTGCTCGCCCAGCGCGCCCTCGATGCGGTCTTCGACTTCATCCGGCAGCTTGACGCCCCCGGCCGCGAAGAATTTGATGCCGTTGTCGGGCGCCGGGTTGTGCGAGGCAGAGATCATGACGCCGAAGTCGGCCTTGAAGTCCGCGACCAGGAAAGCCGCAGCAGGCGTGGGGATGACGCCGGCATCGTAGACGTCGACGCCAGAGCTCGAGAGCCCGGCCGCGACCGCGGCGCCGATGAACTCACCCGAGACGCGGGGGTCGCGCGCGATCACCGCGATCGGACGGCGCCCGGAGGCGCGCCGACCGTCGGCGAATCGGCCCTTGCCCAGTACGACTGCTGCCGACTGGGCAAGGCCGAGTGCAAGCTCGACGGTGATCTCGCGATTAGCGAGGCCGCGAACGCCATCTGTTCCGAAAAGCCGTGCCATGGTGGCCGCCGACTGCCGGTTCGATTAGCGCTTCGAGAACTGCGACGCCTTGCGGGCCTTCTTGAGACCGGCCTTCTTGCGCTCGATGACGCGGGCGTCACGAGTGAGGAAGCCAGCCTTCTTGAGGGCGGGGCGGTTGTTCTCACGGTCGATCTCGTTGAGCGAGCGGGCGATCGCGAGGCGCATCGCACCGGCCTGGCCCGAGGGGCCGCCGCCGGTGATCTTCGCGATCACGTCGTAGCTGCCGATGAGGTCGAGCACCTTGAAGGGGTCGTTGATGAGCTGCTGGTGGAGCTTGTTCGGGAAGTACTCCTCGAACTCGCGGCCGTTGACCGTGATGCTGCCGTTGCCCGGCTTGATGCGCACGCGGGCGATGGCCTGCTTGCGACGGCCCACGGCTGCGCCGGGGACGTTGAGCACTGCGCGGGGGGCCTTGGGGGCCGCCTCGGGTGCGCTCTCGGTGGTGTAGCTGCCGTCGGTGGTCGTGATGCCCTCGGGAAGCTCTTCGATGCTGTCTGCGATGTTCGCCATTATGTAGTCCTTTGAGTTTCTAGAGCCGGCGCTACTGGGCGACCTGCGAGAGGGTGTACGTCTTCGGCTGCTGGGCAGCGTGCGGGTGCTCGGCACCGACATAGATCTTCAGCTTCGCGAGCTGGGCGCGGCCGATCGAGTTCTTCGGCAGCATGCCGCGAACAGCCTTCTCGACGGCGCGCGTCGGGTGCTTCTCGAGCAGCTCGGAGTAGCTGGTAGCCGTGAGGCCTCCCGGGTAGCCCGAGTGGCGGTAGGCCTTCTTCTGCGCGAGCTTGGATCCCGTGAGGGCGATCTTCTCGGCGTTGATGATGATTACGAAGTCGCCCATGTCCATG
>JAAFHU010000145.1 GCA_013297645.1 Actinomycetota bacterium
CGCCCGCGCGGCGACCACCGCATGAGCGCCCTGCCCGCCTCCAACGGCGGACGCATCCTCTCGCCCCTCGTGATCCCGCCGATCGAGGCGCACGAGGTCGCGCCGGGTGCGACGGCCGAGTCGACGCGCCCCCTCGGCGACTGGCTCGCCGATGTGATCGCGGCCAACCCCAAGAACTTCCGCGTCTTCGGGCCGGACGAGACGGCATCCAACCGCTTGGACGGCGTCTACTCGGTCACGGCCAAGCAGTGGCTCGGCGAGTACGTGGATACCGACGAGCACCTCGCCGCCACAGGCCGGGTCATCGAGATCCTCAGCGAGAACCTCGTCGAGGGGCTTCTCGAGGGCTACTTGCTCACCGGGCGCCACGGTCTGATGAGCTCGTACGAAGCTTTCATCCATGTGGTCGACTCGATGTTCAACCAGCACGCCAAGTGGCTCGAGGCCGCGGCCGAGATCCCCTGGCGGGAGCCGGTAGCCTCGCTGACCTATTTGCTCAGCTCGCACGTCTGGCGGCAGGACCACAACGGGTTCTCGCACCAGGATCCGGGCTTCCTCAACCACGTCGTCACCAAGAGCCCCGAGGTCGTGCGCGTCTACCTCCCGCCGGATGCCAACACCCTGCTCGTCACCGCAGAGCACTGCCTCGAGAGCCGCGACTACGTCAACGTGATCGTCGCCGGCAAGCAGCCGGCACCGACCTTCCTCAGCATGGCGGAGGCCCGCACGCACGGTGCCCGCGGCATCAGCATCTGGGACTGGGCCGGCTCCGAGGTCGCGGGCAGCGAGCCAGACGCGGTGATCGCCGCGGCCGGCGACGTTCCCACCCTCGAGGCGATGGCGGCCGTGCGGCTACTGCGCGACAGCATCCCCGAACTGCGGGTGCGCTTCGTCAATGTCGTCGACCTCATGCGGCTGCAGGCGCACGACCAGCATCCGCACGGCTTGACCGCGCCGCTGTTCGACGCGATCTTCACGGCCGACAAGCCCGTCGTCTTCGCGTTCCACGGCTACCCGAGCCTCATCCACCAGCTCGCCTACCGGCACACGAACCACGCGAACTTCCACGTGCTCGGCTTCCGCGAGAAGGGCACGACCACGACCCCCTTCGACATGCTCATGATGAACGACCTCGACCGCTACCGCATCGCGATCGATGTGGTGCGGCGCGTGCCCGGGCTCGAGGGCCGCTACGGCTCCCTGGTCGAGCACTGGGAGGATGAGCGGTCGCGCTTGCGCGCCTACGCCTACGCGCACGGCGAGGATGCGCCCGAGGTCACCGGGTGGGAGTGGCTGAGCCGCGGGACCGTGGTCTGATGCCCCTCCGAGGGCTGCTGCCCGAAGAGATCGCAGCAGTCGACACGATGAGCACGGCCGAGTGCTGGCGGGCCCTCAACGACGCGCCCTTCGGCAGGCTCGCCGTAGGAGCGGCGGACGGGGTCGACATCTTCCCCGTCAACTTCGCGGTAAACAGCGAAGCGATCTACCTCCGCAGCGCTCCCGGATCGAAGCTCGTCGACATTGCACACTCCTCCTCTGTCGCATTCGAAGTCGACGGCGCGGACGGGGAGGAGCACTGGAGCGTTGTCGTTCGCGGCATAGCAGAGCGCCTCATCCACGATCGGGATATTCACGGCTCCGGCGTGCTGCAGCTGAAGACGGTCACCTCGACAGCGAAGCACAACTACGTGCGCATCACGCCGACCTCGATTTCGGGTCGGCGATTCAGCGCGACGCCCCACCGCTAGCGGCCCTGCCCGCTCATCAGCCGCCCGCTCGTGTTCGCCTGCGCCCGGTTGGGCACGAAGCGTCCCGCGACGGCCATCGCCCGGTTCATGAAACCGGGGATGACGCTGGGCGCCGGCGAGCGCCGGTGATGAGAACGGTCTCGCGCGAGTAGTCGATCACGACACGAGACCAGGGCCAGCCGCTTAGGCTTAACGGATGCTTACCGTGAACGCCTGGGCCGCGCCCTCTGCCGCCGATCCCCTCGTCAAGACCACCATCGAGCGACGCGACGTCGGACCGCACGATGTGCTCATCGAGATCGCCTACGCGGGCATCTGCCACTCCGACATCCACACCGTGCGCGGCGAGTGGGGAGACATCAGCTACCCGCAGGTCGTCGGGCACGAGATCGCGGGCACCGTGACCGAGGTGGGCTCGGAGGTCACCCTGCACGCGGTGGGCGACCGGGTCGGCGTGGGCTGCATGGTCAACAGCTGCCGCGAGTGCGAGAACTGCCTGGCGGGCGCCGAGCAGTACTGCCTCACCGGCAACACCGGCACCTACACGGCGATCGACCGCGACGGCACCATCACCCAGGGCGGCTACTCGACGCACATCGTCGTCGTCGAGGACTTCGTGCTGCGCATTCCCGACGCGATCCCCTTCGAGAAGGTCGCGCCCCTGCTCTGCGCGGGCATCACGACCTACTCGCCCCTCCAGCACTGGAACGCCGGACCCGGCAAGCGCGTCGCCGTCGTCGGCATGGGCGGACTCGGCCACATGGCCGTGAAGATCGCCGCGGCGCTCGGAGCCGAGGTCACGGTGCTCTCCCAGACCCTCAGCAAGAAGGATGACGGGCTCGCCTTCGGCGCCCAGCACTACTTCGCGACCAGCGACCGCCAGACCTTCACCGACCTTGCGAACCACTTCGACCTCATCATCAACACGGTGAGCGCCGAGATCAACATCAACCACTACCTCCGGCTGCTGCGCCTCAATGGCACCCTGGTCAGCGTCGGCGCCCCGCCCGAGGCGCTGCCGGTTCAGGCCTTCACCCTGTTCAACAACCGCCGCAGCTTCGCCGGCTCGGGCATCGGCTCGATCGCCGAGACGCAGGAGATGCTCGACTTCTGCGCTGAGCACGGCATCGCGCCCGAGACCGAGCTCATCTCGGCCGACCAGATCAACGAGGCCTACGAGCGCGTGCTCGCCAGCGACGTGCGCTACCGCTTCGTCATCGACGTCGCGACGATGGCCTAGTGCCCGAGGGTCGCGGCAGTACCCCTACAATCGTCCCATGTCATCGACGGTGAGCCTCGGGGGGGCTCAGACGAGCCGGGATTCCGAGATTCTCGACGAGCTCGAGGCGGAGGCCATCTGGGCGATCCGCGAGGCGGTGGCGGCATTCGAGAAGCCGGTGATCCTGTACTCCATCGGCAAGGATTCGACGGTACTACTGCACCTCGCCGCCAAGGCGTTCGCACCCGGGCGCATCCCGATCCCCGTGCTGCACATCGACACCACGTGGAAGTTCCGCGAGATGATCGAGTTTCGCGACGCCACCGCGGCCCGGCTCGGTCTCGACCTCGTCGTGCACACCAATCCCGCGGGAGCCGGCGGGGAGGTGACGCCGTTCACGCACTCCTCGGATGAGTACACGAGGATCATGAAGACGATCGCGCTTCGCCAGGCACTCGACGCGGGCGGGTACGACGTGGCACTCGGAGGAGCGCGCAGGGACGAGGAGCGCTCCCGCGCGAAGGAGCGCATGTTCTCTCTTCGCGCGGCCGGCCACACCTGGGATCCGAGCGCGCAACGTCCCGAGCTATGGCACAGCGTCAACACGGTGCTGAAGCCGGGGCACACGATGCGTGCGTTCCCGCTTTCGAACTGGACGGAGCGCGATGTGTGGAAGTACATCCGCCGCGAGGGCCTCGACATCGTCTCGCTCTACTTCACGGCCGATCGTCCGACGGTCACCCGCCAGGGAAAGGCGATCGTCGTCGACGATGAGCGCTTCCCGCTCGAACCCGGCGAGTCGATCGTGACGAGGGCAGTGCGTTTTCGCACGCTCGGGTGCTACCCGCTCAGCGCCGCCGAGGAGTCCGCAGCCTCGACCATCGACGAACTCATTGACGAACTCGAGATCTCGACGACCTCGGAGCGTGCCGGCCGCCTCATCGACGGCTCGGGTGCGTCGTCCATGGAACGAAAGAAACTCGAGGGGTACTTCTGATGGGCGCGCCGGCGCTGGTGCGCGTGGTTGTCTGCGGGGCGGTGGATGACGGCAAGAGCACGCTGCTGGGGCGCCTGCTTCTCGAGACCGCCAGCATCACCAGCGATGAGCTGGAGGCCGCGCGGCGGGCGAGCGCGCAGTCCGCGGCGACGCTGGGGGCCGAGGGGGTCGATGTCAGCCTGCTCGTCGATGGCCTGGAGTCGGAGCGCGAGCAGGGCATCACCATCGATGTCGCCCATCGGCAGCTGCGCCTCGGTTCTGGTACGCGGGTTCTGCTCGCCGACAGCCCGGGTCACGAGCAGTACACCCGCAATATGGCAGTGGCGTCGTCGACGGCGGACATCGCGATCCTCGTTGTCGACGCCGTCCGTGGAGTGCGCCAGCAGACCCTCCGGCACGCCGCCGTCTGCCGGCTCATGGGCGTGTCGCGCATCATCGTTGCGGTCAACAAGCTCGACGCCGTGGCTGATCCAGCGGCAGTCTTCGAACGACTTCGCGACGAGCTCGTCGCCGGCCTGACACCGGCGCACGCCACCGCGGGTTCTGAACTCGCGCCCACGGCAATCGATGTCATCGCGGTGAGCGGGCTGCGCGGCGACAACGTGACAGCGAGCTCCGCCCTGCTGCCGGTGGGAACGCGCGCTACCCTCCTCGGGGCCATCGAGGACGCCGCCACCGAGGTGGGGTCGCGCGCTGCCGAGACCGGGCAGGCTCGACTCACCGTGCAGCTCGTGCTGCGGTCCGACACGAGGCGCCGGTACGCCGGCCGGGTGACCGGGGGGCGCTTCGCGGTGGGCGACGAGATCGCGGTGTGGCCGTCGGCATCCACCGCCCGAATCGTGTCGATCCTCGCTCCGGATACCGCGACCGAGGCTCGTGAGAACCAGTCCGTCTCGATTGAGCTCGACCGAGAGCTCGACATCGGACGCGGCGACATCATCACACACGCCGCCGGCTTTGCCGAGCTGCCAACGTCGCGTGCGCACCTCGCCGAGATTGTCTGGATGGCCGCCGAACCGCTTGCCTCCGCCAATTCCTACCTCCTCGTCTGCGGGCCGCTCACCGTACCCGCGCGCGTCGACGACGTGCGCTTCGTGCTCGACCTCGACTCCGGGCAGCAGCTGCAGGGCAGGCCGCTCGAGGCCAACGACATTGCCCGGGTCGAGATCACCGCAGACCGGGTGATCGCCCTTGACCCCTATGCCCGCAACCGCGACACCGGGGGCTTCCTGCTCGTCGACCGGGCGACCGGCGCGACGGTCGCCGCCGGCATGTCGATCCACCCGCTGCGCCGCGAGTCCGATGTCGTCCGCCACACCTTCAGCGTCGACCGACTGGCGCGCGAGAAGCTCAACGGTGTACGCGGCGCGGTGATCTGGCTGACTGGGCTCCCCGGTAGCGGCAAGAGCACGATCGCCGACGAGCTGGAGCGGAGCCTGCATGCCCGCGGCATCCGATCCTTCGTTCTCGATGGCGACACGGTGCGCCAGACCCTCAGCGAAGACCTCGGCTTCTCCCCCGCTGACCGTGCCGAGAATGTTCGCCGGGTTGCTCGAACGTCTCAGCTCATGCTCGACGCCGGACTCATTGTCATCGTGTCGCTCGTGTCTCCCTTCCGCGTCGACCGCGACCTCGCCAAAGAGATGTTCGCGGCCTCCGACTTCTTCGAGGTCTTCGTGGACACCCCTCTCGATGTCTGCATCAGCCGCGACCCGAAGGGCCTGTACGCCAAGGCGGGCGAGCAGAGCGGAAGCCAGATGACGGGAGCCGGCCAGGTCTATGAGGAGCCGCTCACCCCGGCCATTCGACTCGATGGTGCCCGACCGGTTCAGGAATCAGTCGAGCAGCTGCTCACGGTGATCGCGGATCGTCGGTTGTCGTAGCCTCGATCACGGCGACCGCGGCACCGCCAGAGACGAAGAGCTGCCGCACGGTGAGAAGAATGACCGACGTGAGCGAACACCCGAGCCAGATAGTG
>JAAFHU010000146.1 GCA_013297645.1 Actinomycetota bacterium
CCGAGTACGGCGACTACGTCTCGGGCCCGCGCGTCATCGACCCGTCGGTCAAGGAGAACATGAAGGCCGTTCTCGCCGACATCCAGAGTGGTGCGTTCGCCAAGCGCTTCATCGACGACCAGGACGCGGGAGCGCCCGAGTTCCTCGAGCTGCGCGCCAAGGGTGCTGCACACCCGATCGAGGCCACCGGCAAGGAGCTGCGCGCTCTCTTCGCTTGGAAGCAGACCGACGCGGACTACGTTGAGGGCTCAGCCGCGCGCTAGTCCCTGCGGGTCGAGCCTGTCGAGACCCTGTGGAGAACGGCCGTCCTTCGGGGCGGCCGTTCTGCACTCAGGAGTAGGTTGGCTTCATGAGCCAAATCACCACGGTGGAAGAACTCGAGAGCATCATCGGCACCCCGCTGCCGGCGACGCGCGACAAGGCACGGGTGGCGCTGCACGAGCTCGACCGCCTGTGGATCGCGGCCACGCCGCTCGTGTTCATGGCAACATCCGATGCTGAAGGACGATTGGATGTGTCGCCCAAGGGCGATCCCGCCGGCTTCGTGCACGTGCTCGACGACCGCACCATCGTTATTCCGGAACGACCGGGCAACCGCCGCGCGGACGGGTACCACAACCTGCTCGGCAACCCGCACATCGGACTGATCTTCGTCATCCCCGGCCGCGGCGACACACTGCGCATCAACGGCACGGCCACAATGGTGACCGACGCGCCCTACTTCGACGAGCTCGTGGTCAAGGGGCACCGGCCCGTGCTCGCGACCGTCGTCGCCATCGATGAGATCTTCCACCACTGCTCGAAGGCCTTCCTGCGGTCGCGCACCTGGCATTCCGAGGAATGGGATCTCGAGACGGTTCCGCGTCGAGCGGTCATTGCCCAGCAGACCGACCGCGCGGGTGAGGACCTGGCGGTGCTCGACGAGTACTACGGACCCAGCTACGCCGAGAAGATCTATGGGTAGGCTGCTGGTCGTCGCGGTGCTGCTGCTCTCGCTCAGCGGGTGCGTGACCACGGTCGCCCCCGCGGGCGGGCTCAGCGCCGACGAGCGCAGCGTCATCCAGCAGTTCTCGATCGACCGGCAGTGGCAGTATCTGGGCCTGCCCGATTCGGAGCGGCCACCACAGCCGCAGGTAGTCGTCGTGAGCCGCGACGAGTACGGAGCGGCATACGTCAGCTGCATGAACGACGCCGGTTTCGATAACTACCGCGCCAACAGAAACGGCAGCGTCTCGATCAGCATCAACGAAGACCAGACGTCGGGCGAGCTCGTGCAGAACTACCTCTGCCGCGCCGGGCTGTGGGTCGACGGCGACGAGGGCTGGTATAACGACGCCCAGCTCGGCTACATCTACGACTACTTCGAGACAGTGCTTGTTCCGTGTATGGCGACGCTGGGCGCCCAGGTCAACGACGCGCCCCCGCGTACGGAGTTCCTAGCAGAACACGGCGGCTGGCACCCCTATCTCTACGTCGACGAAGACGATCAGGAGCGCTTCTTCGGCGACCGCAGCGTGCTCGCCACGTGCCCGGCTGTTCCGCCCGGAGTTGCCGACCCGGGCCTCGACACTCTGTGGGACCGGCAATGAGGCTTGTTGCAGCGGCTGGCCTCGTGCTGGTGATCATGCTGACCGGGTGCGTGCAGGCGCTGCGCCCCCCGGCCGACGGCTTTACCGACGAGCAGAGCCTGAAACGCGCGCTCGCTCGCGCCGAGGAGATGTTCCCCGCTGGCCTGCCGGACGGCTACACCGTGACGCTGGTGGCGTCTCAGGACCTGGGCGATGCCATCGTCGGGTGCCTTGCTGACGAGGGTTTCGATGACTACACGGCCGACGGCATCGGCGTTATCTGGAAAGGCGCGGGCGCGGTCTCGGATGCAGAGGGACAGGCGCGGCAGCTCTGCACTGCGCTGTGGCAGATGAATCTTGATGAGACCGGCGCCCTCAACGATCAGCAGCTGGGCTACCTGTACGACTACTACCGCGAGTCGGTCGTGCCGTGCCTCGCGATGGCCGGGGTCACCCTGCCGGACGCCCCGACGCGTCGGGAGTTCATCGCATCAGGGGGCGCGTGGCAGCCCGTTCTCCCGCAGAGTGAGACCTACGTCAGTGGCGGATACGAAACCGGTGCCAGCCCCTGGCTGCGCAGTACTCCGGGGGGAGACCTCACGGTGCGCTGCCCCACGTGGCCGACGGAATGGCAGCTGTGATGCGGCGCGCAGCGGGCGCGGTGCTGCTGCTGCTCCTGACGGGGTGCAGCGCGGTGACGGCCCCCGATCCCGGGCTGGACCCCGACGAGCTGACCGACTTTCGCAGCTACCTGCTCGACAGCTACTGGGAGAGCACGGGACTCAGTGACGACCTGAGGCCGCCGCCCCCGGCGGCGACGACGGTGACGCCAGAGGAGTGGATCTTCGCCTACGTCAAGTGCATGAACAACGAGGGGTTCGACAACTACACCCTGGTCGACGGCGGGTACTCGTTCAACAATGGCTCGGCGGCTCGATCCGACGACGAGGTGATCGCCGACTATCTCTGCAACACCCGGTATGAGATAGACGGCCAGTTTGACAGCCTCTACAACGAGGCTCAGCTGGACTATCTCTTCACCTACTACCAGCAGATACTCGTCCCCTGCGTTCAGCTGCTCGGCTATGACGTCGTGGACGCGCCGACACGCGCCCAGTTCGCCGACAACTGGGGCGGTTGGCACCCCTACTTCTCGGTGCGGGCCAGCCAGCAGGATGCGTTCTACCTCGACCAGCGCGTGCCCACCGAGTGCCCCGCCGTGCCCGCTGGTATGGCCGATCCCGGTTTCGCCGTCTACTGGTCGCAGCAGCCCTGAAAAAACATAGACAGTCGAGCTATCGATAGTTAGAGTATCGATTATGCGAATGTCTGAATTGAGCGAGCGCAGCGGCCTGCCCGTTGCCTCGATCAAGTACTACCAGCGCGAGGGGCTCGTGCCCTTCGGCGAGCACACGAGCGCCAACCAGTCGCAGTACGGCGAGGCACACGTCGACCGCATTCGGCTGGTGCGCGCCCTCATCGAGGTCGGCGGGCTCAGCGTCTCGTCGGCCAAGGCGGTGCTCGCCGCGATCGACAACACCGCGATGCCGCTCGACTGGGCCTTCGGGATCGCGCAGCGGGCGGCATCCAAGGCTCTTCCTGCGCTGGATGCCGAGCCGAGCGCCGAGGCGACACAGCGGGTCTCCCAGCTCATCGACGATCGCGGCTGGCAGGTCACCTCGATCAACCCGGGTCGCGCGATCGTCGCCCGCGTGATCGAGACCTACGAGCAGATGGGGCACAGCGAGCTTCTCGCCATCGTGCCCGCCTATGCCGAGGCCGCGCTCATCGTGGCTGAGGCAGACCTGGCCGCCGTCGCGGCTTCCGCCGAGCGCGCTGCGATGACCGAGACCGTCGTCGTGGGCACCGTGCTCGGCGACACCCTGTTCGCCGGCCTGCGCCGCATCGCCCAAGAGCACCTCAGCCACACCCTCTTTCCCGCGCCGGCTGACGCGAACCCGATCGACTGTGAGGACGAAACACTATGACCACCTGGCACCGCCCCCTGCTCATCTCCGCCGCGGTTATGGCCGCCCTCGCCGTCGTCGTGGCGGTGCTGCTCGTCGTCGACCCGCGCGAGCTCACCGGCATGCCGCTCTGGGCCAAGCCGCTCAAGTTCGCCATCTCAACGGCGATCTACTGCTTCACCCTCGCGTGGCTGATCAGCCTGCTCACCACCGCGAAGCGCATCGGCTGGATCGCCGGCACGGTCGCCGCCGCCGGCATCGTGCTCGAGATGGTCATCATCGTCGGCTTCGCCGCCGTGGCCGACACCAGCCACTTCAACGTCAGCACGCCGCTGCACACCACCCTGTGGGCGGTGATGGCCGCGGGCATCACGACGGTGTGGGTGATGACCCTCGTGGTCGGGATTGCGCTGTTCCGCAGCCGGCTGGGCGACCGCGCCCGCTCGGTCGCCATCCGCGCGGGTGTCGTCATCGGCCTCGTGGGCATGGCGCTCGCCTTCCTCATGACCGGGCCGACGGCCCAGCAACTCGACGACTTCCAAGGGATCGCTGGCGCGCACACGGTCGGGCTCGCCGACGGCGGGCCCGGCCTGCCGATTCTCGGCTGGAGCACCGAGTCGGGCGATCTGCGCATTCCGCACTTCATCGGCATGCACGCCCTGCAGGCGCTGCCCCTCGTCGTCATCGCGCTCGAGCTGCTCGCCCGCCGCTGGCCGCGCCTCGACGCCGTGCGCCGCCTGCGGCTCGTCTGGATCGCGACTGGCGCCTACGCGGCCGTGCTCGCGCTCGTGACCGTGCAGGCGCTCGCGGGCGAGTCGATTGCGCACCCCTCGGGGCTGACGGTGCTGGCGGGGTCAATCATTGCGGTGGTCGCCGCTGGCGCTGCTGTGGGCTCGATCGCCGCGCCCGCTAGGTCGGAATCTGCAGTCCCGACACCCCGCTGAGATCGAGCCAGGTGCGCTTCTCCGTCGTGACGATGGCCATGAGCATCTCGCCGCAGGAGTTGCAGCGCACGACATAGCCGCTCGGGTCGAGGTAGACCATCGCGCGGGCGAGCACGGCAATGTCGCCGCAGTGCCGGCACTCGCCGGAGGTGGTGGTGAGGTCGAAGCGGAAGAGCTCGCCCAGCGGGCCGGCCAGCACGTTGCCGTCTACGTGATCCACTTATTTGCCTCCGAATCGCTCGGTCTTCACGCGCTGGGGGTCGTGCCCGAGCTCAACGAGCTGGGTGGCGACGGTCTCGACGAAGCCGGTGGGACCGCAGACGAACACCAGCGGGTTGCTCGTGGCCGGGGCCGCCAGCCGGGCAAGGTCGTCGGCGGTGATGCGTCCGGCAGGGCGTGCGGCACCCTCGGGGGCTGCGCGCGTGTAGATCCAGTCGAGTGCGAAGTGCGGGCTCACGAGCGATTGCAGCTCGGAGGCGAAGAAGGCGTCGGCCGGCTCGCGAACCGAGTACAGCATCCGGAATTCTTCGGTGCTTTTCGCGGCGGCGTGCGCCCGCGCCATCGCGACGAGGGGGACGACGCCCGATCCGCCGGCGATGAGCTGCACCGGCCCGACGTCGGTCGGCCGCCAGACGAACCAGCCGCCGAGGGGACCGCGGAACTCCACCTGGTCGCCGACCTGCAGGTCGTCGACGAGGTACGGCGAGACCTCGCCGTCGGGCAGTTTGTCGACCGCGAGCTGCACGCGCTGCGAGTCGTCAGCCGACGCGATCGAGTAGGAGCGCACGGCCTGGTAGCCGTCGGGCGCGCTCAGCCGCACGTCAACGTGCTGGCCGGCGAGGTTGCCCGTCCAGCCGGGAACGTCGAAGATGATCGATCTGCCGGTCGGCGTCTCAGAATTCGTCTCGACGACAGTGCCGACGTGCCAGGAGCTCACCAATAGCGCTGCTCAGCCCAGGGCTCGCCGTACATGTGGTAGCCGTTCTGCTCCCAGAAGCCGGGCTCGTCGTTGTCGTTCATGATGAGACCGCGGATCCACTTGGCGCTCTTCCAGAAGTAGAGGTGCGGCACGAGCAGCCGAGCCGGGCCGCCGTGCTCCGGGTCGAGCGGCTCGCCCTCGAACTCGCTGACGATCCACGCCTTGCCGTCGAGCAGGTCTTCGAGCGGCACGTTCGTCGTGTAGCCGCCATAGCTGTACTGCATGACG
>JAAFHU010000147.1 GCA_013297645.1 Actinomycetota bacterium
ACCGCCTCTACGGCGGCGGCGGGGAGCACCGGCTCCTGCAGGAGCTGCTGCTCGGCATCGGCGGAGTGCGCGCCATCAAGCTCTACACCGACCTCACCGGGGCGGCGCATCCGAGCGTCTTCCACACCAACGAGGGTCACGCGGGCATGCTCGGGCTCGAGCGCATCAGCGACCTCATCGGCGAGGGCCTCAGCTTTGCCGAGGCGCTGCAGGTGGTGCGCGCCGGCACGGTCTTCACGACGCACACGCCGGTGCCCGCCGGCATCGACCGCTTCGAGATCTCGCTGGTAACCCGCTACCTCACCAATGACCTCCTGCCCGGCGTCAACGTCGCCGACGCGCTCGCCCTCGGCGTCGAGGACTACACGGGCGGCTCGCCCGACTACTTCAACATGGCGGTCATGGGCCTGCGCCTCGGACAGCGCGCCAACGGCGTCTCGAAGTTGCACGGCGAGGTCTCGCGCGGCATGTTCGGCGCGCTCTGGCCGGGATTCGATGCCGCCGACGTGCCGATCACCTCGGTGACCAACGGCGTGCACGCGCCGACGTGGACCGACCCGATCCTCACCTCGCTCGCCGAGGACAAGCTGGGCGCCTCCTTCGCGGGAGCCGACTGGACCTCTGCGGCCGTCACCGACGCCGACCTCTGGCGGGCGCGCGGCGAGATGCGGTCGCAGCTGGTCGCCGACGCACGGCGCCGCGTCACCGCGGCGTGGTCGGAGCAGAACCCCGGCATCCCCGCCCCGAAGTGGTACCAGGAGCTTCTCGACCCGAACGTGCTCACCATCGGCTTCGCCCGCCGCGTGCCGACCTACAAGCGCCTCACGCTGATGCTGCACGACCAGGAGCGCCTGCGCGCCCTGTTGACCCACCCCGAGCGCCCGGTGCAGATCGTCGTCGCGGGCAAGTCGCACCCGGCCGACGACCAGGGCAAGGAGCTCATCCAGAAGCTCGTGCAGTTCGCCCAGGGGGCCGACGCGCGCAACCGCATCGTCTTTCTGCCGAACTACGACATCGGCATGGCCCAGCTGCTCTATCCCGGAACAGACGTCTGGCTCAACAACCCGCTGCGCCCGCTCGAGGCCTGCGGCACGAGCGGAATGAAGGCGGCGCTCAACGGCTCGCTCAACCTGTCGATCCTCGACGGATGGTGGGCCGAGTTCTATGACGAGAAGAACGGCTGGGCGATTCCGACCGCCGACTCGGCCGGCGACGGCGCCGAGCGCGACAAGCTCGAGGCCGACTCGCTCTACGACCTCATCGAGCACCAGGTCGCGCCGCGCTTCTACGACCGCGGCGCCGACGGTGTGCCGACGCGGTGGGTCGGCTCGATCCGCCACACGCTCTCGACCCTGTCGCCGACACTGAGCGCCGACCGCATGGTGCGCGAGTACGTCGAGCGCCTGTACCTGCCCGCGGCCAACGCCGAGGCGCGGGTCAGCGACAACGGCTACCAGCCGGCCCGCGAGCTGGCCGGCTGGAAGGCCCGGGTGCGCGCCGCGTGGCCGAGCGTGCACGTGCTGCACGTCGAGTCCGGCGGAGTCGACGCCGTGCCGCAGGTCGGCGACGTACTGCACGTGCGGGCCAACGTCGACCTCGGTCCCCTCAGTGCGGATGACGTGGCCGTCGAGGTCATCTACGGTCGCGCCCGCGACGGCGACGCCCTCACCGACGTCGGCTCGGCGCCGCTCGCCGCGGTGGACGGCCGCTTCGAGGGCTCGGTGCCGCTCGACCGCGCCGGCAGCTTCGGGTACAACGTGCGGGTCACCCCGCGCCACCCGCTGCTCGCGTCGACGGCGGAGATGGGGCTCATCGCTACGCTCTGAGCCCTGCGTCACACCCTGGCGATCGCCGCCGTGGTGCCGCCGGTGACCGCCAGCAGGTCGGCGGGCGCGAGCTCGATGTCGAATCCGCGCTTGCCCCCGCTGACGAACACCGTGTCGTAGAGCTCGGCCGTCTCGTCGAGCACGGTCGTGTGCCGGGTCTTCTGCCCGATCGGGCTGATGCCGCCGACGACGTAGCCGGTCTTGCGCTCGGCGACCCGGGGATCCGCCATCTCGGCCTTCTTGCCGCCGACGGCGGCCGCGAGTGCCTTGAGGTCGAGTTTGCCGCTCACCGGCACGATCGCGACGGTGAGCGAGCCGTCGACGTCGGCGAGGAGGGTCTTGAAGACCTGACCGGCATCCAACCCGAGGGCGGCGGCGGCCTCGAGCCCGAAATTGGTGTTCGCCGCGTCGTGCTCGTAGGCGTGGGCGGTGAAGCTGATTCCGGCGGCCGTCAGCGCGACCGTCGCTGGCGTGCCGGCGGCCATCAGTGCGCCCGGAACAGCTGCATGCTCGTGCCGGCCACCGTCAGCTCGGTGCCAGGGCGGTGGTCCGGGGTGAGGCCGGAGATGTCGTCGTGGGACGAGTCCCACAAGAGCCTGTAGCCCGTGACGCCCTCGTGTTCGGGCAGCGTGACGGTCACCTCGTCTTCGAGACCGTGGACGATCAGCAGGATCCTGTTGAACTCCTCGAACTCCGGGGTGGAGGCAGCGAGGTACTGCAGCGTGCGCTCGGCCGGGGAGTCCCAGTCCGTGTCGCTCATCGACAGGCCCTCTTTGTTGTACCAGTCCATCTGCGTGGCGCTGGGGATGGTCTCGCCCCACTTGCCGTAGCGCACCGGGCGCAGCGCGGGGTTCTCGCGGCGCAGCCTCATCAGGTACTTAGTGACGGTGAGCAGCTCGTCCTGCCAGTCGTCGTGCTGCCAGGGAAGCCAGGTGAGGTCGTTGTCGTGGCAGTAGGCGTTGTTGTTGCCGCGCTGGCTGCGGCCGAACTCGTCGCCGGCGGTGATCATCGGGATGCCGGCGCTGAGCACCAGGGTGCCGATGAGGTTGCGCATGGCCCTGCACCGGGTCGCGGTGATGGCGGCATCGTCGGTCGGGCCCTCGACGCCGTGGTTGAAGGAGTGGTTGTTGTTCGTGCCGTCGTTGTTGTTCTCGCCGTTGCCGAGATTGTGCTTCTCGTTGTAGGCCGTGAGGTCGGCCATGGTGAAGCCGTCGTGGGCGGTGATGAAGTTGACGCTCGCGAGCGGGCCGCGCTCCTGCGAGAAGACGTGGGCGGAGCCGGCCAGACGGCGCGCGAGCGAGCCGATGCCGTTGGGGGCGACGCCGTTGGAGCGGGCCGCCGCGACATCCGACAGCCAGAAGTCGCGCATGCGGTCGCGGTATCCGTCGTTCCACTCCGACCAGCCGTCGGGGAAGTTGCCCACCTGCCAGCCGCCCATGCCGACGTCCCAGGGCTCGCTGATCATCTTGACGCCCTGCAGCGCCGGATCGTCGAGGATCGCCCGCAGCAGCGGGTGGTCGCGGTCGTATTCAATCTTGTCGTTCCGGCCGAGCGTGACCGCGAGGTCGAAGCGGAAGCCGTCGATCTGCACCTCGTTCGCCCAGTAGCGCAGCGAGTCGAGCACGAGGCGCTGCACCGCGGGCTCGGCGAAGTTCATGGTGTTGCCGCATCCGGTCACATCGATGTAGTTGCCCGCGGAGTCCATGCGGTAGTAGCTGGCGTTGTCGATGCCGCGAAAACTGTTCGTCGGCCCGGTGAGGCCCTCTTCGGCGGTGTGGTTGTAGACGACGTCGAGCACCACCTCGAGGCCGGCGTCGTGCAGCGCCTTGACCATCTGCTTGAATTCGCGCAGCACCGCGCCCGTGCCGCCCTTCTGGGCCTGGGCGGTCGCGTACTCGGCGTTCGGGGTGAAGAAGTTGAGGGTGTTGTAGCCCCAGTAGTTGGTGAGCCCCTGCTTGATGAGGCGCTGCTCGCTGAGCGACTGGTGCACGGGCAGCAGCTCGACGGTCGTGATGCCGAGGCTCTGCAGGTAGGCGATCGTGCTCTTGTGGCCCAGCCCGGCGTAGGTTCCGCGCAGCTTCTCGGGCAGCGCCGGGTTGAGCTTGGTCAGGCCCTTGGCGTGGGCCTCGTAGAGCACGGTGTGGTCGAGGGGGATGCCGGGCTTGACCGTCGTTCCCCAGTCGAAACTGGCGTCTTGCACGTAGCTGCGCCAGTTGCCGTCCCGCGCCCGGGCGAGGCCGCGGGCATAGGGGTCGAGCAGGTCGCGGATCGGGTCGAAGCGGTGGGTAGCGCCGCCGGGGCCGCTCGCCCGCACCGAGGGCACGAGCCTGTCGCTCGAGGCCTCCCAGACGCCGTGCTCGTCGCACTCCATCGGGATCGTCTCGACGATCCAGCCGGCGTCTTTCGAGTCGAAGAGGCAGAGCTCGAGGCCCGTGGCGTTCTTCGACCAGACGCGCAGGGTGCCGCTCTTGCCGTCGGAGCGCACGCCGAGATCGCGCAGCGGGTCGGTAGTAAGCACGGGTTAAAGAGTAGGGGTGGCGTGAGTCATGCTTGTTACATGGCCATCTACCTCGATTACGCGGCTACGGCACCGATGCCGCCCGCGGTGGTCGACGCCTACGCCTCGGCGCTGCGGCTGGTGGGCAACCCCTCGTCGATCCACAGCCAGGGGCAGGATGCCAAGCGGGTGCTCGAGGAGGCGCGGGAGCTGGTCGCCGCGTCGCTCGGCGCCGACCGCGTCGAGGTGACCTTCACGGGCGGAGGCACCGAGGCGGTCAACCTCGGCATCAAGGGGCTGTACTGGAGCTCGCCGAGAAGTCGCATCGTCGTTCCCCGAGCCGAGCACCACGCGACCATCGAGGCCGTTGAGTGGCTCGAGCAGCACGAGGGCGCCGAGGTCACCTGGGTTCCGGTCGACAGCGTGGGCCGCATCGACCTTGTCGCCCTCGCGGGCGCGCTCGGCGACGATGTCGCACTCGTCACCATGCTCATGGCCAACAACGAGATCGGCACCATCCAGCCGGTGGCCGAGGTGGTCGCCCTCGCGGCGGCCCACGGCATCCCGGTGCATGTCGACGCGATCGCCGCCTACGGGTATCTGCCGGTCGACTTCCACGCGCTCGGCGCCGCGGCACTCAGCGTCAGCGCCCACAAGATCGGCGGACCGGTGGGCCTCGGCGCGCTGCTCATCAGCCGCGCGACGACCATCACCCCGCTCGTGCACGGCGGCAGCCAGCAGCGCGGGCGCAGCGGCACACAGGATGCTGCCGGAGCCGCGGCCTTCGGCGTCGCGGCGTCGCTGATCGCGCCGCACGGCACCGCGCTGCGCGACCGGCTGATCGCCGGCGTGGTCGAGGCCGTGCCGGGCGCGGTGCTGCGCGGCGACCCCGTCGACCGGCTGCCGGGCAACGCGCACTTCACCTTCCCGGGCTGCGAGGGGGACTCTCTGCTCTTCCTGCTCGACTCGGCGGGATTCTCGGTGAGCACGGGGTCCGCGTGCCAGGCAGGGGTGCCCGAGGCCTCGCACGTGCTGCTCGCCCTCGGCCTCGACGAGCCGACCGCCCGCGGAGCGCTGCGGTTCACCCTCGGCGCGGGCACGACCGAGGCGGAGGTCGACGCGCTGGTAGCAGCGCTGCCGGGCGCCGTTCGCAGGGCCTCCATGGCCGGTCTCGCCTAAACTCGCTGGATGCGCATCCGCCTTTTCGCCTCCGCCGCGCTCGTGCTGTCCCTCGCCGGATGCACGACCCCCGCGGCCGAGACTCCGATGCCGGCGCCCACGCTGAGC
>JAAFHU010000148.1:0-4986 GCA_013297645.1 Actinomycetota bacterium
GAGCTCGCTGAGCTCCTCCGCCACCGAGATCGAGACGACGTAGACACCCTGCTGCGGGTCGTCCGCGACGGTCAGCGGTGCGGCGACGTAGCGCAGAGTGCCGTGTTCGGAGGCCTCGGCGGAGCCGATGTGCACCTGGCCGTCCGCCGACTCGGCGATGATGCGGCGCATGAGGGCCGCGTCGTCCTGCAGGGCGTAGTCCTCGTCGACCCCGGGGTAGAACGCGACCTCGCCGTCGATGATGCCGACGCTGCTCTCGTCGTGGTCGGGAACGAAGCGGGCGATGAGCTCGCGCAGCGCGTCGCGGGTGGTCGCCAGGTCGGGCGTGCTGTCGAGCCCCGCGCGCGCGGCCTCGACCGTGTCGAGCAGGCGGTTGTCGATCTCTGCGAGGGTGTGGTTGCGCTGGATCAGGTAGGTGACGAAGCCCGCGGCGCCCATTCCGAATGCGGCGACCAGCAGCATCGACACGAGGATGCGCGCGCGCACCGAGCCGTATCGTCGAGCTGCCATTGACCCAGTATGACTTCGCTGGCCAGCGGAGTGACCAACATGAGATTTCTCTCACCCGCGCATAGGATGACTGCAGTGCGTGGGAGCGCTCCCACGCCAGCCACTCAACGATGAGGTGCGATGAACGACGACCTGACCCGCCGCCGGCTCCTGCAGATCGGCGCCCTCGGCGCGGTGACAGCGGGGCTCGCGGCGTGCGCGCCCGCCGGCTCGCCCACCCCGATGACTACGGAGACCTGGATGCCCCCGGCCGACCCCATGCCCTTTCCCGCGAACTACACGTGGGGCACCGCGACCTCGGCCTTCCAAGTCGAGGGCTCGACGACCGTCGACGGGCGCGGTGTGTCGATCTGGGACACCTTCTGCGCCGAGCCCCGCCGCATCCGCGACGGCTCGACCGGCGACCCGGGAGCCGACCACTACAACCGGTGGGAGTCCGACCTCGACCTGATGGCGGAGCTGGGCCTCGGGGCCTACCGCTTCTCGGTGGCGTGGCCGCGCATCCAGCCGCTGGGATCCGGGGCCGTCAATCAGAAGGGCGTCGACTTCTACCGCACCCTGGTCGACGGTCTCGTCGAGCGGGGCATCAAGCCCGGCATCACCCTGTACCACTGGGACCTGCCGCAGCCGCTGCAGGATGCGGGCGGCTGGCCCGCCCGCGACACCGCCTACCGCTTCGCCGACTACGCCCGGATCATGTTCGACGCGCTCGGCGACGTCGACGCGGACTGGTTCACCATCAACGAGCCCAAGACGACCTCGTACGTCGGTCACCTCTATGGCGCGCACGCCCCCGGAATCGCCGACGCCGACGCGGCCGCGGCCTCGGTGCACCACCAGCTGCTCGGGCACGGGCTCGCGGTGCGGCAGTTCCGCGACAGCGGAGCACAGGGCCGCATCGGCATCGCCCTCAACCTGACGCCCGTCTACCCCGCGAGCGAGGAGTTCTCCGATTCCGCGCGCCTGGTGGATGGCGCAGAGAACCGCCTCTTCCTCGACCCCGTGCTTCTGGGCAGCTACCCCGACGACGCCATCGGCAGGCTCGGCGGCATGCTGCACGCCGACAAGGCCGCCTTCGACGCCCTCGTGCTCGACGGTGACCTCGCGATCACGTCGGAGCCCTGCGAGTTCCTCGCGATCCAGTACTACGGCAGCGGGGGCGTCGGGTTCGACGGTGCGTCGGTCGAGCTGTGGCCGACCTCGAACGCCACCTGGCAGCAGGTGCACGCCGAGGGCCTCTACGACCTTCTCATGCGCCTCAAGGCCGACTACCCGGCAATTCCGATCGTTATCACCGAGAACGGGATCCCCGACGAGAGCCCCGCCCTGACGACGGACGACGGATACCGGGTGGCCTACCTGCGCGACCACTTCGTGCAGGCAGCCCGCGCGATCGGGGACGGGTCGCTGCTCGAGGCGCACTACGTCTGGTCGATGCTCGACAACTTCGAGTGGGCAGAGGGCTACCAGCAGCGCTGGGGAATCGTCGCTGTCGACTTCGAGACCCAGAAGCGCAGTCCCAAGCGGAGTTTTGAGTACTACAAAGGGGTTATCTCGGCGAATGCCGTGTCGCTAAGCTGACCGCCATGAGCGACAGCACGCCGACCACCCCGTTGCCTGGTCCCGCGACCGCGCCCGCTCCGGCGCCGGCCGAGGTGAGCTCGCGGCGGCCGATCATCATCCTCATCTGCGTGGCGGCCGCCCTGCTTCTCGGGATCATCATCCTGCTCATCGCCCTCGTCGGCCGCGGCGAGGCGGGGCCCTCCGCAACGCCCACCCCGTCGTCGACTTCGTCGGGCAGCCCGAGCCCGATGTCGGGCGAGACGTCCCCCAGTCCGACCCCGACCGCCAGCGAGACGGACGAGGCTGCGCCGCCGCCGACCGGGCCCATCCAGTCGTTCACGGCCTCGGCGACCTCCGTCGACTGCGATGGCGTGAGCTCGGTGCCGCTGCACTTCGAGTGGGCGGCCGACGGGCTCGCCCTGTGGTTCGGTGTCGGCGTCAACGACGCCAAGGCCGGGGCCTACGGGCAGTACGAGCTGGTCGACGAACTCGACTTCGACTACCAGTGCGGCCAGGGAAGCGACGGGCAGAAGTACACGATCACCGTGGAGTCCGCCGAGGGCGACCTCACCTCGAAGAGCATCATCGTCACGGAGTAGGCGGTAGCGCGGGAATCTTCCGCGCACGGGCCGGTTGCACCCTCTATGACAACCCTCATTGACCCCTCCGCGGCCACCGAACCGCGCTCCGCGCGAAAGGTCGTCTGGGCATCCCTGGTCGGCACCTCGCTCGAGTCCTATGACTTCTACGTCTTCGCCTACTTCTCGGCGATCTTCGCCGCGCCGCTGTTCTTTCCCGAGCTCGAACCGGCGAACGCCGTCATCACCGCCTTCGCGGTGCTCGCCCTGTCGTACTTCGTGCGCCCCCTCGGCGCCGTCATCTTCGGCAACCTCGGCGACCGCATCGGACGCCGCCGGGTGCTGCTCATCACGATCACGCTCATGGGAGTCGCGACCGGCGCGATCGGCCTGCTGCCCAGCTTCGAGGCCATCGGTCTCGCGGCCCCCATCCTGCTGACCGGCCTGCGCATCCTGCAGGGCTTGTCACTCGGCGGCGAGTGGGGCGGCGCGATCCTCGTGGCCGTCGAGCACGCCGAGCCGCGCAAGAGAGGGCTCTACGCGGCAATCCCGCAGCTCGGATCGCCCATCGGCACCATCCTCACCGCGGTTCTCTTCCTCGTGCTCAGCGCGACCCTCTCCCCCGCCGACATGCTCGCATGGGGCTGGCGCGTGCCCTTCCTGCTTGCCTTCCCGCTGCTTGCCGTCTCGCTCTACCTGCGCCTCGCGATCGATGAGACGCCGCTGTTCAAGAACCTCGTCGCGACCGACAGGCGCGAGCGCATCCCGGTGCTCGCGGTCTTTCGCAGGCACCCGGTCGCGATCCTCGTCGCCATCGGCGCCGCGCTGCTCGGCATCGGCTCCTACTCGCTGATGAACACCTACACGATCAGCTACGGCGTGACGGCCCTGGGATTCTCGTACCAGGACCTGTTCGTCGCGACGACGATCGGGTCGCTGCTGCAGCTGGTCACCATCCCGGCCTTCGGACTACTGGCCAACCGCATCGGCTCGGCGCGCGTCGTCATCATCGGCGCGCTCGGCACGGCGCTCATCGCTTTCCCGATGTACTTCCTGCTGCAGTTCGCGACCTTCCCGATCCTCGTCGGAACGATGATCGTCGGCGGCATCCTGCCCACGCTGGCCTGGGCGGGGCTCGGCGGCCTCATGGCCGACATCTTCGGCGGCCCGGTGCGCTACAGCGCCCTGGCGATTTCCTACGCGGTCGCGGCCGCCCTCAGCGGCCTCATCCCGACCGTCACGGCATCGCTGTCGAAGGCAACGGATGCCGCCTGGTGGCACCCGGGAATCGTGCTGGTGACCATCTCGGTCATCACCCTGGTGAGCGCGATCGTGGCCGCCCGCTGGACGAAGCCGGTCGACGAGACCGCAGCGGCGTAGCCGACACCTGGCCGGCTCGCTCTCTGCGACGGGCCGGCCACCGGCTACCATGGAGGCACCTCAACACTCAGGCACTTCACCAACGACACGGTGCCGCATATATCGAAAGCAGGATCGCTGATGCCCAACGCAATTCCCGAGAAGCCCGCCCTCGAGGGACTCGAGCAGAAGTGGGGGCCGGTCTGGGAGTCGACCGGCACGCACGCTTTCGATAGGTCGAGCGCGACGAAAGACACCGTCTACTCGATCGACACTCCCCCGCCCACGGCGTCGGGCAGCCTGCACATCGGCCACGTGTTCAGCTACACCCACATGGACCTCGCCGCCCGCTACCAGCGCATGCGCGGCCGCAGCATCTTCTACCCGATGGGCTGGGACGACAACGGCCTGCCCACCGAGCGCCGTGTGCAGAACTACTACGGCGTGCGGTGCGACCCGTCGCTGCCCTACACGCCGGGCTTCGTGCCGCCCCTCGAGGGCGGCGACAATGCCTCGTCGAAGGCCGCCGACCAGGTGCCCGTCAGCCGCCGCAACTTCATCGAGCTCTGCGAACGCCTCACCGTCGAAGACGAGAAGCAGTTCGAGAAGCTCTGGCGCGACCTCGGCCTCAGCGTCGACTGGTCGCTCACCTACCGCACCATCGGCGACGAGTCGCAGCGGGTGGCCCAGCAGATGTTCCTCAACAACCTCGCGCGCGGCGAGGCCTATCAGGCCGACGCCCCGACCCTCTGGGATGTGACGTTCCGCACGGCGGTGGCCCAGGCCGAGCTCGAGGACAAAGAACAGCCGGCCGCCTACCACCGGCTCGCCTTCCACGGCGCCGATGGAACCGACGTGCACATCGAGACGACGCGCCCCGAGCTGCTGCCCGCCTGCGTCGCCCTCGTGGCCCACCCCGACGACGAGCGCTACCAGGCGCTCTTCGGCACGACCGTGACCACGCCGCTCTTCGGCG
>JAAFHU010000148.1:4996-5606 GCA_013297645.1 Actinomycetota bacterium
CCACCTCGCCCAGAAGGACAAGGGATCGGGCATCGCCATGATCTGCACCTTCGGCGACGTGACCGATGTGGTCTGGTGGCGTGAGCTCGACCTGCCCAACCGCACGATCATCGGAGCGGATGGCCGCCTGATCGCGGAGGCACCCGAGGTTCTCTCCGAGGAGGCGAAGGCGGTCTACGCAGAGCTGGCCGGCAAGACGGTGTTCAGCGCGAAGGCGAAGATCGTCGAGCTGCTCACGGAGTCGGGCGAGATGATCGGCGACGCCAAGCCGATCGTGCACCAGGTGAAATTCTTCGAGAAGGGCGACAAGCCCCTCGAGATCATCTCGACCCGCCAGTGGTACATCACCAACGGAGCGCGCGACGAGAAGCTGCGCGGGCGCCTCGTGCAGGCCGGCAAGGACATCAACTTCGTGCCCGACCACATGCGCGTGCGCTACGAGAACTGGGTGGGCGGTCTCACCGGCGACTGGCTCATCTCACGCCAGCGCTTCTTCGGCGTGCCGATCCCGGTCTGGTACGAGCTCGATGCGAACGGCGAGAAGGGTGCCGTCATCCTGCCCGCCGAGGGGTCGCTGCCGGTCGACCCGTCCTCCGACGTGCCACCGGGA
>JAAFHU010000149.1 GCA_013297645.1 Actinomycetota bacterium
AGCTGTTCCGTCGCCGTCGCCACGTCGGTGGTGAAGGGGATGTCGACGAGCACTCCCCCCTCGGTGACTGTCACGTAGACGCTGTCGCCATCGACGACGATCGACGAGATGTTGACCGCGTCGGCCGTCGGCGTCACCTCGACAATCGGCTTCTCGGTCGCGGTCGACGGGGGCGGCGGTGCTTTGTCGTCGCCCGGGCCGCAGGCGGTCAGGGCCAGGAGGCATAGGGCGGCTACTGCGGTGGCCGCGGCACGACGTCGAGGGAGGCTCATGCGCACAGTGTATTGACCGGTCTAGCTACCGCAATAGTGGGGGTTTGGGGCAACCTTGGGGCATGGCCCCCAGCTTCATGCAGCGCGTAGTGATCGCCGTCCTCCGCCTGCAGGGGCGCAAGCGTCGCTGGTCGAACGGCACACAACTCGTCGAGAGCGCGCGCGAGCACCACCGCCACGGACCGGTTCCGCCGCCGGCCTGGCTCGCCAAGCGGGTGCGCGTGGCGACGAGCGACGAGGTGGGCTTCGCCGTGCACTCCCTCTCGCCGCTGGGTGGGAGCCCGGGCGCACCCACCATCCTCTATCTGCACGGCGGCGGCTTCATCCACGATTTTGCGCACCAGCACTGGGCCTACCTGGCATCGATCGTCGAGGGCAGCGGAGCCACCGTGCTCGCCGCACAATACCCGCTGGCCCCCGAGCACACGTGGCGCGACTCCTTCGAGCAGGTGGTCGGGCTGGCCCGCGGCGTGGACGTCGTCATGGGCGACTCCGCCGGCGGCGGCTACGCACTCGCCGTCGCGCAGGCGCTGGCCGCTGAGGGGGTCGCGCGCGATGCCGTTCTCGTGGCGCCGATCATCGACCTCACCCTGAGCAGCAGCGAGACCGCCGAGTACGACGCCCGCGACCCGTGGCTGGCCGCGGACGGCATCCGCCATGCCGCCGCCGCGTGGGCGGGCGGGGATGACCCGGGCCGCCCCGAGCTCAGCCCCCTGTTCGGCAGTTTCGACGGTCTCGGCCGGGTGCTCGTGTTCACCGGAACCCGTGACGTGCTGCACCCGCAAGCCCGGCAACTGGCCCACGTGCTGCCCTCGGCGCAGATCGTCTCCGAGTCCGGGTGCGTGCACAATTACCCGATCCTGCCGATCCCCGAGGCCGCCCGCGCGCTGCAGACCCTCGAGGTATTTCTCCATCGCTAGGGTGACGCGGCCCGCAGAAGGGCGCTCCTAGACTGACCGGTATGGGCAAGACGTGGAGTGACACTGCCGTTCGCAACCTCACCAACTGGGCCGTGTGCCCGCGCTGCGACTGGACTCCGCTGGAGGGCGGATGGTGCCCCCGCTGCAACGCAGACCTCACCAGCCCGGAGGCCCTCGAGCTCGCTGGCGCCTCGCGTGCCGCGGTGGAGGCGCTCGAGGCCCGGCAGGCGGTGCTGGAGCGCCTGCCGAGCGTGAAGCGCGCGCCCGTCGCTGCCGCAGCGCCCGTCGCTGCCGCCGCGCCCGCGGCGGTCGCACCAACCACCTCCGTGGCGCCCGCCGCTGAGGCGCGCACCGAGTCGCAGGTGAGCGTGCAGTCGGTGCTCGCCGTCGCCGGCGCAGGTCTCGTCGCCGTGGCGGCGATCGTCTTCACCTTCTTCAACGAGGCCCTCGCCGACCTGACGACCCGGTCGGTCGTCATCGGCATCATCTCGCTCGTCTTCCTCGGCGCTGCCTGGCTGTTGGCACGGGCGCGGCTGCAGTTCTCCGCCGAGGCGGTCGGGGCTCTCGCGATGGTGTTCGTCGTGCTCGACGTGTGGGCGGTGTCCACGATCGGGCACCCGGGCGTCACCGACTACGCGATTGCGGCCGTGGTGACGGTGATCGTGTCGGGCCTGATGATCGGGCTCGCCAGCATCCGCCGCCTCCGCACCTGGTTGTGGTCGGGACTGGTGGGGCTCGCGGTCACGCCGCTGTTGTTCGGCCTCGCCGTCGACGGCGTGTGGGCCGCCGCGCTCGGCTGGCTCGCGCTCGGATTCGTCGCCCTCGGCGCCCACGAGCTGGCGCGCCTCCTCGGCAAACGCTTCGACAGCCCGCTGCGCTTCGACCACGCAACCCTGACCGCGCTGCAGTTCATCGCCGTCGCGGCCGTGCTCAGCCTGCTGGTGGTGCTGCCCGCGGCGTCCGACACACAGCGGGTTCTCGGCTGGAGTGCGCTGCTCGCCGCACTCGCGCTGCTCAGCCTTCTCGGCTCGCGTCATGGCGCCGCCGTGATCTGGAGCTTCCTGGCCGGCGGCTTCGTCACGACGGCCGTCGCGGTGCTCCCGTTCGCCGAGTCCTTCCCCTCCGACGAGTGGCTGCTCGCGATCGTGCCCGCCGTCGCGGCCGGCGCCGTCGCGATCGTCGCCACCCTGTCTCGGCTACGAGTGGCCGGCGAGAAGCCGGTCTTCAGCCGCGTCGCCCTGCTCGCGGGGGCGCTCACCGTCGCGACCGCAACGATCGCGCCCGCGGGCACGGTCGCGATCGCCCAGCAGGTGTTCGTCACCGACGGCGTCGTGGACGCGAAGGTCTCGATCGCAGCGATCCTCGGCGGCACCGCCTTCGCGCTCGCCCTGCTCGTGGTCGGGCTGGCACGGCGCAGCGGCGTATTCACCGCCATGGCGCTCTCGGTCGCCCTCTTCGCGCTGGTGAGCCTCACGACCTGGATCGGCTTCGCTGACGTCGCCCGCATCGCCGCCTCCCTGGTCGTTGCCGTCGCGCTCGTGCCCCTGCTGCTGAGCACCCCCCTGCTGCGCGCCGCACCGCAGCGCTACCGCGTGCCGCTGTACGCCGCCGCGCACCTGCTGGTTCTGCAAGCAGCAATCCTCACCCGCACGGATGTGCCCCTCGGCATCTACGGCGGAATCGCCGTCACCGCCGCGATCGCCGCCATCGCGCTCGCCATGCCGCGCATCGTTCAGCCGGTCTACGCCGCCGCCGCCTTCGCCTACGCCCTTCTCGTTTTCGCGTACGCCCTCGTCGAGAAGACGGCCGTCGACACGAACACCGTGGTCGCCATGACCGCGACCCTCGCAGTCGTCGTCGCCCTCGCGGTGACGCTCGTGCGGATCATCCCCCGCAGCTTCTGGTACGCCGCGCTCGTTGTCGCGGCGGTTCCCTTCGTGCTCTCGGTCGGCTCACTGCTCATCGACATCAGCGGCGAAGTCGGGATTCCCACGGGAGTCGCGCTCGTGCTGTTCGCCGCCATCACCGTCATGCATCGCGCCGGCATTACGCGCGAGCTGCGCGCTATCGCAGCGGCGCTCGTGCTGCCGACCCTCGCCACGGTGGTCATCGCGGTCGTCGCCGAATTCGCCCGGCAGAGCGCGTCGCCGATCACTCTTCCGGTCATCGCCGGACTGGTCGCTGTCACTCTGCCCTCGACCGTGCTCGTCGGCCGCCAGCTCGTGCGGCTCGGCCACAGCGACGAGGATGCCAGGGCCGTGCGCCTGCTACTCGAGATCTCTGCGCTGGTCACCGGCGGCATCGCCGTACTGCTCACCCTGCTGCGGGCCGCCGCCGGATTCCAGACCACCTTCCTCGTGCTCGTCATCATCGGCCTCGGCGCGGCGGCGACCGCACAGTTCGTGCGGCGCCGCTACGCCTGGTACGTCGCCTTCATCAGCTTCACCGGCGCACTGTGGGCGCTGCTCGCTCTCAACACCGTCACCGAGCTCGAGCCCTACATCCTTCCGCCCTCCCTCGCGGCTGCGGCGATCGGCGCCATCGCGGTCGCCCGCGGCAAGAACGGCCTGGGGTTTTACGCGGCGGGCCTCGGCATCGCGGCGGCCACGCCCCTGCTCGTGCTCGCGCGCTCCGGCAACGGCGGGGGCGCCGTCGAGTGGCGCGCCTACGGGCTGCTGGCGGGGGCGGTCGTGCTCGTCGTCGCCGGAGCCGTGCTCGCGCGGGCGGCGAAGCTTTCGCGTCTGCGGTGGGCAACGCTGTTCGTCGGGCTGGGTGCGGCATCCGCCGGGGTTGTCCAGGCCGGCCGCTATGGACTCGGGCTCGACCTCAGCGTCTATGGTCGCGGCGAGCTGGTGATGATTCCCGTGCTGCTGTTCTCGGTGCTGGCCGCGGCCATCGCCACGATGGCCGCTCTGGTGTTGGCGCAGTCGCCGCGGCTCGCCGCGGCGCGCTGGTTGTACGTTCCCGCGCTCGCCTACCTGGTGATCGGACCGATCACGGCGCCGCGAACGGGCGCGGTCTTCTCCTGGACGCTGCTCATCCTCATGGGCGTCGTGCTCGCGGTAATGATCATGTCTGTGGTGCGGGCCCGCTCCCGCGACGTGTCGCTGCCGCCGGTGTGGGCGACCTTCGCGATCGCCACCCTCACCGGCATCGCCGGCTGGAGCGACCGCAGCGTGTTCCGCGTCGAGGCGTTCTCGGTGCCGCTGGGCGTCGCCCTGCTCGCGGCGGGCATTATTGCGTGGCGTTCAGAGCCCGTGCCCCCTGCCAAGCTCTCACGCTGGCCGAGCGGCTTCGGCGGGTCGTGGTGGCTGCTCGCGCCGGGCATCGTCGTCGTGCTGGCCAACTCGCTCATGGCGACGCTGACCGACCCTGAGACGTGGCGCGCAATCCTCGTTATTGCGGTCGCGCTGGTGTCGATCCTGCTGGGCAATCGCCTACGGCTGGCGGCGCCCTTCTTCCTCGGGGTCGCGGCCCTGCCCCTCGAGATCCTGTTCGTCTTCGCCGTGCAGGCCGGGGGCAAGATCGAGCCGACCACGTGGTGGATCACCTTGGCGAGCGCCGGCGCCCTTCTCCTCGTGCTCGCGGTCTCGTCGGAGCGGCGCGCGGCAGGCGAGGGCGGCGTCGCGGCGCGGCTGCGCGATCTACGTTGATGCAACTCACGAGTTGCATCGATCGGTCAGAAAGCGCAGAATCGTCAGCATGACAACCAACGAGCAGTCCGTCATCGACGGGTTCACTGTGCGCCGCACCATCCACATCAACGCGCCCGTCGACAAGGTGTGGGCGGCCATTACCGAGCCCCAGCACCTGGCGAAGTGGTTTCCCGACCGCGCTGAGCTCGAGCCCGTCTCTGTCGGTGCGACCGGCAGTTTCGAATGGGACGACTACGGCACGCAGCCCGTCATCGTCGAAGCCGTCGATGCGCCCCACTCCATCGCCTACCGCTGGGGCAACGAGGCCCCCGACAGCGCGACCGTCGACCCGGAGCACTCGACCGTATTCACCTTCACCCTCGTTCCGGTGGCGGGCGGCACCCAGCTCACCGTTGTCGAGACCGGCTTCGAGACGCTCACCGATCCCGCGGCAAGCCTCGAGGGCAACCGCGGCGGCTGGAACTTCGAGCTCGACCAACTCGTGGCCTACCTCGAGGGTGCCGCGTGAGCTCACCGCAGCTGGTCGCCGTGTTCGCCGCCCTCGGAGACGAGACCCGGTGGAGCATCCTCACGGCACTCGGCGAGGGCGATGCGTCGGCATCCGCCCTCGCCGGGCGCCTTCCGGTGAGCCGCCAGGCGATCGCCAAGCACCTCGCGGTGCTCGAGGAGGTCGGCGTCGTCACGTCGTCGCGCGTCGGGCGCG
>JAAFHU010000015.1 GCA_013297645.1 Actinomycetota bacterium
GGCACGCTCGGATCCCTCGTGGCACCCGCCCTGACGGTCGCCGCGCTCGCCGCGATCGAGTCGCTGCTGTCTGCCCGGGTCGCCGCATCGCTGGCCGACACCGGGGCCTACGACCCCGACCGCGAATTGGTCGGGCAGGGTCTCGCCTCGATCGCATCCGGCTTCTTCGGCGGCATGCCGGCGACGGGGGCAATCGCGCGCACGGCCGTCAACGTGCGATCGGGGGGCCGCAGCCGGCTGGCCGCGATCGTGCACTCCGTCGTGCTGCTCGGCACGATCTACCTGGCGACGACCGTGGTCTCGCAGATTCCGCTCGCAGCGCTGTCGGGCGTGCTCATGGTCACGGCGGTGCGCATGGTGTCGATCGCGACGGTGCGCAGCGTGGTCGGCTCCACGCGATCCGATGCTGTGGTCTTCGTCGTTACAGCGATCATCACCGTCTCCTTCGACCTCATCATCGCGGTGGGCATCGGCATCGCCGTCGCCACCTACTTCGCGTTGCGCACGCTCGCCAGCTCGGGCGGCGTGCACCGCGAAGAGCTGCCCGGCGCCAGCGTCGCGGGGGACGAGCGCATCGCGCTCTTCCGCCTCGAGGGCGCCCTGTTCTTCGGCGCCGCGGAGCGCGTGCTCGAGCGGGTGTCGGCCATCCAAGACGTCACCGTGGTGATCCTGCGCATGTCGCAGCTGCAGGTGCTCGACGCCACGGGCGCGCGGGTGATCAGCGAGATCGTCACCGGGCTGGAGCGCCGCGGCATCACCGTGCTCATCAAGGGCATCCAGCCACGGCACGCGCAGCTAGCGCGCCGGGTCGGTATCACCACGGCGCTGCGGCACGAGAAGCACCTGTTCACCGAGCTGGATGCTGCGGTCGCCCACGCCCGCGACCACGTCGTGCGCGCGGCGGCTACGCCGTCGTAGGCCCCGGTCGCCCGAGGTGGCCGAGCACCGCAGCGGTGATCGTGATGACCGCGGCCAGCAGCATCCCCAGTCCGAGGTGGATGGTGAGCAGCAGCGCGCCGACTGCCGCCCCGGTGCCGATGAGCACGATCGCGCAGGCCCGGCGGAACCAGTTCTTGTTGCCACCGCCGCCGAAGACGGAGTCGAAGGCGAGGCCCACGATGGTGGAGGTGACGACGACGGTGGTCACGTCGGCCACGCCGATGTGCCGTGCCGCGCCGGCCTGCATTCCCATCGCCAGGCCGAGGGCGCCGGTGAGGGTGAGATTGACCCACTCGGGGCGCTGATCGACGACCAGAGCGGTGAGCGCCGATGCCAGCAGCACGACGCCGACCACGCCGAAGAGCGCCGTATTGCGCTCCGACCACCCCGCCGGGCGACCCTTCAAGACCCGGCCCGACACCGCCGCACCCGCCATGAAGAGCACGAGGGCGATGACCGGTCCGACGATCGGCAGGCCGTCGGCGCCGGCGAGGGCCATGCCGAGAATGACGACGTTGCCGGTCATGTTGCCGGTGAAGACCTTGTCGAGGCCGAGGTATCCGACAGCGTCGATGACGCCCGTCGAGAAGGTCAGCGCGAGCATGAGGCCGAGGTGCAGCCCGGCGGGGTGAGAGCGGAGGTAGGCAACCATTACCGTTGAGGCTAACGGAGGTCAGATGTCGAACGTGTTGCAGCCGCATGAGGGTGCTATCAGGAGCGATATCTACCTGCCTGCCGACCCGTCGAAGGTGCTCTGGGGCCGACTGCCCTGCGCGACCGACGCCGCCGTGCTGACCGTCGCGCCCGGCACCGAGGTGACGATCGACACGATCTCGCACGAGGGGATCCTCGAGGACCAGGGCCGTGATCCTCGCCGGTATTTCGAGGGCCACGAGGTGCTCGACGACGCCGTCGAGCTGGCTGCGTCGTCATACGACCGCGGCGATGGCGGGCCGCATGTGGTGACCGGCCCGATCCACGTCGAGGGCGCAAGACCGGGCGATCTCCTGAGGATGCGCGTCGTCGAAACCCTGCAGCGCGTGCCCTACGGCGTGATCTCCAACCGGCACGGCCGCGGCGCCCTGCCCGAGGAGTACCCGGCCAGCGGCGAGACGGTGAGCATCTTCGCTTCTTCCGACGGCGAATGGGGGAGCCTGCCGACCGCGGGGCGAAACCTGCGCTTCCCGCTCAACCCCTTCCTCGGCATCATGGGCGTGGCGGTCAACGGCGACACACGACCGCACTCCGTTCCGCCCGGACCCCACGGCGGCAACATCGACATCAACCTGCTGACCGTCGGCTCGGCGCTGTACCTGCCCGTGCAGGTCGAGGGCGCGCTGGCCTACGTCGGCGACCCGCACTTCGCGCAGGGCGACGGCGAGGTCGCGCTCACCGCGATGGAGGCCTCGCTGCGCGCGACCATCGGATTCGATGTGATCCCCGCGGTCGAGGCGGTCGAGGCCTTCGGCGAGCTCGCCGGACCGCTGGCCGAGACGGCCGAGTTTCTCATCCCCACCGGAATGAACGCGGATCTCGACATAGCCATGCAGGACTGCGTGCGCGCCGCGATCGCCCTGCTGCAGGCCCGCTGGGGAGTCGACGCGGCGCACGCCTACGCGTACCTCAGCGCCGCCACCGACTTCAACATCAGCCAGGTCGTCGACCTGGTCAAGGGAGTGCACGCGCGAGTGAGGAAGTCCGACTTTGAGTTCTGAGCTGCTGGAAGCGTTCTGGGAGTACGAGCGCGCGCTGATGGCGAATGACCTGCCCGTCTTGGACGCGCTCTTCGCCGACGATGCCGTGCGGGGCGATGCCGCCGGCATCCTCAGCGGCCATGGCGCGATCAGCGCCTTCCGCCAGGGGCGCGGGGGTGCTCCGGCGCGCACGATCCTCCACACCGAGGTGGTCGAGATCAGCGACGACGCCGCCCTCGTCATCGCGATCACCGAGCCGCTCACCGGCGGCCGCGGCCAGCAGTCGCAGCTGTGGGTGCGGCGGAACGGGGCCTGGAAGGTGCGCGCGGCCCACGTGTCGCTGCCCGCGCCGGCGGTCAACTCCGCTGTCTGGCGCGTCGTGGGCACACCGCTCGTGCGGGGTGCCGCGGCGGGCTCCCTCAGCGGCGAGACCGTAGCGGTGAAAGACCTGTACGACGTCGCCGGGTTCGCTGTCGGGGCCGGCGTGCCGTCGTTCCTGGACTCGGGCGAACCCGCCGCCCGGCATTCGCCCGCGGTCAAGGTGCTGCTCGCCGCCGGCGCCAACGTCGTCGGCATCGCCCAGACCGACGAGTTCGCCTACTCGATCGCCGGCCGCAACCCGCACTACGGGACGCCCCCGAACCCGGCGGTCGTCGGCGGCGTTCCGGGTGGGTCGTCGAGCGGTCCGGCCAGCGCGGTTGCGCTCGGGCAGGCGTCTATTGGCCTCTCGACGGATACTGCTGGCAGCATCCGTGTTCCTGCGTCGTATCAGGGGCTGTGGGGTTTGCGCACGACGCACGGCTCGGTCTCGGCCGACGGCCTCGTCGCGCTCGCGCCGACCTTCGATGCTCCGGGGTGGATCACCCGCTCGGCCGATGTCTTGCGTCGGGCTGCCGCATCCACGCTGGCGTCCCACGCCGACGCGGGTTCGTTCGTCGTTGACCCGGTGCTGGCCGCCCAGGCCGAGCCCGACGTGCAGGCGGCTTTCGTTGCCTTCGTCGGCGTTCGCGACACCGTCGAGCTTGGCGACCCGCAGGAGTTCTTCGAGACCTTCCGCACCGTGCAGCAGGCCGAGGCCTGGCGCACCCACGGCGCCTGGATCCAGGCGCACCCGGGCGCGCTCGGCGACGACGTCGCGGCCCGCTTCGAGCTCGCCTCCCGGGTCACCGCGGAACAGGAGGCAGCGGCCCGCGCGACGCTCGCGCGCCTGCGGGCCCACCTCGACGACCTGCTCGGCGACCGGGTGCTGCTGGTGCCGAGTGCCTCATCCATCGCGATTTCCACGACAGCGGATGCCGAGACCGTCGAGCGCACCCGCCAGGGAACCCTGAAGATGACCGCGGTCGCGGGCCTGACCGGGCGGCCTGCGCTGTCAGCGCCCCTGCTCAGTGTTCCGAACGCCGGAGCTCTGCTGCCGGCCCCCGTGGGCCTGTCACTCGTGGGACCCCGTCACTCAGAGCTCGCCCTCATCGACCTGGCCCTGTCGCTGGCTACTGCACCGCCGGCACAGCCGCGCGCTTCCTGAGGGCCAACGCCGCCACGAGCCCGACGGGCACCCAGAGGTAGACCGCGAAGAAGCAGAGGAACTTGAGCGACGCGAAGCTCGAGTAGACGACCGCGACCGCCGGAGCAACCTGGGTCGGCTCGGCGAGGGCGATGAACGACATGAGGTTCTCGAGCACATCGAAGGCGGGGGCGAGCAGGCCGATCACAACCGCGACCAGTCCGGCCCGGCGCCAGGGGCCTTCGGGCAGCAGGCGGGCCACGAGCACGAGCAGCGAGACGTGCAACAGCGCTGTCGCGGCGATGAAGGCGAAGTCGACCAGCTGCGTCTGCCGGTAGACATCGAGGGTGCCGGCGGCCTCCATCGACGCGTACCAGCCCTCGAGCTTGGCCGCGTCGAAAGAGGTCTGGCCGACGTAATACGGCACCGGGTAGCCGGACCGATCGTAGAAGGTGTTGAGCACCGCCTGCGCGATGGTCTGCAGTATTGCGCTGGCACCGGTGGCGATGAGCAGGACGGGGAGGGAGAGCTTCTTAATAGATTCCATGGAATGTATTAAAGAGGACAGGCGCGCGCTCGTCAAGCTCCATTCCACGGAATATTGTTAGCTCATGGATTACGAACGCGCCGAGCTGCAGGGCCGGGCGCTGCGCGACCTGCTCATCGTCCACCAGCTCGTCGCCACCCGGCTGTCGCGCGCCCTCCACCCGACCCCGCTGTCGCTCACGTCGGTCAGCGTGCTCAGTTTTCTGCGCCGGGTTCCGCAGGGGGCGAGCGTCAGCCAGATCGCCGACGCCATGGAGGTCAATCAGCCCGCGGTCTCGAAGACACTGAAGACCCTGGATGAGCTGGGCGCGCTGAGCACCGAGCGCGACCCCGGCGACGCCCGCCGGCTCGTCGTGCGCATGACCGACCGCGGTCACGCCCTGCTCGGGGATGCCGAGATGGCCATGCACCCGGCCGCGACCGCGATCTTCCGCGACCACGATTCCGCCGCTCTCACGCGGCTCGTGACCGAGCTCGAGGCGTTGGCCGCAACGATCGCGGCTACGCCACCGGCTGCCGAAGGATAGTGCGCAGCTTCGCTGCTTCCACCTTGCGCGGGTCGCTGAGGTAGATCTCGTGGTGCTTGCCGCGCTCGCGCAGGGTGTGCGCGGGCAGCCACTCGTCGTGCAGCTGGGCCAGTACGGGCGCCTCGTCGTCGTAGCTGCCGATGTGCAGGATCTGCACGCACCGCCCCTCGTCGAAGCGCTCGAAGCGCACGCCCTCGGGCACCATGTCGGCGCTGACGAAGTCGGGCTGGGCGATCATCATCGTCCACTGCCAGGCGCCCTTGTCGCGGGCGGTGAAGGAGCCGAGGTCGTCGGCCCACCAGAGTCCCTCGAGCGGGGCGACGACGTGCTTCTGGCCGGCCGCCTTCCGCGCCGCGTAGGACGCGCGGTAGAGGGCCTCGACCGCCTCGGTGTAGGCGGGGGCGGTATTGGGATCGCCCTGCCCGTCGACCATGAGGTAGTTCAGCGGCGGCACGTCGACGACGGTGAACTGCTGTTTCGGCGCGTAGAGCTCTCTGTGCGCCTTCTTGAGGTCGTAGGAGTCGGTCACGCCGCAACCGTACCCGTGGCCAGCGACCACGCCGCAGCTTGTTGACCAAGCGCGCGAAGGTTGGGCGGCTTGGTCAACAAACGCGGGCTTGGTTCAGTCGCCCGACTGGATCGCGGCGACTGCGGCGGCCGTTCCGCCGCTGAACGGGGCGCCGTGGCCGGGCAGCACCCAGGTCGCCTCGGGCAGCGCCGCGAGCGAGGCGATGGCGCGCTCGGGCTCGTCGGTGAAGGGGGCCGGTTGGGGTCCTGTCTTGCCGGTCAGCACGTGGCGGGTGGTGAGGCCGTCGCCGACGAAGACCGCGTCGACCGCGGGGGAGTGGATCGCGATGCTGCCCTCGGAGTGCCCGGGCAGGCTGATGATGCGGGGTTGGCCGGGCAGGTCCAGCGTCTCGCCGCCGTGGAGTTCGACGACCTCGGTCAGCCAGACGGTCTTCGCCCCGCCCTTGCGCAGCGCGTAGGCGAAGAAGCCGAGGGTGGCGAGGCCCATGCGGCCCATCGGCGTGGCGGGCTTGGGGCCGCCCTTCGCCCGGCTCGCGTCGGCCGCGTGGATGTAGACCGGTACCCCGCCGGCGCGCAGGCGCTCGGCGAAGCCGACGTGGTCGCTGTCGCCGTGGGTGAGGATGAGGCCCTTGACGTCATCCAGGGTCTTGTTCATGGCTGTGAGCTCGGCGACGAGGTCGCGGTAGTGGCCGGGAAGTCCGGCGTCGATGACGGTGACTCCAGTCGGGTCAGCGATGAGGTAGCAGGCGACGATGTCGTTGCCGATGCGGTGAAGGTTGGGTGCGAGTTCCATGATGGCTACGGTACATAGCCATCATGGCTACTGTCAATAGCTATACTCGAAACATGCCCACACCCGATCGCACCTCCCTCGACGAGATCGTCGCCGCTGCCCGCGAGCTGCTCGAGCTCGGCGACCTCACGATGCAGGCCGTGGCCGAGCGGGTCGGCGTGCAGGCTCCGTCGCTGTACAAGCGGGTGCGCAGTCGCGATGAGCTGGTGCGGATGGTCGCTGACGCGACGCTCGCCGAGCTCGGGCTGATCGAGGGCGACATCTATGCCGTCGCCTCCGCGTTCCGCGCCTTCGCGCACCAGAGGCCGGCGGCTTTCCGCTTGGTCATGGGGGGCGGGGTCACTGCCAGCCCGCACGCTATCGTCGCGGCGAGCCAGCCGATACTGCGTGCGGCCGGGGCGCTGGCGGGTGCGCAGAACGAGCTCGTGGCGGCCCGCACCTTCACGGCCTGGGCCAACGGCTTCATCGCCATGGAGCTCAACAGCGGCTTCAATCTCGCCGGACCCGTCGACGATGCGTGGCAGTACGGGCTCGACCGGCTGGTGGCGGCGATCAGCGCGAGCTGAGCGCGACCTCGTAACTCGCTCGGTAGCCTTGGGGCATGACCCGCCGCTCCCTCTGGCTGCTTCTCGCGCTCGTTCTCGGTTTCGGCGCGCCGTTCTACGCCTTCGGCCTCTCCGGCCTCGATGTGCTGCCCGCGGTGCTCGTGTCGCTCGTCGGACTCGCCGGCGCCGTCTGGGCGGTGCGGCAGTCGCAGGGTGATCGCGACTAGAGGCTCCACAGCTCCCGCGACTTATGCACAGATCGCGTGTCCGGTCTTTCGAACATACGTTCGAATCTGAGACAATCGATGTATGGAAAACCGGGTGGATGTCGCGTCGCTCTCCGACGCCGGCCTGCTCGATGAGCAGCGCGCGATCGCCGCGCACCGGCGGCAGCTCGACGTGCGCGCCGCCCTCGTCGCCGGCGAGATCGAGCGCCGCTCGGCCCGCGCGCTCGGGTACGACGGGCTGGCCCAGCGGGCGGGGTTCCTGTCGTCGGCGGCACTGATCCAGTCGATCACCGGCGGGTCGCGGTCGGAGGCCGCGCGGCTGGTCTCGGTGGGGTCGTCCCTCGACACCCCGGTCGGCGCGGCGGTACTCGCCGGCGACATCTCTGTGGATGCCGCCGCGGCCATCGGGCGCGGCCTGGGTTCTGCAGGCCCCGAGGCTCTTCCCCTTGTCGAGGCGGCTCCGTCGCTGACCCCGGAGGAGCTGTTCCGACGCGCCCGCGACCTGCGCGACGAGCTGGACGCCTCGGCCGTGGCGCGGCGCGAGAAGGAGCAGCGCGACCTGCGCTATTTCCGCTACTCCACCCGCGAGGATGGCACCGTCGGCGGCTCGTTCCGCTTCGATGCCGTCGACGCGGCGCTCCTGGTCTCGGCGCTCGAGGCGCTGACGTCCCCGCGGCGGGGCGGCCCCCGCTTCGCCGACCCCGAGCAGGCCGCCCGTGACGCAGCACTGGAGGCCGACGAACGCAGCACCGACCAGATCACCGCGGACGGCGTCATCGCCATGGTGCGCCTGGCGGTCGACGCCGACCCGGGCACCCTGTTCGGCGCCCGCCGCCCCGCCGTGCGCCTGGTGGTCACCGCCGGGCGGGCGGTCGTGGAGGACTCGGGCGAACCTGTGAGCATGGCCACGGTGGAGCGCTTCGTCTGCGACGCCGGGGTGATCGGCGTGAAATTCGACAGCGGCGGGCAGGTCGTCAACGTCGGCCGCGCCCAGCGGCTCTTCACCGAGCGGCAGCGCATCGGCCTCGCCGTGCGGGACGGCGGCTGCCGGTTCCCCGGCTGCGACCGGCCCCCGTCCTGGTGCGAGGCCCACCACATCGACCAGTGGGCCCGCGACCACGGCAGCACCGACATCGCCGACGGCGTGCTGCTCTGCCGACGGCACCACCTGCTCGTGCACAACAACCACTGGCAGGTGACCCGCCACGGCGCCGACTACACCATCACCCCGCCCGGCGGAACAGCCCGGCCGATGCCCACCAAGAGCCGCGTGCTCGAGAAACGGGCCAGCTAGGCGCGGGGGAGAACTCTGCCCACGGAGAGGGCGGCTACTTCTCGAGCTGCTCCAGCTGCTTGAGTGCCGTGCGGTCAGCGCGGCTGAGCGCCGGCGTCACGTCGAGGTTGGCGCCGAAGAACGGCGGCGCAGCCCCGAATGCCTCGCGGGAGCCTCGCACGATCTGGCGCCCGAGGATGTGGTTGCCGGTTCCGCCGATGACGGCCCCGATCCCGAAGGGGATGGCGCGTCCAATGATCGACGCGCCCTGGCTCACCCCGAACTTGCGGATGAAACTCTTCTTCAGCTGGTCAGCGACTTTGCCGACCGCGGCCTTGGGCAGGCTCTTCGTCACCAGCTCGCCCCAGAAGGCAGTGCGGGCCGGAGCCGTGCCGGTGACCTCGCCGGCAAACTGCTTCACGAGAGTGGAGCCAGCAGAGCCGAGAATGAGGGTCATGACCAGGGTGCGCGCGCGATCCGGGTCGTCGATCGCGATACCGTGCAGCTCGGTGATGGACTGGGCGAAGAGAGCACTGGCCTCGAGAAAGCCACCGGTCTCTGCCGCCGACAGCGCGACGGATGCTCCGACGCCAACCACGGGCAGGGCGGCACTGGCGCCTACGACGGCTCCACCCGCGGTCACCGCGGCGAGATAACGCCGCTCGAGAATGCGGATCACCTGGTCGGGTGACGCGTTGGGGTTGCGGCGCCGAATGCTGCGCAGGTGCGCGAGCACGACCGGGCGCTGCACGCTCAGCAGTTTGTCAAAGCCAGTGGCGGCGGCTTTGCTCACGCCGGGGGGAAGGTTGCTCATGGTGTGAGCCCATAATCCTTGTTGTACTTGGAAAGAACCTGAGTAATCGACGCGTCGAGAACGAGCTGTCCCTTGTCGAGGTACAGGCCGCGCTTGCAGAAGCGGCGCAGGTCCTTCTCGTTGTGCGAGACGAAGAACAGGGTGCGTCCGCCGGCCAAGAGCTCCTCGATGCGGCGGTAGCACTTCTCTTTGAACGCCTTGTCGCCGACGGCCAGCACCTCGTCGACCAGGATGATCGGCTCCTCGAGGCGCGACACCACCGAGAACGCGATGCGCACCTTCATGCCGCTCGAGAGGTGCTTGTAGGGGGTGTCGAGAAAGTCGCCGATCTCGGCGAAGTCGATGATCTCGTCGAAGCGCTCGGCGATCTCGTGCTTCTTCATTCCGTGCAGTCCGGCGGTGAGGTAGACGTTGTCGCGCACGGTGAGGTCGTCGACGAAGCCACCGGTGATCTCGATCAGCGGCGCGACCCCGCCGTGCACCTCGACAGCGCCCTCGTCGGCGAGAATCACCCCGGCAACGAGCTTGAGCAGCGTCGACTTGCCCTGGCCGTTGCGCCCGACGACGCCGATCGCCTCACCCGGTTGCACGGTGAAGCTGATGTCGCGCAGCGCCCAGAACTCGCTCGCGAGAGTGCGGCGCTGGCGGCCGGCGAACAGGTCTTTGAAGTTGCGGCGCGAGCGGCGGTTGCGGCGGAAGCGGATGCCGGCTCCGTTGACCTCGATAGCTCCGGTGGCCATCAGATCTCCTTCAATACTGCGCGCTCGCTGCGCTTGAAGACGTACAGGCCGAGGGCGAAGATCAGGGCGCTCATCACGATGCCGACGGCGATCGTGAACCAGTCGAGCTGGTCGGGAAAGAACGCACCGCGGTAGAGAGAGAAGATTCCGCTCAACGGGTTGAAGGCCGCGACGAAATGAAACTCCGGGCCGACCTTTGCGTAGGCAGAAACGCCGTAGATGATCGGGCTCGCGTAGAACAGGAACCGCAGCACCAGCTTCACCGCCCGCTCGAGGTCGCGGAAGAACACCACGAGCGGGGCGACGATCATGCCCACGCCGAGAGTGAGGATGAACTGCACGACGATGGCCAGAACGAAGTAGACGGACTGCCACTGCAGCTGTGCACCCGTCGCGATCGCGAAGACGGCGAGCACGGGAAGGCTCGCAACGAACTCGACGCCCTTGGAGCAGACAATCGAGGCGACCCAGATCGTGCGCGGGATCTTGGTCGAGCGGATCAGTTTCGCCCCGCGGGTGAAGGCCCGCGTGGAATCCGAGACGGCGCCGTTGAACCACGTCCACGGAAGCAGCGCGAGGAGCATGAACACGATGTACGGGTCTTCGCCCTCGACAGAGCGGTTGAAGATCTGCGTGAAGACGAACCAGTAGATGGCGGCCATGACGAGTGGGTCGAGAATCGACCAGAAGTAGCCGAGGGCCGATGTCGAGTAGCGCACCCGCAGGTCCCGGCGGGTGAGCAGCCAGAGAACGTGCCGGTAGCGCGCCGCCGGGGACCAGGCTGGCCGCTCCAGCGCGCTATTACTCACCCAGCAATCGTAGCGAGTCGTTAACGCGAGAACCGCCGGGACGAATCCCGGCGGTTCTCGAAAACGAGCGCTACACGAAGAGGTTCGCGCGCTCCAGGTCTTCGGCGAAGTCGATCTCGACCGCGTAGAGGTCGGAGATGTCAACGGGCTCGATGTGCAGGCCGTCCTGTTCGATGGCCAGCTCGATGCCGCGCTCGAAGTAGTCCTGGTCGTCGACGCGCTTGAGCTGGCGCAGCAGCACGGACTTGTCGTCGCGCGAGATGAAGTTGATGCCCACGGCCTCACCGAGACCGCCGACGACCTGCTTCGAGAGCTCCTTGATGTAGCCCTCCGCGTCGGTCGTGTACTTGACCTCTTCGTCCGACACCTTGGCGGTGTTGACGGAGACGAAGGACTGGTCGCGGGCGACGAGCTTGGCGGCGCGCTCGAGGGCCTCGGGGTCGAAGACGACATCGCCGTTCATCCAGAGAACGCCGCCGGGGGCGGACGCCTGCAGGGCGCGCATGAGGCTCTTCGAGGTGTTGGTCTGGTCGTACTGCTCGTTGTAGACGAAGGACGCCTCGGGGAAGGCCTCGATGATGTGCTCGAGCTTGTAGCCGACAACGATGGTGACCTTGGCGTTCTTGCCGAATGCCTGGTGGATGTTGTCGAACTGCTGCTGCATGATGGTGCGGCCGTCGGCGAGCTCGGTCAGCGGCTTCGGCAGGGCGCGGCCGAGCCGGCTGCCCATTCCTGCGGCCAGGATTACGATTTGCGTAGTCACGTTGGTCTCCTCACGATGTGATGCGGCCCCGGGTATTCCGATTGGAAGCGCGCGGGCCTGTGCAATGCACACCGTTGTGCTTCGGCAAGTTTACGTAAACGGCGGGTAAACGGCACGAAAACGCGAGGGATGTTGTCGTTTTGTGATGCGGGCGCGGCGCGCAACCCGAGCATTGATACGGTTAGCAGGTGGATCAGAACCCCGCAGAACCCGATGCCTCGACCGCAGTAGCGGCACGCCCGCCTGCCCGCAAGCCGCGCGTTCGCAAGCCTGCCGCCGAGCGGCAGAAGCCGAAAGAGGTCGCGCTGTCGATTCGCGGCCTGGTGAAGCGCTTCGACAGCCGCATCGCCGTCGCCGGCATCGACCTCGAGGTTCCCGCCGGCACGCTGTACGGCATCGTGGGGCCCAACGGCGCGGGCAAGACGACGACCCTCTCGATGGTGACCGGCCTGCTCAAGCCGGATGCGGGATCCGTCGCGGTGCACGGCACCGACGTGTGGAGCGACCCGGTCGCGGCCAAGCGCAAGTTCGGTGTGCTGCCCGACCAGCTGCGGCTCTTCGACCGCCTCACCGGCGGCCAGCTGCTCTACTACTCCGGCGTGCTGCGCGGCCTCGACAAGAACGCGGTGCGCCTGCGCAGCGCCGACCTCGCCGCCGCGTTCGGCCTCGAGGACTCGCTCGACCGCCTCGTCGCGGACTACTCGGCAGGCATGAGCAAGAAGATTGCGATTGCCGCGGCCATGATCCACTCGCCCCGGCTGCTGGTTCTCGACGAGCCCTTCGAGTCGGTCGACCCGGTGTCGTCGGCCAACATCATCGAGATTCTGCAGCGCTATGCGAAGGCCGGCGGCACCGTCGTGCTCTCGAGCCACACCATGAACCTCATCGAGCGGGTGTGCGACTCCGTCGCCATCATCGTGAACGGCTCCGTTCTCGCCCAGGGCCGCATGGCCGATGTGCGTGCCGGATCGACGCTCGAGGAGCGCTTCGTCGAGCTCGCCGGGGGGCGCCGAGCTGCGGAAGGCATGGAGTGGTTGCACAAATTCTCCGACTGAAGCTGCTGCTGCTGGCGAACTCGTTTCGCAGAACGCCCTGGCAGATCGTCGGCCTCATCCTCGGCCTGCTCTACGGAGTCGGCACGGCGACCTTCCTCGCCGCATCGCTCGTGGCTCTGCGCTTTGCCGACGTCGAGGTCTCGGCGCCGATCGTCACGGTGTTCGGCGGGCTGAGCCTCGTGGTCTTCGCACTGCTGCCGCTGATGCTCGGCATCGACGACATCCTCGATCCGCGGCGATTCTCGCTCTTCGGGCTCTCGAACACCACACTCGCGACGGGCATCGGCCTCGCATCACTGCTGAGCGTGCCGGCCGTGGTCATCGCCATCGTCGCTGTCGCGCAGACCGTCACCTGGAGCGCGGCCCCCGGGGCCTACGGCCTCTCGGTCGCGGCCGCGGTACTGATCGTCCTCACAGCGGTGCTCTCTGCGCGTATCGCGACGACCCTCGCGAGCTTTCTGCTCTCCACCCGTCGCAGCCGCGATGTGTCTACCCTCGTCGTCATCGTTCTCATCATCGCCATCGCACCGCTGGTCGCCGTGCTCGCCTCGGTCGACTGGGCGACGAACGGCATCCAGGTGCTCACCGACATCGCGGCAGTGGTCGGATGGACGCCGCTGGGCGCCGCCTGGGCCGCACCGGCCTCCGCCGCAGCGGGTGCCGGCTCCGCCGCGCTGGCCCAGCTGGCGATCGCCATCGTCTGGCTGCTCGTGCTCTTCGTCGTGTGGCGTGTGCTGCTCGCCGCCGTGCTCACCACCCCCGAGCGACACGCGCAGGCCAAGAAGTACCTCGGGCTCGGCTGGTTCGACCGCCTGCCGCGCACGCCGGCGGGCGCGATCGCCGCGCGCTCTATCACCTACTGGATTCGTGACTCGCGCTACGTGACGAGCCTCGCCATCATTCCCGTGATCCCCTTCATCATGGTCGTCACCTTCGTCGTGGCTGGAATGCCGCTGCAGGCACTCGCGCTGCTGCCGGTGCCGGTCATGTGCCTGTTCCTCTCATGGTCGGTGCACAACGATGTCTCCTTCGACAACAGCGCCATCTGGCTGCACCTGGCCTCGAGCACCTCCGGGCGGGACGACCGCTGGGGCCGCCTGCTGCCGGCGCTGATCGTCGGCGTGCCGCTCGTTCTGGGCGGGTCGGTCATCAGCGCCGCGATCTTCGGGGATTGGGGCGTGCTGCCCTCGCTCATCGGGGTCAGCGCGGCGATCCTGCTCACCGGGCTCGGTTTGTCGAGCATCCTGTCGGCGCGCTTCCCCTACCCCGCCGTGCGGCCGGGCGACTCGCCGTTCTCGCAGCCGCAGGCGGGCGGCAACACGGCGGGGCTGATCCAGGGGCTCTCGTTCTTCGGCATCCTGCTGCTGGCGGCCCCCGCTATCGTCGCCGCCGTTCTCGGCTTCACCATCAACCCCGGCTGGCACTTTGCCGCGCTGGGCGCGGGCCTCGTGGTCGGCGTCGTCGGGCTCATCGCCGGTGTGCGCATCGGCGCCGATGTCTACGACCAGCGCAGCAGTGAGCTGCTCGCTGCGGCGCTGAAGAACTGACGTCGGGGCAGCGCCTGCCGTAAACTCGGATCATGGCTGACAGCGATCTGACCGGCGGCGGCACCGACACCCTCGACCGCGAACTCGAGGAGCTGCTCACCAAAGAGCTCGTCGAGGACGGCGACCACGAGCGGTTCTCGCACTACGCGCCGAAAGACAAGATCATGGAGTCGATGGTCACCGGCAAGCCTCTGCGCGCCCTCTGCGGCAAGCTCTGGACGCCATCCCGCGACCCCGAGAAGTTCCCGGTCTGCCCGACCTGCAAAGAGATCTACGAGAAGCTCAAGTAGTCACGCGTAGACCGTCGGGATGGCGGGCTCGCCCCGTCCGAGGCTGAGCGCCGCTGGCGGCAGCTCCGCGATCGCGGCGGCGTGGTGTGCGCGGGCGGCGACGGTTCCCTCGCGGCCGGGGGCCGCGGCATCCAGCTCGCCGTTGGTGACGAGGGGAACGAGCAGGTCGCGTCCGGAGTCACCCGGGCTGCCGACATGGATCGTCTCGGCGGCCGCCACCCCGTTGACGAGCGTGCGCTCCGGGAACTTGCGCCCGCCGACGGTCGCTTTCTCGGCTGATTTCTTAGCGACCGAGACCCACTCCCCGCTGTCGGTCTCGTGGGCGACGAGCTTGTAGACCATGCCGCTCGCGGGGTGCCCGGAGCCGGTGACGAGCGAGGTGCCGACCCCGTAGGAGTCGACCGGCGCCGCACGCAGGGCGGCGATGGTGAACTCGTCGAGGTCGTTGGTGACGGTGATCTTCGTGTTCACGGCACCGAGGCCGTCGAGCTGCGCGCGCACCTGCTTCACGAGCACGGGCAGGTCGCCGGAGTCGATGCGCACGGCGCCGAGCGACGTGCCGGCGACGCGAACCGCGAGGTCGACAGCCGCGGGGATGTCGTAGGTGTCGACGAGCAGGGTGGTGCCGGGTCCGAGGGCGGCCACCTGCGCCCGGAACGCCTCCTCTTCTGAGTCGTGCAACAGCGTGAAGGCGTGGGCAGCGGTTCCCATCGTCGGAACGCCCCAGTCGCTGCCCGCCCGCAAGTTGCTCGTGGCGCTGAACCCGGCGATGAAGGCCGCGCGGGCCGCGGCGACCGCGCTGCGCTCGCCGGTGCGGCGCGAGCCCATCTCGGCGAGCGGTCGCCCGTCTGCCGCCGCGACCATGCGGGCCGCGGCACTCGCGACGGCGCTGTCGTAGTTGAGCACGCTGAGCACGAGCGTCTCGAGGATGACGGCCTCGGCGAAACTGCCCTCGACGACGAGCACGGGGGAGCCGGGAAAGTAGAGCTCGCCCTCGCGGTAGCCGCTGATCGAGCCGGTGAAGCGGTAGCCCTCTAGAAAGTCGATTGTCGAGGGTGTGAGGAAGGTGCTCAGGTAGGCGAGGTCATCGGCATCGAAGCGGAAGTCCTCGATGAGGTCGAGCAGTCGGCCCGTGCCCGCGACCACACCGAAGCGGCGCCCCTCGGGCAGTCGGCGGCTGAAGACCTCGAAGACCGAGCGGCGGTGCGCGCGCCCGCTCTGCAGCGCTGCGTCGAGCATGGTGAGTTCGTAGCGATCCGTCAGCAGGGAGGAGGTCACGCAGAACAGCCTAAACTTGGGCCGTGAGTGATGCGCCGATCGGAGTCTTCGACAGCGGGGTCGGCGGGCTCACCGTCGCGCGCGCGATCATCGACCAGCTGCCGCGCGAGTCGCTGCTCTACGTCGGCGACACCGCCCACTCGCCCTATGGACCCAAGCCGATCGCCGAGGTGCGGCAGTACGCCCTCGACGTCATGGACGACCTTGTCGCGCAGGGCGTCAAGGCCCTGGTAATCGCGTGCAACACGGCCAGTGCGGCAATGCTGCGGGATGCCCGGGAGCGCTACGCCGGAATCCCGGTCGTCGAGGTCATCCAGCCCGCTGTTCGCGCCGCCGTGAGGCAGACCCGCAACAAGCGCGTCGGGGTGATCGGCACCGTGGGCACCATCAACTCGCTCGCCTACGAGGACGCCTTCGCCGCCGCCCAGCTCGACATCTTCACCGCGGCGTGCCCGCGCTTCGTCGAGTTCGTCGAGGCGGGCGTCACGAGCGGCGCGGAGCTGTTCGCCACGGCCGAGCAGTATCTCGCCCCGCTGAAAGGGGCACAGATCGACACCCTCGTGCTCGGCTGCACGCACTACCCCCTGCTCGCCGGCGCGATCCAGTACGTCATGGGCGAGGATGTCACCCTCGTGTCGAGCGCGGAGGAGACCGCATTCGACGTCTACCGCACCCTCGTCAAGCACGGGCTGGAGCGCACCGCCCCCGGCAAGGCGACCTACACTTTCGAGGCGACGGGCGACAGCAAAGACGAGTTCTTGCGGCTCGCCTCCCGCTTTCTCGGCCCCGAAGTCACCACCGTCGATCTCGTCGAGACCGGCGCCATAACGCTCCCTAAGGAGACCCGATGACCCGCATTGACGGACGTTCCGCCGACCAGCTTCGCCCCGTGACGATCGAGCGCGGCTGGAGCGATCAGGCCGAGGGCTCGGCGCTCATCAGCTTCGGGCGCACCAAGGTGCTGTGCACGGCCTCGTTCACCAACGGTGTGCCGCGCTGGCTGACCGGCAAGGGCAAGGGCTGGGTCACTGCCGAGTACGCGATGCTGCCGCGCTCGACCAACGACCGCATGGACCGCGAGGCCGTCAAGGGCCGCGTCGGTGGCCGCACGCACGAGATCAGCCGCCTCATCGGCCGCTCGCTGCGCGCCATCGTCGACACCAAGGCCCTCGGCGAGAACACCCTCGTCATCGACTGCGACGTGCTGCAGGCTGACGGCGGCACCCGCACCGCCGCCATTACGGGCGCCTACGTGGCGCTCGCCGACGCGATCGAGTGGGGCCGCGGTCGCGGGTTCATCGGCAAGAACGCCACGCCGCTCATCGATTCGGTGGCGGCAGTCAGCGTCGGCATCATCGACGGCGTGCCCATGCTCGACCTCGCCTACACCGAGGACTCGCGCGCCGAGACCGACATGAACGTCGTCGTCACCGGCCGCGGCCTCTTCGTCGAGGTGCAGGGCACGGCCGAGGCGGCGCCCTTCGACCGCACAGAGCTCAACGCCCTGCTCGACCTGGCCCTCGGCGGCGCCGCCGACCTGACCGCTCTGCAGGTGCAGACGCTCGGCGCATGAAGCTCGTCCTCGCCACCCACAACGCGCACAAGGTAGACGAGCTGCGCAAGATCCTCGGGCCCGCGCTCGAGGGCATCGAACTCGTCGGCTACGACGGCCCCGAGCCGGTCGAAGACGGCGAGACCTTCGAGGCGAATGCGTTGATCAAGGCGCGGGCGGCGGCTGCGCACTCCGGCCTGCCCGCGATTGCCGACGACTCGGGTATTGCGGTTGCTGCCTTGGGGGGCGCCCCCGGCATCCATTCCGCGAGGTATGCCGGAACGCGGGTGGATGCCGACAACGTCGCGCTGCTGCTGCAGAACCTTGTGGGCGCGTCGCATCGCGACGCGAAGTTTGTGTGTGCGGCAGCATTTGTCCATGGCTCAATCGAGCACGTCGTGCGGGGGGAATGGCACGGTACGGTGCTCGAGCAGCCGGTCGGCCCGAACGGTTTCGGCTACGACCCGGTCTTCAAGCCGGCCGGTCTGTCGGTGAGCTCCGCTGAACTGCGTCCCGACGAGAAGAACGCCATCAGCCACCGGGCGATCGCCTTCGCCGAGCTCATGCCCTTCGTGCGCGAGCAGCTAGTCGAGGGCTAGCGCCCCGAGCGTCTCGCGCAGCGCGTGGGCGGAGCGCGCGAAGAGCTCCTCCTCGCGTGCCGAAAAGGGCACGTCGATGACCTGCGATACTCCGCTCGCGTCGACGACGCTCGGCACCGACAGGGCGATGCCCGAGACGCCGCGGTAGTCCTGCAGCACCGAGCTCACCGGCAGGATCGCTCCCTCGTCGCGCAGCACGGCCTCGATGATGCGCGCGCCCGAGAGCCCGATCGCGTAGTTGGTCGCCCCCTTGCCGGCGATGACCTTGTAGGCGGCGTTCTTCACGTCGTCGGCGATCTGGTCGAGTTCGGTCGCGCTGAAGGGCGCGGAGTCGGCCGGCTGCCAGTCGAGAAGGGGCACCGGCCCGATGCGGGCCTGCGACCACAGCGGAAACTCCGAGTCGCCGTGCTCGCCGACGATCATGGCGTGCACGCTCGAGGTCGAGACGCCCGCCCGCTCGGCCAGCAGCCAGCGCAGACGCGACGAATCGAGCACGGTGCCGGAGGAGAACACCCGCGAGGCGGGAAGGCCGCTCACCCGCTGGGCGACGACCGCGAGCACGTCGCAGGGGTTGGAGACGATGACGAAGACCGCGTCGGGCGCGCGCTCGACGAGCTTCGGCATGAGGTCGGTGAGGATGCCGACGTTGGTGCCGACGAGGTCGAGCCGCGACTGCCCCGGGTGCTGCTTCGCCCCCGCGGTGATGACCACCACGTTGGAGTGCTCGACGACCGCGAGGTCGCTGCCGCCCGTGATGCGGGTCGAGCCGGTGAACTGGGTGCCGTGGGCGAGGTCGAGCACTTCGGCCTCGACCTTGTCCGTCTGAATGTCGTAGAGCGCCACCTCGCGCGCCGACTCGCGAATGAGCGAGGCGTACGCCATGGAGGTGCCGACCGCGCCGGCTCCGATGATTGCGACCTTCGAGTTCTCGATAACAGCCATGTGCCCAGTGTGGCGCTCCTGCCCACAGGGCATAGGGCCGTTAGTCACATCTGCCCACAGCGAAACACGTGGATCGCGCGGCGCCGCTGCGGTTGGCTGGGGCTATGAAGCTGCTGGTGCTGGGGGGAACGGAGTTCGTCGGGCGCGCTCTCGTCGAGGAGGGCCTGGCGCGCGGGTGGGAGGTGGCGACCTTCAACCGGGGCAACCATCCCGCACCGGACGGCGCGGAAGCGATTGCCGGCGACCGGCGTGAGGGTCTCGACACGCTCGGCGACCGGCAGTGGGACGTCGTCGCCGATACCTGGTCGTGGGAGCCGAGCACGGTACGCGACTCGACACGGTTCATCCACACCGATCGCTACGTCTACATCTCGAGCCGCTCGGTGCACACCTGGCCGACGCCGCGGCTCGCGACCGAGGCGGCGCCCACCGTCGACGCCTCGGCAGACGACACGGTGTTCACCGATTACGCCCGCACCAAGCGCGGTGCCGAGCTGGCGGTGATCGACGCCTTCGGCGATCGGGCCGTTGTCGCGCGGCCGGGCCTCATCATCGGACCGTGGGAGAACATCGGGCGCCTGCCCTACTGGCTCACCCGCATGGCGCGCGGCGGCGACATCCTGGCGCCCGGACCGGCCGAGCAGACCTTCCAGTATGTCGACGCCCGCGACCTGGCCCGCTTCAGCCTCAGCGCCGCTCCGGGGGAGTACAGCATCGTCAACGAGCCCGACCAGACGACCCTCGGCGAGCTGCTCGCTCTCGCCCACGAGGTGACGGGGTCGACGGGCAGCATCCACTGGGCGGACCCCGCGGCACTCGTCGACGCGGGGGTGGAGCCCTGGATGGACCTGCCGGTGTGGATCCCGGCGGGGGAGGACCACGAGTCGATGCACGAGGCCGACGTGTCGCGCGCGATGGCAGCCGGCCTCGGCATCCGCCCCCTGCGGGAGACGGTCGCCGACACCTGGGCCTGGCTGCAGTCGATCGGTGGCACGGCCCCGCAGCGCCCCGACCGTCCCGTGCTCGGCCTGAGCCCCGAGCGGGAGCGCGAGCTGATAACGGCACTCATTCCTATCTAGGCGCCCGTCGCTGAAACGCGCCTAGCCTTGAGGCATGGCACACGACCACGACCACGGGATGACGAACCGCCGCCGCCTGTCGGTCGCCATCGCGATCGTCGCCCTCTTTCTCGTGGTCGAGCTCGTCGGTGCCCTCCTCGCCGGGTCGCTCGCGCTCCTCGCGGACGCCGGCCACATGTTCAGCGACCTCCTCGGCCTCGTCATCGCCCTCGTGGCGCTGGGCATCGCCGCGCGGCCGGCGACCGACCGGCAGACCTTCGGCTACCAGCGCGCCGAGGTGTTCGGGGCCCTGGCCAACGGCGTGATCCTGCTCGGTGTCGCCGTGTACGTGGCGATCGAGGGTGTGCAGCGGCTGTTCGAGCCGAGCGAGGTGCTGGGCGTACCGATGCTCATCGTCGCCGCTGCGGGCCTGCTCGCTAATATCGCCGTGATGCTCGTTCTGCGCGGCGGTGCGAAGCAGTCGATCGGCATGCGCGGCGCCTACCTCGAGGTGCTCGGCGACCTCTTCGGATCCGTGGCCGCGATCGTCGCGGGCGTCGTCATCCTCGCGACGGGCTTCGCACAGGCGGATGCGATCGCCTCGCTCGTCATCGCCGCCCTCATCATCCCGCGGGCGATCAGCCTGCTGCGCGATGTGTTCCATGTGCTCAGCCAGGCGGTGCCGGCCAACTTGGATGTGGCCGAGATCCGCGAGCACCTGCTGGGGGCCACCGGCGTCATCGACGTGCACGACGTGCACGTCTGGGCGATCACCAGTGGAGCACCAGTGTTCAGCGCCCACGTGGTCGTCTCGAAGCATCTCTTCGAGACCGGGGGAACGGGCCGCCTGCTCGACGAGCTCGGCGCCTGTATGGCCGGGCACTTCGACGTCGAGCACTCGACCTTCCAACTGGAGCCCGAGGAGCACGCCGCGCACGAGGACGTTCTGCACAAGTAAAGTTTCGGTGTGCCTAAAAAAGCAACGTCGCTCGTTCTCCTAGGCCCGGCCTTCGTCGCGGCGATCGCCTATGTGGACCCCGGCAACGTCGCCGCGAACCTCACCGCCGGAGCCCGCTACGGCTACCTGCTGCTCTGGGTGCTCATCGTCGCCAACGCCATCGCCGTGCTCGTGCAGTACCAGTCAGCCAAGCTCGGCATCGTCACCGGGCGCTCGCTGCCCGAGCTTCTGGGCGAGCGCCTGAGGACGGGGCCGCGGCGGCTCTACTGGCTGCAAGCCGAACTGGTGGCCGCCGCGACCGATATCGCGGAAGTGCTCGGCGGGGCGATCGCGCTGCACCTGCTATTCGGCATCCCGCTGCTTCTCGGCGGTGTGATCATTGGGGTGGCGAGCATGCTGCTCCTGCTCGTGCAGTCGCGCCGGGGCCAGCGCAGTTTCGAGCTCGTCATCATCACCCTGCTCGGCGTGATCCTCGTCGGCTTCGTCAGCGGCCTGTTCTTCACGGAGATTGACGGGCCAGCCCTGGTCGGCGGGCTCTTTCCGCACTTCGAGGGCACCGACTCCGTGCTGCTCGCGACGAGCATGCTGGGCGCGACCGTCATGCCCCATGTCATCTACCTGCACTCGGCTCTCGCGCGCGACCGGCACGGGGTGACCGAAGAACCCGGTCGCATTCGCTCCCTGCTCGCCGCGACGCGCGTCGACGTCGGCCTCGCCCTGCTCGTCGCCGGTGCGATCAACATCTCGATGCTGCTGCTCGCGGCGGCGGCGCTCGGAGGCGTCGAGGGCACCGACACCATCGAGGGGGCCCACGCGGCTATCGTCGGAGCCCTCGGGCCCACCATCGGCGTCATCTTCGCTGTCGGCTTGCTCGCCTCAGGCCTCGCCTCGACGAGCGTCGGCACCTATGCCGGCTCGGCGATCATGGGCGGGCTGCTGAGGCTGCGCGTACCGCTGCTGGTGCGCCGAGTCGTCACGCTCGTGCCGGCGCTGGTCGTGCTCGGGGCGGGGGTGGACCCGACCATGGCCCTCGTGCTCAGCCAGGTGGTGCTGAGCTTCGGCATCCCCTTCGCATTGATCCCGCTGGTGGCGCTGGCCAGCTCGCGAACGCTCATGGGCGAGTTCGCGAACCGCCCCTGGCTGCGCTGGGCCGGCTGGGTGAGCACCGCGGCGATCGTCGTCATCAACGTGCTGCTGATCGTGCTGGTGGTGGTCGCATGAGCTATCCGACCGCGATCGAGGACTACGTCAAGGTCATCTACGCACACACCGAGTGGCAGCCCGACCCGATCACCACGAGCGCGCTCGCGGCCCGGCTGGGGCTGGCCGCGTCGTCTGTCACCGAGATGGTGAAGAAGCTCGTGGTGCAGGGGCTGGCCGACCACGAGCGCTACGGCGTCGTGACGCTCACCCCCGAGGGCACGACCCTCGCGCTGCGCATGGTGCGCCGCCACCGCATCATCGAGACGTGGCTGGTCGAGTGCCACGGCTACCGCTGGGACGAGGTGCACGACGAGGCCGAGGTGCTCGAGCACGCGCTGAGCGACCGGCTGCTCGACCAGATCGACGAGCAGCTTGGACACCCGGCGCGCGATCCGCACGGCGACCCGATCCCCACCGCCTACGGCCACCTCACCCGGCCGTCGGCCGTGCTGCTGCGTGATGCCCCCGTGGGCATGAGCGGGACCGTTGTTCGGGTCAGCGACCGCGACCCGGTGCTGCTGCGCCACCTCGCCGCCGAGGGTGTGACGCTCGACCGAGTGCTGACGGTGGTCGATGGTGGCGTTGCCGGCTACGAGTTGGCGGCCGCTGCGCTCGCGTCGATCTGGATCGCCGCGCCCCCTCCCGTAGAGTTGCCAGCGCAATGACTTCTGACGACACTCCAGCCACCCGCGTCGCTGACGCGATCACCGCCCTCGGCGAAGACGGGGTGGTCGAACGCGCCATCGCCCTTCTCGCCGGCTTCAACGTCGGCGAGGAGTTCCTCCTCGTCGCCGGCGGCAGCCATGCCCAGGGCCTGCTCGACGGCGCCCCGCCGCTCTACTGGCCCGAGGTCTGGGGCGCGCGCGTGCTGCTCTACGCCTGGAACGACACCGCCACGGATGCCGTGCTCGCCGGCCTGCAGAACCAGGCCTGGCGCGTTCGCGAGATGTGCTGCCGCGTCGCGGCTGCGCGCAGCCTCGACGCCGCCGAGTACCTGCGCGAGCTGCTCACTGACGACACCGCGCGGGTGCGGGCCGCCGCGGCCAGAGCCCTGGGCGCAGTGGGATCGGTCGCCGACGTCGAGTTGCTCGCGAACCTGTTTCGCGATCCCGAGATCGATGTTCGCCGGGCCGCGCAGCAGGCGCGCTCAGCGATCGAGAAGCGCTAGCTACTTCTTCGGGTCGTTCGACTTGTCCTGGTCGAACAGCGCGGGGTCGATCACGACCTCGTCGTCGGTGGGCAGTGGCTTGTCGCGGTTGCGCCGCGCCTTCACCATCGACTGCACGTAGTGGAAGATCGTCGGCACCAGCGTGACGACCACGGCGCCGAGCAGGATGATGTCGATGTACTTGACGACGAAGTCCTTGAGCGGCGGGATGTAACCGAGCAGGAAGCCGGCGTAGGTCAGCCCGGCACCCCAGATGAGCGCGCCGATGGCGTTGTACAGGCTGTACTTGCGCGGGTTCATCTTGCCGACACCGGCGGCGACGGGGGCGAAGGTGCGCACGATCGGCACGAATCGGGCCACGATGACGGCGAGGCCGCCGAAGCGCTCGAAGAACCCGTTGGTGCGGCGCACGTTCTCCATGCTGAACAGGCCGCTCTCTTTGCGCTCGAAGATGCGGGGTCCGGCCTTGCGGCCGATGAAGTACCCCGACTCCCCGCCGAGGAAGGCCGCGAAGGAGATGGCGAGGCAGACGACCCAGATCGGGGTCTCGATGATGCCGGTGAAGGTGAGCACCCCCGAGATGATGAGCAGGGTGTCGCCCGGCAGCAGGAAGCCGACGAGCAGGCCGGTCTCAGAGAAGACGATGAGGCAGATGCCGAGCAGCGCGAAGGCCCCGAAGCCGGTGATGAGGTTCTCGGGGTCGAGCCAGGGGATCAGTGCGGAGGGGAGGATGGCGGCTCCAGTCGTCGTCATGGCGCTAAGGGTACTAGCGATCACTGCAGTGAAAGCTGCATGAAGTACGGGAGAAGGGGCTCGAACCCTCACGCCTCGCGGCACAGGAACCTAAATCCTGCGTGTATACCAATTTCACCACTCCCGTTGGCGTGTCCAGTGTACGGCGGCGCTTGTGGATAAAACGCGTGGATGCCGCCGGCCGTCTCCAAGAATGGCCCCGTGTCCAGCGCCCTGACCCTCATCACCGAGCAGGTGCGCGAGCGCGTGCGCCGCGAGGGTGTGGATGTCGGCAGCGAGTCCGAGCTCGTCGGCCGCTTCGTGCGCGACGAGGTGCGGGCCTACAGCGAGCGAGCCCTGGGCGGCTCGGTGCCCGCGCTGCCTGACGAGGCTTCGGCGACGAGGCAGATCGTCGCGACCCTCACCGGCTTCGGCGCTCTGCAGCGCTTCCTCGACGACGACTCCATCGAAGAGATCTGGATCAACGCTCCCGACCGCGTCTTCGTCGCCCGCCACGGCGTGCCGGAGCTCACCGGCGTCGTGCTCGGCGAGACTGAGGTGCGCGACCTCGTCGAGCGCATGCTGCAGTCGAGCGGGCGCCGGGTCGACTTGAGCTCCCCATTCGTTGACGCCTCGCTGCCCGACGGATCGCGGCTGCACGTGGTGATCCCCGATGTCACCTCTCGTCACTGGGCGGTCAACATCCGCAAGTTCGCATCTCGAATTCGCTCGCTCGGCACCCTGGTCGAGCTCGGGTCGCTGTCGCAGCCGGCCGCCGAGTTTCTGCGGGTCGCCGTGCTGTCCGGGTGCAACATCCTCGTCAGCGGCGCGACGCAGAGCGGCAAGACGACGATGCTCAACTCGCTGCTCAGCGCTGTGCGCGAGGGCGAGCGCATCGTCACCGTGGAGGAGACCTTCGAGCTCGACCTCGCGGCCGCCGACCACGTGGCGATGCAGTGCCGCCAGCCGTCGCTCGAGGGCGTCGGGGAGATCACACTGCGGCGGCTCATCAAGGAGGCGCTGCGCATGCGGCCCGACCGCCTCGTCGTCGGCGAGGTGCGCGAGGCGGAGTCGCTCGACCTGCTCATCGCGCTCAACAGCGGGCTGCCGGGCATGTCGAGCATCCACGCCAACAGCGGGCGGGATGCGCTCATCAAGCTCTCGACACTGCCCCTGCTCGCCGGCCGCAACATCGACTCCTCCTTCGTGGTGCCCACCGTCGCCTCGTCGATCGACCTCGTCGTGCACTGCGAGCTGACGAAGGAGGGCCGGCGCCGGGTCGTCGAGATCGTCGCGCCGAGCGGCCGCGTCAGCGACGGCATCGAGGCCGCGACCCTGTTCGAGCTACGGCAGAACAGGCTCGAGGCGACGGGGCAGCTGCCCGGCCGGGTCGAGAAGTTCCGCCGCTCCGGGTTCGACGTGCCCGCCTTCCTGCGGGAGATTTCATCGTGACCGTCGCGATTGGCCTGCTGCTCGGGGCGGGCGTGCTGCTCGCCTTCTCGCCCGTGCTGTGGCCTGCGACGCGGGCCGCCCGCGCCCCATCGGCATCGGCGGCGGCCGCGACCCTGGCCCAGGCCGGGCTGCCGCGCGTCTCGGTGGCGACGGTGCTCGTGGTGTCCGTGGTGTCGGCGGCGCTCGCCATGGCCGTCATTTTCGCGCTGCTGCCCGTCGTGCCGCTCTCTTTCGCAGCGGCCCTCGTCGGGCTCGCACTGCCGTGGGTGGTCATCACGCTCCGCGCCCGCCAGCGCCGACGGGCGGCGCGGCTGGTCTGGCCCGACGTCGTCGACCAGTTGGTGTCGGCCGTGCGCTCCGGGCAATCGCTGCCCGACAGCCTCGGCGGGCTCGCAACCTCCGGTCCGCTCGCCACCCGCGAGGCCTTCGCGGCCTTCGAGGCCGACTATCGGGCGACCGGCAACTTCGGCACGTGCGTCACCGACCTCAAGGACCGGCTGGCCGACCCGACGGCCGACCGCATCCTCGAAACGCTGCGGATGTCGCGCGAGGTCGGCGGCAGCGAGCTGACGACC
>JAAFHU010000150.1 GCA_013297645.1 Actinomycetota bacterium
GGAGGCAGAGATCCTGCCGACCGTGCGCGAGCTCGGCATCGGCTTCGTGCCGTACTCGCTGCTCGGCCGCGGTTTTCTCACCGGAACGATTACGTCGGTCGACCAGTTCGCTGCCGACGACTTTCGGCGAGGCAACCCGCGCTTCCAAGCGCTGGACGCGAACCAGGCCATCGTCAACGAGGTCACCGCGATCGCCGCGCAGGTCGGTGCGACGCCCGGGCAGGTCGCTCTCGCGTGGCTGCTCGCCCAGGGGGACGACATCGTCCCGATCCCCGGGACGAAGCGCGTGACGTACCTCGAGCAGAACGCCGCGGCGGCTGCCGTGGAGCTCTCTGCAGAGCACCGGACGGCCCTCAGCGCCCTCCAGCCACCCGTGGGGGACCGCTACGCGGACATGTCGTCCGTCAACCGCTAGCGAGCGCGCAGGCGCTCGAGGAGGTCGGAGACGACGCGTGGCCATTCGTCGCTCTCGGCCTCATCCCAGAGGTCCTTGAGTTCGGAGTCGACGCTCACCCGCTCGACCGCCGCTGTGGCGAGGTCGACAGTGCGGGCATCCACGAGGCCGGCGTTGCGCTCGATCCACGCGCGCGCCTCGCCGGGCAGCTCTGCGCCACGGTGGCCGCGTGCTGCGGCGATGATCTCGGCGGCAGCGAGGGCGTTGCACGCCTCGGGCGCCTCGACGAGCTCGTCGAGAGGCACGTCGACTACGTCGGCGAGCGCCTCGTGGAGCACCGACATGTCGTTGTCGTCTTCGAGCTCCCAGACCCAGTCGGCCGCATCGTCATTCTCGAATACTCCAGCACCCCATGCACCCATGGAGTTCACCGTAGCAAGAGTGAGGGGCCGCAGCACCCGCCGCGGCCCCTCACTCTCGTCGGTCTAGTTGACGCCGGCGATCGGCGGGGTGTGGAAGGTGGTGCCGAAGACGCGCTCCGACGCCCCCACGCGGTCGAGGTAGGGCGTGGCGCCACCCATCTGGAAGGGGTAGCCGGCGCCGAGGATGAGGCAGAGGTCGATGTCTTCCGGTGCCTCGACGACCTTGTCGTCGAGCATCCGGTGGATCTCGTCGGCCAGGCCGTCCTCAATACGCTTCTGCAGCTCGACAGCCGTCATCGGCGACGTGCCGCCCGCGACGATCGCGAGGGCCTTCTTGTCGACGCCCTTGACGTTGCCCTTCGAGTCGCGCTCGAAGATGTGGCCGAGCTCGGCGAGCTTGTGCAGGTTCTCGCTGTCGAAGAAGCGGTCGGGGAATGCTGCGTGATGCGTGTCGAGCACATGGGCGCCGACCTTGAGGCCGACGAGCTCGAGCAGCTCGAAGGGGGTCATCGGCAGGCCGAAGGGGCGCGTCGACTCCTCGACGACCTCGAAGGGCGTACCCGTGTCGACGGCGTGCATCGCCTCACCGAGCACCTTGGCGAGGATGCGGTTGACCACGAAACCGGGGGTGTCGCGCGTGATGACCGCGTTCTTGCGCAGCTTCGCCGCGGTGACCATCGCGGTCGACAGCGACTCGTCGTTGGTCGACGGCGTCTTCACGACCTCGATGAGCGGCATGACCGCGACCGGGTTGAAGAAGTGGAAGCCGACGACGCGCTCGGGGTGCTTGAGTTTCGAGCCGATCTGCTCGACCGAGAGCGACGAGGTGTTCGTCGCGAGAATCGCGGTCTCGCTGATGTACTGCTCGACGTCGGCGAAGACCTCCTGCTTGACCGACAGCTCTTCGAAGACGGCCTCGATCACCCAGTCGCAGTCGGCGAAGTCGGCCTTGTTCGTCGTTCCGGTGACCAGCGCCTTGAGGCGGTTGGTCTCGTCCGGGCTGATCCGGCCCTTCGAGAGCAGGGCGTCGATCTCGTTGTGGATGTACTCCACACCCTTGTCGACGCGGGCCTGGTCGAGGTCGGTGATGACGACGGGCACCTGCAGGCGGCGCACGAAGAGCAGCGCGAACTGCGACGCCATGAGGCCCGCGCCGATGACGCCGACCTTGGTGACCGGCTTGGCGAGCGCCTTGTCAGGCGCGTTGTTGGGCTTCTTGGCGCGCTTCTGCACGAGGTTGAAGGCGTAGATGCTCGCCCGAAACTGGTCTCCGGCGACGAGGTCGGCGAGCGCTTCGTCTTCGGCGCGGAATCCCGTGTGCTTGTCGGTGTTGGCCGCGGCCTTGAGCAGCTCGATAGCGGCCCAGGGCGCCGTGGCGACCTTGCCGATCTTGCTCTCGACGCTGTCCGAGGCGATCTTGATCGCGATCGGCCATTTGGCCTTGCGCTCGAGAACGTTCGGCTCGTGCGGGCGCTTGACCTTGATCTTTCCGGCGATGACGCCGTCGGCCCACGAGATGGAGTCCTCCAAGAAGTTCGCCGGCTCGAAGATCGCGTCGGCGATCCCGTAGTCGAAGACCTGCTGTCCGGTAAGGGTGCGGTTGTTCTTCAGCGGGTTCTCGAGCACCACCTTGAGGGCGTTCTCGATGCCGATGAGGTTGGGCAGCAGCCAGGCACCTCCCCAGCCGGGGATGATGCCGAGGAAGACCTCGGGAAGGGCGAGGGCGGGGATCGCGCGGTCGACGGTGCGGTAGTCGGCGTTGAGCCCGATCTCCGTTCCGCCACCGAGCGCGAGGCCGTTGATGAACACGAAGGACGGCACGCCGAGCTCGCTGAGCTTGCCGAGGGTCCAGTGGCCGATCTGGGCCATCTTCTTCGCGGCCTCGCGCGAGGGCACGTCGCCCACCTTGGAGAGGTCGGCTCCCGCGGCGAGGATGAAGGGCTTGCCGGTAACGGCGAGGCCGGCGATCTCGCCCGCGGCCGCGCGGGCCTTTTGCTCGTCCAAGGTTTTCGCGAGCTCGAGCAGCGTCACGGGGCCGAGCGTATTGGGGCGCGTGTGGTCGCGGCCGTTGTCGAGGGTGACGAGTGCCAGAGTACGGCCTCCTGAGAGAGGAATGTCACGCACGTAGGAGTGCGTGACGACCTCGTCGTCGGAGAGGGCGAGCAACTCGTCGAAGTCGCTCGCGGTGAAGTCGTAGGCCATTACTTTGCTCCCTTGTAGTGCGGGTTCTCCCAGATGACCGAGCCACCCTGGCCGAGACCGACGCACATGGCGGTGAGGCCGTAGCGCACGTCGGGACGCTCGGCGAACTGTGCCGCGAGCTGGTTCATGAGGCGCACGCCGGAGGAGGCGAGCGGGTGCCCGATGGCGATGGCACCGCCCCACTGGTTCACCCGCGGGTCATCGTCGTCGATTCCGAAGTGGTCGAGAAGCGACAGCACCTGGATGGCGAAGGCCTCGTTGAGCTCGAACAGGCCGATGTCGTCGATGGTCAAGCCGGCCTTGCGCAGTGCCTTCTCGGTCGAGGGAACGGGGCCGATGCCCATGATCTCGGGCTCGACGCCGGCGAAGGCGAAGCTGACCAGCTTCATCTTTACCGACAGGCCGAGCTCTTTCGCGGCATCCGCGCTGGCGATGAGGGCCGCGGTTGCCCCGTCGTTGAGTCCGGAGGCGTTGCCCGCCGTCACCCGGCCGTGCGGCCGGAAGGGGGTCTTGAGGGCGGCGAGGCCCTCCATGGTGGTCTCGGGGCGCAGGGCCTCGTCGCGGGTGGCCAGGCCCCATCCTGCCTCGCTCTTGATGGCGACCGGGATGAGGTCGGGCTGAATCTTGCCATTGTCATAGGCGGCGGCTGCCTTCTGCTGGCTGCGCAGGGCGAAGCGGTCGGCGCGCTCCTTGGTCAGCTGCGGAAAGCGGTCGTGGATGCGCTCGGCCGTATTGCCCATGTTGAGCGCGTCGGCGCTCACGAGCTTCTCGCTGAGGAAGCGGGGGTTGGGGTCGGCGCCGAATCCCATCGGGTGGCGGCCCATGTGCTCCACGCCGCCGGCAATTCCCACGTCGTAGGCGCCGAAAGCGATCGCGCCCGCAATGGTGGTCACGGTGGTCATTGCGCCCGCGCACATGCGGTCGAGCGCGTAGCCGGGAACGGACTTCGGCAGGCCGGCGAGCAGTGCGGCCGTGCGGCCGAGCGTGAGGCCCTGGTCGCCCTGCTGCGTGGTCGCCGCGATGGCGACGTCGTCGATGCGATCCTTGGGGAGGCTGGGGTTGCGCTCAAGCAGCCCGATCATCGCCTTGACGATGAGGTCATCGGCCCGGGTGTTCCAGTACATGCCCTTCTCGCCGGCGCGACCGAACGGAGTTCGGACTCCATCGACGAAAACGACTTCAGCTCTTTCGGCCACAATGCCTCCCAAATAGACGTACTCGTCCATGCTAGGCACCCCGAAAATCGGCGGGGAATCGTTTGACTGTTCCTACGAAGCGGGCTCGTCGGCCTCTTCGGGCGTTTGGAGTGCTCCTACAAAGGCTGAGTGGATTACCTGTGCGGTTGCGTCAATCTGCCACGGGCGGGCGCCGACCTCCTCGAGAGCCTCGGCGATGGCCTCCACGGTGGAATCGACGGGTGGCTTCCAGGCCACACGGCGCAGTGACTCGGGGGTGAGCAAGTTCTCGACAGGGATGGACAACTCGTCAGAGAGGGTTGTGATGGCCGCCCGCGCGGCCTTGAGGCGCCTGTCGGCTTCAGGGTTCTTGTCGGACCAGACGCGTGCTGGCGGGATCGTGTCGCTCTGCACGCGCAATGACGGAAGGTCAGTCGATGCCTTGCCCGCCTCGATCGCCGCCCACCAGCGGTCGATCTGCGTGCGACTCGCCCGACCCGTGAACTCCTTGAGCCCGGCGAGATCGCGCTTGGTCTCTGGCATCGCCTTGGCGGCGGCGGTCAGTGCCGCATCGGGCATGAGGCGACCGGGCGCCGTATCGATTTCTCTGGCGTATTCGTCGCGCGCCTCCCACAGGGCGCGGGCGACGGCCAGCGCCCTGCCGCCGCGCAGCGAGTGCAGCCCCGTGAGGCGGCGCCAGGGCTCGACGCGCACGACAGTGAAGTCGCGGGCGAGCACCGCAGCGAACTCCTGCTCGACGATCGCGGTCTTGCCCGCCTCTTCGAGCATGCGGCCCATCACTTCGCGCAAGTCGACGAGCAATTCGACATCGAGGGCCGCGTAGACGAGCCAGGCCTGGGGGAGTGGGCGCGTCGACCAGTCGGCCGCCGAGTGCTCCTTGGCGAGGTGGATTCCGAGGAGTTCTTCGACGACGGTGCCGAGTCCCACCCGCGGCAGGCCGGCCAGGCGTGCGGCCAACTCGGTGTCGAAGAGGCGAGTGGGATCGAGGCCCACTTCTCGTAGGCAGGCGAGGTCCTGGCTGGCGGCGTGGAGGATCCACTCCTCGTTCTTGATGACGTCGTTGAGCTCGGTGAAGTCGCCGATCGCGGGCGGGTCGAAGAGGAAGGTGCCAGCACCGCGACGGAAGATCTGGATGAGGTATGCGCGTTGCGAATAGCGCCAGCCCGATGCCCGCTCGGCGTCGATCGCGATCGGCCCGTTTCCCGCGGCGATCGCGTCGACCGCCGCACGGTAGGCCTCCCGGGAGTCGATGACGTCGACGGTGGCGTGGGGTGCTTGAACGGGAGCCGCCTCC
>JAAFHU010000151.1 GCA_013297645.1 Actinomycetota bacterium
GCCTGTCGGAGGTCGTTGATCTGGGCATCCTTTGAGAATGGGTTGTCGAGCTGTCGGTCACGATACTCGACCTCCTGCCGAACCCGGGCGAGATCGAGCACGCCGTCGTCGATCTTTGCGAGCAGCTCGTCGAGGGTCTCGGCGACGAAGAAGTCCTCGCCCTTCGCCTTGAAGGCCTCGACCGGGCCCGTGGCTCCCGTGCCGAGCCGCTGTTTCAGCAGCTCGCGCACGCTCTTGCCGGTGAGGTCGGGGTTCTGCTCGCTGCCCGATAGCGCGAACTCCTTCTCGATGATCGCCTGGGTCAGGATGAACCACGAGTGGTCATGCCCGGTCGTGCGCAGGTGGCGCAGCGTGCCGAGAGAGTCGAAGCCGGGGAAGAGCGGCACGGGAAGGCGCCGGCCGGTCGCATCCAGCCACAGTGACGACGGACCGGGCAGGATGCGGATGCCGTGCCGCTGCCAGACCGGGTCGAAGTTGGTGATGCCCTCGACGTAGTGCCACATGCGGTCGCCGTTGATGAGGTGGGCGCCGGCCTCGTCGGCGACCGCGAGCATGCGGCCGTCGACGTGAGCGGGCACGCCGCTGAGCATGTGCGCCGGAGCGGCGCCCATGTCGGCCGGCCAGAGCTCGCGCACGAGGTCGTGGTTGCCGCCGATGCCGCCGCTCGTCACGATCGTGGCGGGTGCCCGCAGGTCGAAGTCGCCGATCGCGTCGCGGTTGCTCGCCTCGCCCCGGGCAGCATCATCCGCGCGCAGGATCACGCCACTGGCTCCGACGACGGCGCCCTTCTCGGTGACGAGCCCGTCGACCCGGTGGCGGAACTGCAGGGTGACGAGGCCGTCGGCGACACCCTGGCGCACGATCCTCTCGAAGGGCTCGACAACACCGGGGCCGGTGCCCCAGGTGATGTGGAAGCGCGGCACCGAGTTGCCGTGGCCGTTGGCCGTGTAGCCGCCGCGCTCGGCCCAGCCGACGACGGGGAAGAAGCTCACGCCCCTCTGCTTCAGCCACGCCCGCTTCTCGCCGGCGGCGAACTGCAGGTAGGCCTCGGCCCACTGCCGGGGCCAGTGGTCGTTCTCGCGGTCGAAGCCGGCGGAGCCGAGCCAGTCCTGCCGGGCGAGTTCGAGAGAGTCCTTGATGCCCATGCGGCGCTGCTCGGGAGAGTCGATGAGGAAGAGGCCGCCGAAGGACCACCAGGCCTGGCCGCCGAGGCTCGCCTCGGGCTCCTGCTCGAGCACGACGACCCGCTTGCCGGCGGCAACGAGCTCGGCCGTCGCCACCAGGCCGGCGAGGCCCGCGCCGATGACGATGGCATCCACTCCGTGCTTGTCTAGAAGCTCAGCCATGTGACTTCCTTGTCTTTCCGCGAGAGCTACAGCTTGCCACGGAGGCGGCGCGAAAGTGCATCGGCGGCGCTGCGCACCGCGCGGCCGAGCAGCAGCCACTCGCGGTCGTCGACCGTGCTGCCCCGAAAGGTGAGTCCGACGGCCGCGGCCGGGTAACCATTGTGGTCGATTACGGCAGCCGCGACCGAGGCGTAGTCGTCCGTGATGTCGCCGTTCTCGGTGGCCCAGCCGCGATTCCGGGCCTCGTCGAGCAGCAGCACGAGGTCGTCGCGCGTGCGCGGTCCGGCGCCCGTGCGGGTGGCGAGCTGCGCGGGCGGGTAGATCGCCTCGAGCTGCGCAGCGGGCAGCAGCGCGAGCATGGCGCGGCCGGTGGCCGTGAGGTGCGCGGGCAGGCGCACACCGATGCTGGTCACGACGGCCGGCGCCCGGCGCGCGGCAATCTTCGACGCGTAGACGACGTCGCCGTGCTGCAGCAGTCCGAGGTGCGCAACCACTGGCAGCCGGGTCTCTGCGACGAGGCGCTCGAGTACGGGCGTTGCGAGCCGGCCAAGGGAGTCGGCGGCGGCGACCGACGACCCCATGTCGGCGATGAGGGGGGAGAGCGCATAGGTCTGGCTCTCGGGCGAGTGGTGCAGAAAACCCTCCTCACGCAGCACGTCGAGCAGCTGATACGTGGTCGAGCGCGGCAGGCCGAGATCCCGAGCGATGGTCGACGCACGCACCGGCCCGCCGTGGGCCGCGAGGTACTTGAGCAGCTGCAGCACCTGGTGGGCGGCGGGCACCTTCATGGCTTCTCCAGATCATCCGGTATACCGGACAGAATACCGCTCATCGCATGGCCGGCGAGTGGTCAGATGAACCATGAACACCGTGACCGTGGGCATTGGGGCCCTGTCATTCGACGATGTCGTCGCGGTCGCGCGCCACGCGGCACCCGTGCGCATCAGTGACGAGTCGATCGCCGAGATGGCCCGCAGTCGAGCGATCATCGTGGCGCTCGCCGCGGACACCCGCCCGCACTACGGCGTCTCGACGGGCTTCGGCGCACTGGCCTCGAAGCAGATACCCGTCGAGTTGCGGGCACAGCTGCAGCGCTCCCTCATCCGCAGCCACGCGGCGGGCTCCGGCCCCGAGGTGGAGCGGGAGGTGGTGCGCGCGCTCATGCTGCTGCGACTCTCGACCCTCGCCACCGGCCGCACCGGGGTGCGCCCGATCGTCGCCGAGACTTACGCCGCCGTGCTCAATGCGGGCATCACCCCGGTCGTCAGCGAGTACGGCAGCCTCGGCTGCTCGGGCGACCTCGCGCCGTTGGCGCACTGCGCACTCGCCCTGCTCGGTGAGGGCGAGGTGCGCGACTCCGCGGGCGCACTCGTACCGGCCGGTGAGGCACTCGCCGCAGCCGGCATCACCCCGCTCGTGCTCGAAGAGAAGGAGGGCCTCGCCCTCATCAACGGCACGGACGGCATGCTCGGCATGCTCGTTCTCGCCATCACCGACCTGCGGGCCCTCGTCACCACGGCCGACCTCGCCGCCGCAATGAGCGTCGAGGGGCTGCTGGGCACCGACGCAGTCTTCGCGGACGATCTGCAGCAGCTGCGGCCGCATCCGGGCCAGGCGGTTGCCGCCGCCAACATGCGCGCGACCCTCGCCGGCTCGCCGATGCTCTCGCGCCCTGCCGGCTTCACCCGCGTGCAAGACGCCTACTCCCTGCGCTGCGCCCCCCAGGTGCACGGCGCCGTGCGCGACACGATCGAGTACGCCGCGACGGTCGCGGGCCGCGAGCTCGCCTCCGCGGTCGACAACCCCGTGGTGACGGTCGACGGGCGGGTGGAGTCCAATGGCAACTTCCACGGAGCCCCCGTCGCCTACGTGCTCGACTTTCTCGCCATCGTCGCGGCCGACCTCGCGAGCATGAGCGAGCGCCGCACCGACCGCTTCCTCGACGTGTCGCGCAACCACGGGCTCAACGCCTTCCTCGCCGACGACCCCGGGGTCGACTCGGGGCACATGATCGCGCAGTACACCCAGGCGGGCATCGTGAGCGAGCTGAAGCGGCTGGCGGCTCCCGCATCCGTTGATTCGATTCCGTCGAGCGCGATGCAGGAAGACCATGTCTCGATGGGCTGGGCAGCCGCACGCAAACTGCGCAAGGCCGTGGACGGCGTCAGCCGGGTGGTCGCGATCGAGCTTCTCACCTCGGCCCGTGCGATCGACATGCGTGCGCCTGCGACGCCATCCGTCGTCTCTGCCGCGGTCGTCGCCCAGTTGCGCACCCGCATCGAGGGACCGGGAACGGATCGCTACCTCGCCCCCGAAATCGCCCACGCCCACACCATGGTCGTTGATGGCTCGCTGCTGCAGGCAGCACGTACAGCTGGAGGAATTCTCGTATGAGTGGACCACGCCCCGTTCGCGCCTTCCGCGGATCTGAGCTCAACACCCTCGGATGGCCGCAGGAGGCTGCGCTGCGCATGCTGCAGAACAACCTCGACCCCGAGGTCGCCGAGCATCCCGACACGCTCGTCGTCTACGGCGGAACGGGCAAGGCAGTGCGCGACTGGGCCAGCTTCGACGCGATCACCCGCACGCTCACGACGCTCAAGGGCGACGAGACGCTGCTCGTGCAGTCGGGCAAGCCGGTCGGCGTCATGCAGACGCACGAGTGGGCGCCGCGTGTGCTGCTCGCCAACTCCAACCTCGTCGGCGACTGGGCCAACTGGGACGAGTTCCGCCGCCTCGAGCAGCTGGGCCTCACCATGTACGGCCAGATGACCGCCGGCTCGTGGATCTACATCGGCACCCAGGGCATTCTGCAGGGCACCTACGAGACCTTCTCGGCGGTGGCTGCCAAGAAGTTCGGGGGGACCCTCGCCGGAACCATCACCCTCACCGGCGGCCTCGGCGGCATGGGCGGCGCCCAGCCCCTCGCGGTCACGATGAACGACGGCGTCGCCATCTGCGTCGACGTCGACCCGTCGCGCATCGCCCGCCGTATCGAGCACGGCTACCTCGATGTCGAGGCGCGCTCGGTCGAGCACGCGCTCGAGCTCGCCTACGCGGCCCGCGACTCCCGCCGGGCGCTGTCGATCGGCCTGCTCGGCAACGCGGCGGTGGTCTTTCCGCAGCTGCTCGCCATGCAGGCCGAGATTGACATCGTCACCGACCAGACGAGCGCGCACGACCCGCTCGCCTACCTGCCGGTCGAGTACAGCTTCGACGAGTGGGCCGCTGCCCGCTCCGACCCGGGCTTCATCGACGCGTCGCGCCAGTCGATGGCGCGGCAGGTGGAGGCGATGGTGGGCTTCCAGAAGCGGGGCTCCGAGGTCTTCGACTACGGCAACAACATCCGCACCGAGGCGAAGACGGCGGGATTCGCCGACGCGTTCGCCTTTCCGGGCTTCGTGCCCGCTTACATCCGCCCGCTCTTCGCCGAGGGCAAGGGGCCGTTCCGCTGGGCGGCCCTGAGCGGCGACCCGCACGACATCGCGGTCACCGACCGTGCCGTGCTCGAGCTTTTTCCCGAGAACGAGTCGCTCGCCAAGTGGATCCGCCTCGCGGGCGAGCGCGTGCACTTCCAGGGACTCCCTGCCCGCATCTGCTGGCTCGGCTACGGGGAGCGCGACAAGGCGGGCCTGAAGTTCAACGAGCTCGTCGCGTCGGGCGAGGTCTCAGCGCCGCTCGCGATCGGGCGCGACCACCTCGACGCCGGCTCCGTCGCGTCGCCCTATCGCGAGACCGAAGCTATGAAGGACGGGTCGGATGCGATCGCCGACTGGCCGCTGCTCAACGCGCTCGTGAACACGTCGTCGGGGGCGACCTGGGTGTCGATCCACCACGGAGGCGGTGTCGGGATCGGGCGCAGCATCCACGCCGGGCAGGTGACCGTCGCCGACGGCACGCCGCTCGCCGCGGAGAAGATCGCGCGCGTGCTGACCAACGACCCGGGCATGGGCGTCATCCGCCATGTGGATGCCGGCTACGACGAGGCGATCCAGGTCGCCGACCGGCTGGGCGTGCGCGTTCCCATGCGGGAGCAGTAGTGGCGCTCTCGGTCGACGCCCGCTGGCCCCGCGCGGGCGACTGGCCGGCCCTCGAGGGCCGGCCAGTCGCCCGCGCG
>JAAFHU010000152.1 GCA_013297645.1 Actinomycetota bacterium
GGATCGACCCTGCTCGTCGCCGTGCTCCTCGTCGTGCAGCTCGTGGTCGCGATCGCCGCGCCTGCCGCCGGCAACAACGCGAGCGGCAGCGTGCTCGAGTTCTACGTTTACCTCGTCACCGCGATCCTCATCCCGCCCCTGGCGGTGCTCTGGGGGCTGCTCGAGCGCGGCAGTCGGTGGAGCACGGTGGTGCTCGGCGTCGCCAGTCTCGCCGTCGCGGTCATGGTCTACCGCATGCATCAGATCTGGTTCGTTCAGGTCGCGTAATCTGTAGTCAATGAGCACGTCAGCCTCGAACCGCTCCCAGGGACTGGGCCGGGTTCTCATCATCGTCTACGCGCTCCTGGCGCTCGCAGCCACGGGGCGATCGGTCTTCCAGCTGCTCGACGACTTCGAGAAGGCGCCCCTGGCCTACTCGCTCTCGGCACTCGCCGCGCTCATCTACATCGTCGCGACGATCGCCCTCATCGCACCCGGCGACGCCTGGTTCCGCGTCGCGCTGGTTACGATCACCTTCGAGCTGGTCGGCGTTCTCGTCGTCGGGACGCTGAGCATCATCGATCCCGTGCTCTTCCCGGCGAAGACTGTCTGGTCGGTCTTCGGCCGCGGCTATGCCTTCGTGCCTCTCGTGCTGCCGATCCTCGGCCTGCTTTGGCTTCGCCGCACCCGACCCTTAGCGAGTGCCGATGCTGCTCTTTGAGTCTCCCGCCGCGATGCCACGGGACTTCGGGCCGAGCGCGGTCTCGATCGGCAAGTTCGACGGCATGCACGCCGGGCACCGCCGCATCATCGCCGAGCTGCGCGCGGTCGCCGAGGCCGAGGGCCTGCAGTCGGTCGCCGTTACCTTCGACCGCAACCCGCTCAGCGTGCTGCGCCCCGAACTCTGCCCCGCGCCGCTGCTCAGCAACGCACAGAAGGTCGAGTTGCTCGACGAGAGCGGTCTCGACGCCACCCTCATGCTCGAGTTCACCGAGCAGCGTGCCTCCCAGCCCCCGGAGGACTTCGTACGCGAGGTACTCGTCGACACCCTGCGCGCGCGGGTGCTCATGGTCGGCGCCGACTTCCGCTTCGGCAGCAAGGGCGCGGGCGACGTCGCCCTGCTCGAGCAGCTCGGCGAAGAGCACGGTTTTCGAGTCCAGCGCATCGACGATGTCGTCGACGGCGAGCGCCGGGCGTCGTCCACGTGGATCCGCGAACTGCTGGATGCCGGCGAGGTCGACGAGGCCACCCGCCTGCTCGGGCGCCCGCCCGCCATTCGCGCGGTCGTGGTCGGCGGCCACCAGCGTGGGCGCGAGATGGGATACCCCACCGCCAACCTCTCCCACGACGTCGAGGGCTTCGTGCCAGCCGACGGCGTCTACGCCGCCCGCCTGATCATCGACGGCGAGAAGTACGGCGCGGCCGTCTCGATCGGCAATAACCCGACCTTCGAGGGCGTCCCCGACAAGACGGTCGAGGCCCACGCCCTCGACCAGAGCTTCGACCTCTACGGCAAGACTGTCGGCCTGGAGTTCGTCAAGTACATCCGGCCGATGAACAAGTTCCCCGATGCCGACGCCCTCGTCAGGCAGATGAACGCGGACGAGATCCGCATCCGCTCGATCCTGGGTCTGTGAGGCGCCTGTGGGCCGGGCGCGCGGTTGCGCTGCTCGGCATCCTCGTTCTCGCGCTGAGCCTGCGGTCGGCCGTCTCGGCGATTTCACCGATTGTCGCCGAGATCAGCGTCGACATCCCGCTGAGCTCTGTCGGGCTCGGATTCCTCGGCGCCCTGCCCCCGGTGTTCTTCGCGATCGCGGGCATCATCGCGCCTCCGATTGCCAAGCGGCTGGGGCTCGAGCTCACCATCGGGCTGGCGGTCGTGGCGATCGTGGCCGGCCACCTCATCCGCGCCTTCTCTGACTCGTACCAGGTGCTGGCGATCGGCAGCTCCCTGGCCCTGGCGGCGATGGGCATCGCCAACGTTCTGCTGCCGCCGGCAGTGAAGCGCTATTTTCCCGACCGCATCGGGGGTATCACCGCCGCCTACGTCACCATCATGTCGGTGAGCACGGCGCTGCCCGCCTTCGGTGCCGCACCCCTCGCCGAGGCCTACGGCTGGCGCACCTCGCTCGGCGTCTGGTCGCTGACCGCCGCGGTCGCGGCCGTGCCGTGGGTGCTGCTCTTCGCGAAACACCGTCGCGGGCGCTCCGATCAGGCCCCCGAGCTGGTCGAGGCGCCGCCGGCGCTCGTCGGCCGCATCTGGCACTCGCGAACGGCATGGGCGATTGCGATCACATTCTCTGTCACCTCGCTGAACGCCTATGCGATGTTTGCCTGGCTGCCCGAGATCCTCGTGCAGACGGTGGGGGTGTCGAACATCCAGGCGGGCGCGCTGCTCGGGCTCTACAGCTTCATCGCGGTGCCCGGGTCGATCCTCGCGCCGATTTTGGTCAGCCGTTTGCGGCATCCGGGCTGGGTGATCCAGGCCGGGGTGCTGTTCTTCCTCGTTGGCTATGCGGGGTTGCTGCTGGAGCCCGGCACGGCAACCGTCGTCTGGGTCGCGCTCATCGGCATGGGGCCGGTGCTCTTCCCGGTGTGCCTCACACTGGTCAACCTGCGCACCCGCAGCCAGCAGGCCTCCGCCGCACTCAGCGGCTTCGTGCAGGCGATCGGCTACACCCTCGGCGCGCTCGGGCCGCTGCTCGTCGGCGTGCTGCACGACGCGACCGATGGCTGGAGTGTTCCGATGCTCTTTCTCGTCGCGGTCGCCCTCGTCGGCATTCCCTGTGGCATCATCCTCCGCCGCCCGCGCTTCATCGAGCAGGACCTCGAAGAGCGAACGTAGGCTGAAGGCGTGCCCGGGTCCCAGTTGCGCTTTGAGCAGGTCTACGACCTGCCGCCCGAGATCGTCTGGGATGCGCTGATCGACTCCGATCTCGTCAGCGGCTGGCTCGCCGAGGCCGATATCGAGCCCCGCGTTGGCGGCCGATTCGATCTCGACTGGCGGCACTTCGACCCGGCCCGCGCCACCACCGGAGAGATCCTCGAGCTCGATGAGCTGCGCGAGCTCGTGGTCGACACCGACAATTTCGGCGTCACGACGCTACGCCTGACAGAGATTGCCGAGGGCACCCGGGGCCGTTCTACCCGGCTCGCTGTCGTGGTGGACGCTCTGGCCGACCTGCAGTTCACCCCGATGATCGCCGCGACCTGGCGCCTCAGCCTCGAGCAGCTCGATGAGCTGCTGCACGGGCACCCGGTCGACTGGGGGCAGTGGCAGGCCGAGCGCTCGCGGCGCTGGGTGCAGCTGCTCGCCCTTCCCTAGCCGCTCACCTAGAGTGGCACTGCTATGAGACCTTCCGATCTGCAGTCCTTTCCCGCAGGCTTTCGCTGGGGAGTCGCCACCGCCGCCTACCAGATCGAGGGGGCGACGACCGAGGGGGGTCGCGGGGTCAGCATCTGGGACACCTTCGCCAGAACGCCTGGACTCGTTCGCAACGGGGAGACCGCTGACATCGCCGACGACCACTACCACCGCTGGCAGAGCGACCTCGACCTCATGGCGAGCCTCGGCATCAAGCACTACCGCATGTCGCTCGCGTGGCCGCGCCTGCAGCCGACCGGCACGGGCGAGCTCAACCGCGAGGGCCTCGCCTTCTACCGGGAGCTGCTGACCGGCATGCGCGACCGCGGCATCACACCCCTCGTCACCCTCTATCACTGGGACCTGCCACAGACTCTCGAGGACGCCGGCGGATGGGCGAACCGCGAGACCGCCCACCGCTTCGCCGAGTACGCCTCGCGCGTCGTCTCGGAGCTCGGGTTTCTCGCGACCGACTGGATCACGATCAACGAGCCGTGGTGCGTGAGCTTCCTCGGCTACGAGCGCGGCGCGCAGGCTCCCGGCAAGAAGGACACCCGGCTCGCGGTCGCAGCCGCCCACCACACGAATCTGGCCCACGGGCTGGCCCTCGCCGCCATCCGCATGATCGATCCGAACCTGCGCGTGAGCAACTCGAACCTGGTCACCGACCTGGTGCCGGCCACCGACTCGCCCGAAGACGCCGCCGCCGTGCTGCGCCTCGACGCCATGAACAACCGCATCTTCCTCGACCCGGTGTACACGGGCGAGTACTCGGCCGCCGTCCACGAGCTCTTCGACGAGTTCGGCCTGCGCGACGTCGTGCACGAGGGCGACCTCGAGCTCATCGGCCGCCCGGTCGACTACGTGGGCCTCAACCACTACCAGCGCATCGTCGTCAGCGCCGATGAGTCCGCTGGCTACCTTGGCCTCACCGAGCGGCCCGCCGAGCCGGCCACGACCTCCTTCGGCTGGAGTGTCGTTCCCGACTCCCTGCGCTCGGTGCTCGCCCGGGTCAAGCGGGACTACAGCGACCTGCCCATCTACGTCACCGAGAACGGCGCGAGCTACAACGACTACGCCGATCCCAATGGTGAGGTGAACGACCCCGAGAGGGTCGAGTTCTTCAGCGGCTACCTCGCCGCTGCAGCAGCCGCGATCCGCGAGGGGGTGAACCTGCAGGGTTACTACGCCTGGTCTTTTCTCGACAACTTCGAGTGGGCAGAGGGCTACAGCAAGCGCTTCGGCCTGGTCTATGTCGACTACCCGACGCAGGTGCGCACCCCGAAGCAGAGCGCGTACTGGTACCGGCAGCTCATCGCTGACCACGAGGCGGCGACCGCGGAAGCGGCCGCTTCTAACTGAAAAAGCAGGACCTAGTGAAAACGCGGGAGCCCCTGCGCAAACAGCGGCTCCCGCTCCAATCCCCGTTCCCAATGCATCAAGAATAGGAATCTCAATGAAGAGGATACTCACCAGAGCGGTCGCGCCACTGGCCATTATCGGTCTGGCCGTCGGCCTCGCGGGCTGCACGGCCGACGCTCCCGCCGAGGAGGCCACCGGCCCGCTGACCGTGTGGGTCATGGGCGACTCGGGCGCGAACTTCGAGCAGCTCGTCGCCCCCTACGTCACCGAGAGCGGCCAGGAGGTGGAGGTCGTCGCGATTCCGTGGGACTCGATCGACGAGAAGCTCACCACCGCGGTCGCCTCGGGCGACGGCCCCGACCTCATCCAGGTCGGACTGAGCAAGCTGCGCACCTTCGCGGATGCCGGCGCGCTGCTGCCGCTCAACGACGAGATCGCCGACCACCCCGGTCTCGACCCCGCCAACTCCCCCGCGGGAGTCGCGAGCTCCGTCGGCGACAGCCAGGTGACCGTGCCGTGGGTGGCGGACACCCGCGTGCTGTTCTACCGCAGTGACATCCTCGCCGAGGCGGGCATCGACGCTCCTCCCGCCACGTGGGACGAGCTGCGCGAGGATGCCAAGCTGCTCAGCCAGCGCGGTGAGGGCCAGTACGGCTACTACATCCCGCAGTGGGACAGCCCGCTGCCGCTCGACCTGACCTGGAGCTACGGCGGAGGCGTCGTCGCCGACGA
>JAAFHU010000153.1 GCA_013297645.1 Actinomycetota bacterium
CATCACCCCGCCCGGCGGAACAGCCCGGCCGATGCCCACCAAGAGCCGCGTGCTCGAGAAACGGGCCAGCTAGGCGCGGGGGAGAACTCTGCCCACGGCACGGCACGGCACGGCACGGCACGGCACGGCAGGGCAGGGCAGGGCAGGGCACGGCAGGGCACGGCACGGCGCTGTGGGGCGGCCCGAAACACGCCCGTAGCTGGGCGAAAGTAGCATGGACTCATGACGAGCCTGCCGATCAACCCTCCGCCGCGGCTGCTCATGGGGCCCGGCCCGATCAATGCCGACCCGCGAGTGCTGCGCGCGATGTCCGCACAGCTCGTGGGCCAGTACGACCCGGCGATGACGGCGTACATGAACGAGACCATGGAGCTGTACCGCGGCGTGTTCCGCACGACCAACGACGCCACCCTCGTGGTCGACGGCACGAGCCGCGCCGGAATCGAGGCGGTCTTCGTCAGCCTCATCGAACCCGGCGATGTGGTGCTCGTTCCGATCTTCGGGCGCTTCGGCCACCTGCTGCACGAGATCGCCTCGCGGTGCGGGGCAGATGTGCGGGTCATCGAGCGCGAGTGGGGCACCGTCTTCACCCCCGCAGAGATCGAGGCAGCCCTCGTCGAGCACAAACCCAAGCTTCTCGCCGTGGTGCATGGCGACACTTCGACCACCGTCGCGCAGCCCTTCGACGAGCTCGGCGCCCTCGCCGAGAAGCACGGCGCCCTGCTCTACAGCGACACGACCGCATCCCTCGGCGGCAACACCTTCGAGACCGACCTGTGGGGACTCGACGCCGTGACGACGGGGCTGCAGAAGTGCCTGGCTGGTCCGAGTGGCAGCAGCCCGACCACGCTCAGCGAGAAGGCCGTCGCCGTCATCAACGCGCGCAAGAGCATCGAGGCCGGCATTCGGGTGGCGGGCGACGCGGTGAATGCGGCTCCCATCCGGTCCAATTATTTCGACCTCAGCCAAGTGCTCGACTACTGGGGTCCGAAGCGGCTCAACCACCACACCGAGGCGACGACCATGCTCTACGGCGCGAGGGAGTGCGCGCGCCTGCTCGTCGACGAGGGGATCGAGAACGCGGTCGAGCGGCACCGGCTTCACGGCACGGCGATGGTCACGGGTCTCACTGCGATGGGGCTCGAGCTGTTCGGCGACCAGAGTGTGCGCATGAACAACGTGGTGGGCGTGAAGATCCCCGAGGGAATCGACGGCGACAAGCTTCGTGCCACGATGCTCGGCGACTTCGGTATCGAGATCGGCACCTCGTTCGGGCCGATGGCCGGCAAGGTGTGGCGCATCGGCACCATGGGCTACAACGCGCGGCGCGACGCTGTGCTGACCACGCTCGCCGCTCTCGAGGTGGCGCTGCGCCGCGGCGGTGTCACCGTGACCGCGGGGTCAGGTGCCGGCGCGGCTCTGGACTTCTATGCATGACGCTCAGCTGATTCTCGACCGGTGTGACGAGCTGGCCGCCCTGAGCAGTCACGCGGACTACCTCGAGCGCGTTCACCTCTCACCGCAGCACCGGGCAGCCAACGACCTGGTCGCCCAGTGGATGACCGAGGCCGGCCTCAGTACCTGGCAGGATGCCGCCGGCAACCAGTGCGGGCGCATCGAGGGGCGAGAAGACGGCCTGCCCGCGCTGCTGCTGGGATCGCACATCGACACCGTTCCCGACGCCGGCCGCTTCGACGGCATGCTCGGCGTGCTGCTCGCCATTCAGGTGGCGAGCCGCGTCGAGCCGGGCACGCTGCCCTTCGCCCTCGAGGTCGTCGCCTTCAGCGACGAGGAGGGCACGCGCTTCGGCACCGCCCTGCTCGGCAGCCGCGCCCTCGCGGGCACTTGGGACGACGAGTGGTGGAGCCTCACCGACAAAGACGGCATCAGCCTGTTCGAGGCCTTCCAGGACTTCGGCCTCGACCCTGCCCGGCTGCCGGGGGCGTTTCGACGCCCCGAGACACTCGTCGGCTACCTCGAGGCGCACATCGAGCAGGGCCCCATCCTCGAGGATGCCGACCGCCGCCTCGCGGTCGTGACGTCGATCGCGGGCGCGCGGCGATTCGCGCTCACCATGCACGGCAAGGCCGGGCACGCGGGCGGCAGCCCCTACGACCGGCGCCGCGATGCGCTCGTCGGCGCGAGCGAGCTGGTGGTCGAGGTCGAGCGCCTCTCGAAGCAGGGCGGGGTCGTCGGCACGGTCGGCAAGCTCGAGGCCTTTCCGGGCGGCGTCAACGTGATCCCCGGCCGGGTGGAGTTCAGCCTCGACCTGCGCGCCGAGTTCGACGACGACCGCGATGCGGTGCTCGCGCAGATCCACGCTGCCGCGCTCGAGATTGCCGCGCGGCGGGGACTCGAGTTCGAGCAGCACGAGATCTACCGCGCGGATGCCGTCGTCTGCGACCTCGACCTGCGCTCCGCCATCGAGGCGGGCATCCGCGCCACCGGCGACGAGAGCCCGCTCGCCTTCTGGAGCCGCGCGGGCCACGACGGCATGGCCGTCGTCGCCGCAACGCCGATCGCGATGCTCTTTCTGCGCTGCGCCGGAGGCGTGAGCCACCACCCCGACGAGGCGGTGACAAAGGCCGACGTGGCCGCCGCCCTCGAGGCCTTCGAGGCGGCCGTGCGGGCGGTCGCAGACCAGCATGCTCTCTGACAGCGAGCGTTCGATGCTGCTCGAGCAGCTGGCCACGACCCCCCAGCAGCTCGCCGAGACCTACACGCACGAGGGGCACGCCCGCACCGCCAGCTGCGGCGATGAGGTGACCGTGCGGGCCACGGTCGTGGCCGGCCAAATGCAGGAGATTTCGTGGCAGGGCCACGGGTGCACGGTCTCGATGGCCGCCGCCGCGGCGCTGGCAGCTCTCGCCCCGATCGACCTTCCTGCATTTGGCAGGGCGCGCGCGCGCTACACGGCCGCGGTCAATGGCGACGGCGAGCTTGACGGCGACCTCGAGCCCTTCGCGAACATCGGCCGCTTTCCGCTGCGCGGGCAGTGCGCGACACTCGCCTGGCGCGCGCTCGCCTCAGCGATCCACGTCGAGGCCGTGCCACAGGTCTGAGCACTCCACCTCGGTGGCGCCATGCTCGACGAGGTAGTCGCGCGCGCCGCGGTCACCACTGAGGGGCAGGTTCCAGTGCTCGCCGGACAGATACACCGGATGCCCCGGCCGGCCGTCGAAGACAGCCTGCCGCAGCGGGCCGCCGGCAGCGAGCACCCGCTGCACGACGCCGACCGGCAGGCCGGGCAGGTCGACCAGGGTGACGAGGGCTGCCTCCCCGGTGGCGGCGTCGAGTCCGGCGCGGAGCGATCGCGACAGGCCGTCTGCCCAGTCGGCGGCGACGACGGAGGTGACCCGGGCATCCGCGGGTATTGGTGCATCGGGCGCGGCACCGAGCACAACGACGACCCGCGCGCAGCCGCCGTCGAGCAGCGTGCTGCAGGCCTGGGCGAGCCAGCCGGGGGTGAGCGCCTTGGGTCCGCCCGCGCGGGTGCCGGCGCCCGCGGCGAGAACGATCCCCGTGACGGCCATGGGTAATGTTAGGCACACGATGATCGAGACCACGCCTGACGACCTGCGCGCCGCCCTCGGGGTGGAGCGGTGGGTGACCGACCTCACTGCTGCCAGCCCCTTCGACTCGCTCGAGGCGCTTCTCGCGACCGCCCACTCGGCGGCGACACCGCTTGCCCCCGAGGAGGTCGATGAGGCGATCTCGCATCACCCGCGCATCGGCGAGAAGCCGAAGGGAGAAGGCCGATCGCAGGCCTTCAGCCGCTCCGAGCAGGGTGACGACGGCGACGCAGCGACGCTCGCCACCATTGCCGAGGGCAACGCCGCCTACGAGCAGCGCTTCGGTCGCATCTTCATCATCCGTGCCGCCGGGCGGTCGAAAGACGAGATCCTCGCCGAGCTGAACCGCCGCCTCACCCTGCCCGACGACGAGGAGCTCTCGATCGTCGGTGAGCAGCTGCGCGATATCGCGCTGCTGCGCCTCGAGAAGCTGTTCTCGGAGGAAGCGTGAGCCACATCACGACGCACGTGCTCGACTCCGCGGTGGGCAAGCCTGCGGCGGGGGTGCCCGTCGCGCTGTTCCAGAACGGCGAGCTGCTCGCCGACGGACGAACGGATGCCGACGGCCGCGTGAGCGACCTCGGCCCCGACCTGCTCGAGAACGGCGGCTACACGCTGCTCTTCGACACCGCCGCCTACTTCGGCGACCGGCCGAGCTTCTACCCGCGGGTCATCATCGACTTCATGATCACCGGGCCGGAGCACTACCACGTGCCTCTGCTGCTCAGCCCCTTCGCGTACTCGACCTACCGCGGTAGCTAATAGTCGGTACGGGCTTCCTGAGCGAGCCAGGCCTCGAAGGGCTCGGCCGCGTTGGCGGGGCGCACCGAATCGATGCGAACATCCCACGTGTCGCGGTCGCGGGCGAAGAGCTCGTAGAACTCGCGGTCGTCGAAGCCGCCCGCCGCGGCATCGTGCCGGTCCGCGGCGAAGACCACGCGGTCGATGCGCGCCCAGAGCGCGGCGCTGAGGCACAGCGGGCAGGGCTCGCACGAGGTGTAGAGCGTCGCCCCCTCGAGGCTGAACGACTTCGCCACCTGGCATGCCGCGCGAATCGCGACGACCTCGGCGTGCGCGGTCGGGTCGAGGGTCGCGGTCACCCGGTTCTGTCCCTCGGCGAGCACCCGGCCGTTGCGCACGATGAGGGCGCCGAAGGGGCCGCCCGCATTGGCGACGTTCTCTGTGGCGAGCTCGATCGCCCGGGCGAGGAAGGTCTCGTCGTTCATGCCAGTCCTGCCGATCGGCGCCAGGCGTCGCCCGCCGGCGCGGCGTCGTCGCGGGTGACCGTCGCCTGTATGAGGCCATAGGGCCGGTCGGCCGCGAAGAACACCTCGCCGGGGTTCTCGAGTCCGAAAGGGCTGAGGTCGACGACGAAGTGGTGCTTGTTCGGTGCGCTGAGGCGCATCTCGGCGATGGACGGGTGCTCCTCGAGCACCGCCTTGCCGATGTGGAACAGGGTCTGCTGCAGGGCCAGTGACTGCAGCGTGGCGAACTCGCGGATGATGATCGCCGTGATGCTGGCGTAGGCGGCCTCCCAGTCGACATCCGTCGTGGTGAAGCGCCACTGCGCGACGAGCGAGGTGGCCATGACGCGGTCGTGGGTCTCTTCGAGGGTGGTGTAGTCGTCCACCAGGAAGCCCGCGAACTCCGAGCCGGTGGACTTGAGGATCACCAGGTCTTTGATGCCGCCGATCACGTGCTCGCCCGACGCATCCACGGTGATCGCCGCAGTGCGCACCTCGGGGCCGCGCCGGGTCCAGGTGTGATCGTGCTCGACACCGTCGATGATGGCGCGCTCCCAGGCGTACTCCTCGACCTCGATGCGCGCGCCCTCGACGGGGGCGATGTCGTGCACGAAGTGGCG
>JAAFHU010000154.1 GCA_013297645.1 Actinomycetota bacterium
GCGGCTTCCTTCTCCTTCTCGAGAATGAGCAGGCGCGACTGCAGAACGCGCATGGCGGCCGCGCGGTTCTGGATCTGGCTCTTCTCGTTCTGCATGCTGACGACGGTGCCCGTGGGGATGTGGGTCAGGCGCACGGCGGAGTCGGTCGTGTTGACCGACTGCCCGCCGGGGCCGCTCGAGCGGAAGACGTCGACGCGGATGTCGCCCTCGGGGATCTCGATCGCCTCCGTCTCCTCCATGAGCGGGATCACCTCGACCGCGGCGAAGCTGGTCTGGCGCTTGCCGGCCGCGCCGAAGGGGCTCATGCGCACGAGGCGGTGCGTGCCCGCCTCGACGCTGAGCGTGCCGAAGGCGTAGGGCGCGTCGATCTCGAAGGTCGCCGACTTGATGCCCGCCTCCTCGGCGTAGCTGGTGTCCATGACGGTGACCGGGTACTTGTGCTGCTCAGCCCAGCGCAGGTACATGCGGAAGAGCATGTCGGCGAAGTCGGCGGCGTCCACCCCTCCGGCACCGGCGCGGATGGTGATGACGGCCGGACGGGCGTCGTACTCCCCGTCGAGCAGGGTCTGCACCTCGAGGTCGCCGAGCACCGACTTGATCGAGGCGAGCTCGGTGTGCACGTCGGCTGCGGCGGCCTCGTCCGCCTCCTCGTTGGCGAGCTCGACCATGATCTCGATGTCGTCGAGCCGCGACTCGATCGAGGTGATCTTGGCCAGCTCGGCCTGGCGGTGGCTCAGCGCGCTCGTCACCTTCTGCGCCTTCTCCGGGTCGTCCCAGAGGTCGGGCGCGCCCGCCTGCTCGCTGAGCTGGGCGATCTCGGCGGCAAGGCCGTCGGGGTTCACGACCGAGCGGATGTCGGCGAAGGTCGACCGCAGCGACGCGATCTCGGCAGAGATGTCCAGCTCATTCATGTCGCAGTGAGTCTACCCGCCCCCGATTTTGAGTGGTTTCCCCCATGGCGCTCCGGCATGGCTGATCCCAGACTCGAAACATGACGGATGCACCCGAGACGCCCCGCAATCCCCGGCTGGGCACCCGGCTGAAGATCATCCTTGCGGTGATCGCCGTCGTCGTGGTCGCCGGACTCGTGGTGGTCAGCATCCAGTTGCTCTCCGGCCCGCCTGCCGACACGAGCCGCACTGCCGACAACAGTCCGACCGAGAAGCCCGTAGTCACGGTCGAAGTGAGCCCGACACCGACTCCGACCGCGTCGCCGACCGCCGAAACACCCGCGGTCGATCCCGACGCTGAGGCGCCGGCCGAGCCGGCCGCCGACGCAGCCCCCGCTGCACCTGCACCCGCGCCCCCCATACCGCCGGTGATCCCCAAGCCGCGCGTCGACAACATGGCGGCGATTCTGAACGACACCAGCTGCGGCACACGGAGCTACGCAACGGTGGTCTGGGTCACGTCTGGCGCAAACGCCAATTCGGCAACCATGTCGATCAGAAGCTCGGGGACGCCTCAGTTCGCCCCAGAGACGTGGTCGGCGCTGGCCACCACGGCTCAATCCGACTTCCCTTTTGACTGCACCCGACCACTGACCTACTTCACCGTCACCGTGACGAATGCCTCCGGCTCGGCCAGCGGACTTCTCGTGTGGTCCAACTCGACCCAATCCTTCGCGCCGTACTCTCCCCCAGCGCAGTAGCGCAGCTGGCGCGCGGCCGCGACGGCGTAATCTAGCCAGCGATGGCTGCCGCCCCCGAGTTTCGCTTTCGCGCGATAGCCCTGCCCGCGCTGCTGCCGACGCTGTTGTTCTCGATCGGCGAGGGCGCCATCCTGCCGATAATCCCGCTGGTGGCGACCAACCTCGGGGCGGGCCTCGCCCTCGCCGGACTCATCGCCGCCATGGTGATGCTCGGCGAGCTCGTCGGTGACATTCCGAGTGGATGGGTGGTCGCCCGCATCGGCGAGCGCAGGGCCATGATCTATGCGGCCCTCATCTCCGTGCTCGGGCTGATCGCGGCGATCCTCGCCCCCGCCCCCTGGGCGCTCGGCATCGCGATGTTCCTCGTCGGGCTCTCCACCGCCGTGTTCGCCCTCGCCCGGCACGCCTTCATGACGAGCTTCGTGCCGGTCGCCTACCGGGCCCGGGCGCTGTCGACCCTCGGCGGCACCTTCCGGCTCGGCTTCTTCATCGGTCCGCTGATCAGCGCCGCGGTCATCCACCTCACCGGCACCACCCAGTCGGTATTCCTCGTCTTCATCGTCGGCTGTCTCGGCGCCGCCGGGCTGCTTCTCGTGCTGCGTGACCCGACCGACGCACTCGTCGCCAGGCGCACCGCCGGTGAGGCCGTCGTCGAGCAGGAGTCCGTCGGGCTCTTCCGCTCCATCTGGGCAAGCCGGCAGGTGCTCGCGCGGATGGGGGCCGGGGCCGCCCTGGTCGGGGCCCTGCGCGCCAGCCGCCAGGTGATCCTGCCCCTGTGGGCGGTGTCGATCGGTGTCGCCGACACGCAGACCGCGCTCATCATCGGCCTCGCGGGCGCCGTCGACTTCGCCCTCTTCTACGCGAGCGGCCAGATCATGGACCGCTTCGGCCGCCTGTGGAGCGCCGTGCCCTCGATGCTCGGCCTCGCCGCCGGGCACATCGCGCTCGCCCTCACCCACGACGCGTCGACCGCGGTCGGCTGGTTCATCGCGGCCGCCCTGTTCATGTCGGTGGCCAACGGCCTCGGCAGCGGGATCCTCATGACGCTCGGCGCGGACCTCGCCGACCAGAGAAACCCGGCCCCCTTCCTCGGAGCCTGGCGCTTCACGGGCGACGTCGGCAGCGCGGCGGCCCCGCTCGCCATCAGCGCCGCCACGGCGGCCGTCTCGATCGCGTTCGCGAGCGGGGTGATGGGCGTGCTGGGCTTGATCGGCGCGGGCATCCTGTTGCGTTACGTGCCGCGCTACTCACCGCGCGCCCGCTAGCCGGCAGCGCTTATCCAAACACCGACCGCGCGACCGCCGTCACCTCGATCGGGATCCCCTCGGGAACGAGCAGCGAGACGACAGGCGGGCGCCAGTAGGCGCTGAGCTGCACGGTGGCGCTGCGGCCGTCCACGGTGAGGGCGCGATCGATGCGCAGCGATTCGAAGCCGTTGGGAGTGGAGGCGACGTACGCGCTGACGGCGGCAACGACATCCGCGTTCTGCAGTTGGAGACGGGGGCCGCTCGGCGTCACCGTCACGTCGCTGAGGTCGAAGGCCTCCGCCCCGACGAGGGCGGCCCCGTCGGCGAGGCTGAAGAGCCGCTTGCGCTCGAGGTAGAGGGAGCTGGCTGCGACGACCAGCAGGATCAGCACCAGGCTGAGTAAGCCGTAGAAGATCGTCAAGAGCAGGGTCGAGCCCTCGTCGTCTCTCACCCGGCGCCCGCAAACCGCGAGACCTGCTGGGTCGCACTCGAGTCCACTGGAACAGCGAGACCGACATCGAGGTCGAGCACGGGCGGCACGAGGGGCAGGGGCACGCTCGTCGCCACCCGTACCGTGACAAAGCCGCGGCGCTGCAGGCAGTTGCCCGGGTTGGGGCGGCAGCTGACGGTCACTGTCACGCCCTCGGTGTCGAGGCCGTAGTCGGCGAGCGCGAACTCGACGGCACGGCTCGCGGCGGCGTTCGCCTCGGCGATCGTCGGCGCCTGCACGTAGACGCGCGCCGCCTGCCGAGACGCCCCCTCGACGGCGAAGGCACCGGCCTGAATCGACGACATGGTCAGCACGAGGTAGACCAGCGGCAGCAGCAGCACGAAGCCGGCGGTGATGAACTCGAGCGAGGCGCTGCCCTCGTCATTAGTCCAGCGTCTCGACGGCCGCATGGCCCTCGACCTCCAGTCCGCGGTCGATGCCGACGAGGCCGATCAGCGGCAACGGCGTGCGCACGGTGACGATCGCAGCGGGATGCCCGAGGTAGCTGCCATAGCTCGCCGTCACGTCCTGCGCATATCCCGCCCCTAGCGCCGTCGCGATGAGGTCGCGCGTGCGCTCGACCCCGTCGGCGAGCGTATTGTCGGCGAGCGCCCCGAAGCGGGCGCCCTCGGCGGCGGCATCGGTCACCGTATTGCGGATGTGCAGCGCGAGCCCCAGCTGGATGACCGACAGCGTCAGCACGGTCAGCAGCGCGCCGACCATGACGAACTCGGCGGCGGCCGAGCCCGTGTCGTCGCGCAGCCTGCTAGAAGCCAACGACCCGGTCGATCGCCTGCTCGAACACGCCGCTCAGCGCGGGCCCGGCGATCGCCCAGATGATGATGACGAGCCCGGCGGTCATGAGAGTGATGAGCACCCAGCCGGGCACGTCACCGCGGTCGTCGCGAAGAAGCTGTGTGAGTGAAGTCATGCCGCCATTGTTGACGGGCGGCCCTGCAGAGCAGTGCGTTTATCCACAGGTGATTGTTCGGCTTGATAAATCCAGTTACGTTCGGGAAATGGACGATCCTGAGTTCGCTGAGCGAGTCATCGATGAATTCGTGCGCCCTATCTATCAATCGACGCCGATTCACAGTCCCGACCCGTCGATGGCCAGATTCATAGCTGAGCGGGCGCGTGAGGCAACTACCGACGAAGTGATATGGATGCTCAGTACGCACTGGCGCCCACGATTGGTTGGCGCGTGGTTCTCGCTGGTTCGCTCGGAAGAAGAGATCGCTCCGGCGCTACTAGAAAGCCTCCGCACTTCGCTGGGGTATCTGACAGCTCCACAACTCGGGTTCGTCGCCGTGCGGAAATTGGGAGCAGACGCACTGCCCGCCTTGCATCACTACCAGAAGCGGGCACACAGCGAGAATCTGGGCGGGCTCTCGACCATCACGGGGTTAATTGAGATGGCCGGCGGCACTTCCGAGATAGCTCCGACGACGTACGACAGCATCGCTTGGCTCAACGGCATGGCCACATGGTGTCAGCTCATCGAAGATGGATCGCCGAAAGAATCGACCTGACTAGCGGTCGAGGGCCGAAAGTATCACCTGCGCCAACTCCGCCGGCTTCGTGAACTGCGGCCAGTGCCCGGTCGGCAGGTCGACGAGCTCGTAATTCGTCGCCTTGCCGAGCTCGGCCACGTAGGGGTGCTCCTGGTCGATGAGCTCGCGGAAGACGTCGCTCGACATCTCGCAGCAGATCACCGTCGAGGGCACGTCGAAGCGCCGCGCACTGCCCAGCTGCTGCTTGTCAGAAGTGACGCCGAGCGGCTCGGGAACCGCGATCGCGCGAAAGTGCTCGCGAAGCTCGTCGTCGAGGTCCCTCAGGCTGTCGACGTCGAACACCGACCAGTCGGGCAGCGGCACCTCGCCGTTGATGACCGGCAACTGGTCGTTGATGCAGTCGCCGTCGGCGAGCGGGCCGCTGTCGACATAGACGATGCGGGCGACCGCGTCGGGCCGGGCGTCGGCGGCCGCGTAGGCGATGGCTCCTCCCCCGCTGTGGCCGACGAGCACGACGCCGGTC
>JAAFHU010000155.1 GCA_013297645.1 Actinomycetota bacterium
CCCCTGGTCTCATGGCCGAGATGGACGCCGCGCGTCTCGGCCAGCGCCGTCTGCGCCGCTCGCGGGCGCTCACCTCGCTCACGACGCTGCTCGCCCTCGTCGGCATCGTCGTCGCCGTGGTTGTCGGGGCCTGGGCCTGGGCGGGCTTCGCCGCCTTCGTCGCGATCAGCGGCGGGATGCTCCTCACGGGCCTCGCGCGCGCGCAGCGCCGCCGCACAGCTCCCGTCGCGGGCGTCGCCGCCCCCGAGTTCGTCGATCTGGCGTTCCCAGTGCGCCGAGCGCCCGCGGTCGCGCGCCGCGAGTGGACGCCCGTGCCGCTGCCCAAGCCGAGCTACCTCAGCGCGCCGGTTGTGCCTGCTGGGGCCGTGGCTCCGGCTCTCGACCACGCGGCCGCACTCGCTGCCGCGGCGGCTGAAGCCGAGCGGGCGCAGCGCGCGGCGGCTCTCGCCGCGGCATCCGTCGACCGCACCGCAGCGCCTTCCCTAACTTCGGAAGGGGAGGCACCGCGAGTCGAGCGACCTGCCGCCAGCCGCTTCGCCGGCATGGGGCTCGTCGAGGGCTTGCCGACGCGCGCGCCCGACCTCGACGAGGTGCTGCAGCGCCGCCGCGCCGCGAGCTAAGCCCGCCCCGCAGCCGGTCGAGCGCCTCGCGCGCGAATGGTAATGTGGTCGACGCACCACGGGCCTGTGGCGCAGTTGGTAGCGCGCCTCGTTCGCATCGAGGAGGTCAGGGGTTCGAATCCCCTCAGGTCCACCAAATAGTCCTTACTCCAACCATCGACCTCGTCGGTGGTTGTTCGTTCTTGAGGTCCTGTGATGGTCGTTGTGTCGCCTGCGGCGATGCCGTCTCCGGCGTGCATGGACTGCCAGCGACTTTGCGCTTCAAGCAAGAGCCGCGCTGGTTCAGACAACTCACTTACGACCCGACCCTCGTCAGCGATGAAGATTCGAACGAAGATCGCTTGGTTGAGTCGTCGACGCATCTCATTACTGGCACGGACGTAGAGGGCGTGAGGATCGCGAAGAAGCTCCAACCATCCCTTGAGGTACTCGACCCCCGCCGAAAGGTCATGGACGACCGTGGCGAGTTGTGTGTCGATGTCCGCGCGGTCCATTTCGATCTGGCGGAGCCGTTGCTTGGCCAGCTCAACGGCCATGCCTCCGTCAGCGACTAGCTCGACCAGGTTTGCTGCCTTTGCGTCTAGTTCGTTTCGCCGCGCCTCTAGCTGGTTCTTCCACTCGCGCTGAGCCTTCACTTGATCATCGAGTGCATCGTCAACTTGGCTTTCGACGTAGCCGATGAATTCGGGTCGGAGTTGCACGGTTCGGTAGTGATCGATCACTGCGTCCTCCACAGCATCGATAGGCAAGTGGCGTGACGTGCAGATGCCCTCTTGTCTTGCGCGGCAGAAGAAGTAGAAGTAGTCGGATCCGTTTCTTCCGAGGGCACGCTGAATCACCATTCGGCTGTCGCTGAGGCCTCGTTCTGCAAAGCACTCGCCACACCACAGGCTCCCTTTGAGGTAGCTGTGATGAACGCGCTTCCTCTCGCCGGCCTTGCCGGTGCTCTCCAGTCGCCGCTGCACCTTCATGAAGACATCCCGGTTCACGATGGCCGGGTGACGGCCCTCGAAGATCTCACCCTTGTAAGTCACTTCACCCAGGTAATAGCGGTTGCGGTACAACCGGGACAGCATTGACGCAGAGACGGGTTGCGCTCTCCGCTTGGGGGTTGGCCGGGTGGTGAGACCGCGATCCTCCAACTGCTCGGCGATCTCTTCCATGGTGAGCTCGGTGCTGGCATAGAGCTCAAAGGCGAGCTTGACGAATGGCGCGCGATCTTCGTCGACCGCGACTCCGCGAAACTCGCGACCGTCAACACGCTCAAGGGTGTTGAAGTAGCCAAGCGGAGTACGCCCGAGCGTCCCGCCCTTTCGTGCCTTCTGCCCCATCTTGTAAGCGATGTCAGCTCCGTCCTCGCGGGAGCGGTACTCGTTGAATGCGGCGAGGATGCCGTGCATGAGTTGCCCGACCGGGGTGGAGTCGATCGACTCGGTTGCGGAGATCAGGGTCACGCCGCGCTTCTGCAGGTCGGCCATGACGATGGCATCGTCGGTGCGGTTCCGTGCGAAGCGCGAGAGCTTGTAGACGATGACGTAGTCGACGTCTTTGTCGCGCCGGATGCGCTCCAGCATCTGCTGGAAAGCGACCCGCTTGGTCATCTCTGTTCCTGAGATACCTGCCTCGACGTACTCGGCGACGATGGTCAGCCCGAGCTGTTCAGCCTTCCGCTGGCAGGACTGACGTTGGGCGGGGATCGAGATGCCTTCGGGGTCGTAGTCGGTGTTGACCTGCCCCTTGGATGACACCCGTAGGTAGACCACGGCCCGCGATCCGGCGGGTGCGACGACGTCAGCGATCGGGTTGATGATCGTTGTCTCGCTTGGCCCCACCTCAACGTGCGGGGCGATGTCGGGTAGTCGTGGGGGTGCTGCGACGAAGGCGGAGGTGGTGGGGTTCTCGGGCAGGCTCATGACTGCCCTCCTTCCGTGGGAGTGAGAGCAGTCTCGAAGCGGTGCTTTCGAGAGAGAGGTGGTGGAGTGGGCGCCCCATTCAGGAATGGGCTGGGACGCTGGCCCGATGCGGTCGTGAACATCGGCTTTGGTCTCCGTTTACCCTCCCATTTTACCTCGCCAGGCCCGGAATTCCGGGCCTGTTGACTATTCCGCATCGCTCGTAGTCTGCCGTGGGAGAACACCCCTGGAGGGTGATTCGGGACGCTGGGCGGGCTACCGGATGAAGGCATAGATGCGGCCTTCCATCTCGACTACGTCGTACACCTCACGCAGTTGTGCGCTGATGACCGACCGGTCCAGCGCCACTGCTTCTGCCGGCAGACCGAGCTCCGCTGTCCACTCGCCCAGTCGTGTTTCCCACTCATCGATGGGGGTGAGGCCGTCGATGGCGTCGTCTTCGGATTCGAAGCGTCCGACGAAGTACTGCTCGAACAGGTCGGCCACGTTCTCCGCTGACGCATCGACGTCGGGCAGGGTGAGGAACGCGTGGAAGGACTGCTCGAAGATCTCCGGCAGCTGCTCCAGGCGCGTGACGACCTCGCGCAGTTCTGGGCCAGTGAGGCTCGCGGGGATGTTGACCGTGAGGGTGACGCCTCCGACGTTCAGCTGATCGGTGACGAGAGTGCTGCGCGGCAGCGCACGCGCCGCTTCCACCCGATCACCTTCAGGCACATCCGGGACGAGCTCGGAGCGCAGCAGGTAGGTGCCGAGCCAGTTGATCCATTCGCGGGTTAGGCCGCCGGTGCGCGGGTGTTCCCAGAGCGTCATGAACTCGGCGCGCATGGCCTCCGGGTCGCCCTGTCGGGTGCGACCGTGTTCGGCTAGTTGCGAGTCGCGGCCAAGGCCTCGTCCCAGGACGTGGGCGATGAGCTGTGCGGTGCCGTCATCGATCTCACGGCCTGCTGATCGGGCAGCTTCGATGCCGAGGGTGATGGCGTTCTCGAAGCGGTTCCCCGCACGCCTGAGGCGTTCGAGGTCGAGCTGCTCGTGGCTGCGGGGTGTGGGTTCGCGTTCGGTCATGAGCGTGCTCCGGCGTTGAGCAGGATGTAGCGGCCGAGGGTGTCGATCCAGTCCTCTTGCTCGAGGGGAACGCGCAGCTCGTTGAGTTCAGCGAGTGCCGCGTCGGGGTCGAGGGTGCCGGTGGAGGCGAAGTGCTCCAGGGCTGTGCCGGGGCCTCTGTGCAGGGTTGCCGCGACGAGTCGGGCGAGGGTGTGTCCTTGCGCTTCGGGGTCGAGGGCGATCATCAGGGTGATGATCTGCCGTGCCTTGTCGGTCTGATCCGGGGTGGTGATGGTTGGTGTCATGTCGTTCCTCCTTTCGGGTTAGGGGTTGCATCCGGGGCGAGAACGCGCAGCGCGTTCTCCTTCGGGGTGACGTGAAACAGGGCCGTCTGAAGGCTTGGGTCATCGGCGATGCTGCGCCGCAGACGGTCGGCGCGACGCTCGTCCGGGGTCACCCAGACAACGAGCGGGAACACTCCGGTGCGGTTTTGCTCGATGCCGCTTCGGAAGTACTGCTGGTAGGCGCGGCACTTTCGAAGTACTGCTGGGCCGTGTTCGGTGGCGCGGTCGACTTCCACGAAGCTGTGGGTCTCGAAGTCGGTGTCGGCAGTCACCACGGCAAGATCCGGTTTTACCGAGAGGGGCGATCCGCTGGGGGAGGTGTACTCGCGCCAGCAGGCGGGTTCGGTCTGAAGGCTCAGTACCTCGACGGCACCGCTGCGGGACTTCTCGATCAGGCACACGGCCAGCTCGGCGACTTCGAGCGTGTGTTCCATGAACGTCGTTGTCGGTGTGACGAAGCGACGACGCTGCCCATCTGCACGTTGCGCTCGCAAGTACCGTTCGCCGGTTGCGGCCAGTTGCCAGACGATGCCGGACGAGCCGTGCTTAATTCCGCCGATGCGACGCGGCAGTCGCGTGATCAGCCCGTGCTGCTCGAGCCGACCGAGCACTCGGGTGGTGCCGCGAGTGGCTGCGGAGATGCTGGAGTGATCGCCCAGCGGTATGGCGGGGAAGTGCAGGCGCTGAATGAGTCGGGTTGAGAGCAGTCGGTACTGCTCGAGGCTTGTCAGGATCTGCCGGTCTCGTTCGGTCAGCTGTTCGGAGAGTTGCCGGATTCGATAGGGGGTCCAGGTGGCGGTCATGGGTGGCCTCCACGGGACGGTGAACCGGTGCGGTAAAGCAGCGGAGTCCCATCCCAGTTGCCGCCACAATCGGCCACGGTGCGGGCCTGTGGGCCGGTGGTGGTCGTCGTGGCCGGAATAGCGACCGGAATACTCCTCCCAGAGGTCACACCACACTTGCGGGCAACACGTCGGGCACTCATGCTCGCCTCGCTCGCCGGTGCGATCCCGGCTCCGCTCGCGGCGGCTCAGGCGTGGGCTGCGGCATCTCGTTCGCGGTCGTCCTGCCGTACTGGTCGCGGCTTGCTCTGCGAATCCGATCGCCGTGTCCGGTCGGCTTCTCGGGTGGCAGCGTCTTGGCGGAGAACCATCCAGAGGGTGCTCCGCGGTCGACGAGGGTGGCGTAGATCTCGTAGGGGGCGAGTGACTGGAAGTCCTCCCCCACTAGACGAGGAGCCATGCGGGCCATGTCGCGGGCGTCGTCGGGGCCGAGCGCGAAGACGACTTTCGAGCGGGCGTTTGCATCGAACGCAGACCGCATGGCGGGGGAGAGTTGGTCGCGGAACTGGTGGGCCAGGTGCCAGCCGACACCGTATGAGCGGGA